>CANGZP010000188.1 GCA_947458475.1 Cyclobacteriaceae bacterium | reverse complement strand
ATGGTCTCTTGCGTGAGTCGGTCAATCACCCGAACTCCGATTGCTTTGCCTTTTTGCTCGTCGTATAGAATCGATTCTACCACCGAATCAGGCCGAAGAGTCAGGTTGCCCGTCTTCTCCGCCCAGGGTAGCGTGGAAGCATTTGCAGAAAAATAGCCCCCATAAATACAGCCTCGGTTGCACATGTTCTGGTTCATGCACTTCGACCTCCTCTGATCCAGGTGGATCTGCTGGGGATCGGTGAGGTGGGCACAGCGACCCTGCACGAGGTGCCGCTCAGATCCGTACATTTCCTTTAGCTTCTCCTTGTAGTAGCGCTCGACGCAGCTCAGTTCAAAACCAGGCTGCACCACCTGATCGGGAAGCACGTCCAAGCCGTCTCTACTTCCAGCAAAGCCCACGAAGGTCTCCACATAGGTGTACCAGTGCTCCATGTCTTTGTAGCGAATGGGCCAATCTACGGCATAGCCATCGCGAGCGGGGCCCTCAAAATCAAAGTCAGACCAGCGCTGCGTGCCTCGTGCCCAGAGCAGGGACTTGCCTCCCACGTGGTAGCCCCGAAACCATCGAAAAGGCTTCTCTTCGATGTAAGGCTGCTCATCCTCGGCAAGCGCCCAATGCATGGTCTCCTCCCGCTTCCAGTTGGCCGCGCCTAGTCCCGAACGCTTCTCGATGGGCACGGCACCACGGAATTCAAATTCCCAAGGGGCCTTGGAGGCGGTGGGATAGTCTTCGATGTGGCGTACCATTCGGCCTCGTTCCAACACCAGGGTCTTCAAGCCTTTTTCGGTCAGCTCTTTGGCTGCCCATCCTCCGGAAGCGCCAGAGCCAATGACAATCGCATCGTAGGTTCGTTTTGCTTTTGAATCTTGTAACATCGTGATTTACGCCTTTTCGGCAGGCACCTCCACACAGCCGCTGTAAAATCCTGGAGCTACTTGGTAGCCCAAATGATCGACCATCACTTCTCGGACGGTCGTAAATCCAAAAATGGTATTGGAACGAATGAGTTCGTAGAATTTCTTTTGATTCTCATTTTCTGTCTTAGAATATTCTCCCAAAATCGCTTCTCTTTCCAGCTTTGGAAGTGCTGCAAAACCCCGCTTTTCCAAGGCCTTCAACTCTTGAATTAAGATTTCTTGCTCCTCCTTTTCCAGACACTTTTCAAAGAATTTGATTAAAAATTGGTCTGTACCTGTGCTCAATGCACCTATGGGCGCAGTGCCAGCAGTACCCGATACTCCGGCTGGAATAATCGTGTCTGCCAAAGAAGCTAAAAGTTGCTCCTGGTCATAGGTGAAAAACCCAACATGCGTCAGGCGATCTAGAATTTGCCATTTCCAGTCTGCCAGAACCAGCCCTGCAATCCCTGCACCAGCTGCGCCTAGAAGTTTAAGAGAAGTTCGTCTTTGCATAAATACAGTTTGCAAGAAAAATGCAATTCCAATATACTCCTTTTGAAAAATAAGGCATAAAAAAAAGGCTGGAATTCCATCAACGGAAATCCAGCCTTTTATTCTCAAGAACAAACTTACTTTCTGTAATCCAGAGGAGCGGTTCTATCACCCACTAGGGCCTTGTACGAAAACCCTTCCCCTCTCCGCGTATTGAGCTCCTGCAAGGCTTGGCCAGTGACCGCTGGATTATTGAAAATATCCATCGCTGTTAAAGTCAATGTTTTGGCGGCGACCATCATGCCCTTTTGACCAATGCTCATGCCTCCAGCGGCTACTGCCTGCCAGGTATGCGCAGAGGTGCCTGGTACCCAGGTAGCTGTACCCAAACCTACAGTAGGCACCAACCAGCTGATGTCTCCCACGTCAGTGGATCCACCTCCACCTTCCTCGCTCACTACAAAAGGAGCGATTTTGGTAGCGTCTTCCGGACTAGCTTTTACACCTGCTGGATAGGTTTTGATGATTTCTTCAGCAAATTTCTTCTCCTCGGGAGAATAGGTTATACCACCGATTTTCTCAAGGTTCTTGTGCATGATGCGTGCCAAGGTCTCGTTCGGCAACAAGTTGTACACCCCATTGATTACCTCGTACTCCATACGCGTTTGAGTGCCTAGCGCAGCACCTTCAGCTGCTTTGACCATGCGCTCAAAAATCTGCTGTACGACCAAGGCATTCGGGTGACGCACGTAATGATAGGATTCAGCAAAGGCGGGTACTACGTTGGGGGCTTCTCCTCCACGAGTAATCACGTAGTGCATGCGGGTTTCCATCGGCACGTGCTCTCGCATCAAGTTGACCATAAAGTTCATCGCCTCTACTGCATCCAAGGCAGACTTTCCGCGCTCAGGAGCGGCGGCAGCATGGGAGGCTTCTCCGTAAAACCGAAATTTGGTAGAGATATTGGCCAGGGAAGAAGTAGCACCTGCCGCATTTTGGGAACTAGGGTGCCAGTGTAGCATGGCATCCACATCTTGGATCAAGCCTGCCCGAGCCATGTATACCTTGCCTCCTCCACCTTCTTCTGCTGGGGTACCATACACACGAACGGTTCCTTTGATTTTGTTGGCCTTCATCCAATCCATCACCGAGATTCCTGCTGCTACCGACGCTGCGCCAAACAAGTGGTGTCCACAAGCATGGCCTGCACCACCTACCACTACAGGCTTACGAAAAGACACCGCCTCTTGAGACACTCCTGGAAGCGCATCAAATTCGGCCATGATGCCAATCACCGGCTTTCCTGAACCGTATTCCGCTACAAATGCAGTAGGAATACCCGCTACACCTGCAGTAACTTTGAATCCCGCATCACTGAGGGTCTTTTGAAGGAGCAGGGAACTATTGGTTTCCAAATAGCCGAGTTCTGGGTTGCTCCAGATTTGGCGGGCAAGGTCTCCATAAAAGTCAGCCTTGGCATCCAGCTTGGTGAGCACCTCTTTCTCTTGGGCCAGAACACTGAATACCGGAAAGAGAAAAATAAGTAGGAATAATTTTTTCATAAATAGTGTTGAATTAAGGCCTTGAAAATAGAAATGTTTTTTCATCAATTTATTTTTTTGTGCCCAATGGATTTTCTTTTTT
>CANGZP010000187.1 GCA_947458475.1 Cyclobacteriaceae bacterium | reverse complement strand
GGTTTCTGCGATCAATTGGAATCGTGTCAATTCGGATAGTTCTTTTTTTGATCTGCAAGCCTATCATTCTCGATATAGTTACCAAGTGAAGTTTGATAATACCGAAAATGGCTTCGATTGGACCAATTCACTTTCTGAATCTGGAATAAAAGCAAGCTGGACTAGAGTGTTCTCACCTTCGACCACAGTAGTTTGGGGAGTGCATGGGCAACTGTATCATTTTGCGCCTACGGACTTCAAGCCCTCGCCAAACAATCCGATCAATAGACGGCAAACCGAAGGCGTACAAGGAGTTTTAGGCAATGCTTTTGTTGGGCTTACACGTAAATTTACCGAAAAATTGAGTGGGGAATTAGGCATTCGCCAAGGGGTTTATGCCCAGCTAGGAGCCGGTAAAGTGTATCAATATCCAGGTAATGACCCCAGTCCCGATCAAGATCCATCGGATTCACTTTTTTATGGGCGTGCCGAACTGATGCAAGTATACCAGGGACTGGAACCGAGAATTGCATTTCGTTACCTTCTACGTCCTGAATTTTCGTTGAAATTGGCCTACAATCGGAATTTTCAATACGTTCAAATTGCTTCCAATAGTTCGGCGGGTCTTCCTATCGATCGATGGGTGCTTGCAGGACAATACATTCGGCCGATAAAAAGCGATCAGATTTCCCTCGGTCTCTTTCATAACTTTGATCAAAATCGATGGGAACTTTCTGTAGAGGGATATTACAAGGATTTGGATCATGTGATTGACCTACGCAATGGAGCACGAATCCTGCTTTCTGATCAAGTAGAAACAGAGCTCTTGAGTGGTCGTGGATGGGCATATGGCGCGGAATTTTTACTTCGTAAAAATAAAGGAAAAACCACAGGTTGGCTTGCCTATACCTGGTCTCGTGCCTGGAGGCAAATTGATGGAATAAGTTTAGATAGGCCTTATAATCCTCGTTTTGATCGGCCTCATGATGTTTCTTTGGTACTCAACTACCAATTTTCTCCTGCTTGGTCAAGTAGCCTCACTTTTGTGTATTCCACAGGACAGGCAGTATCCTTTCCGGTAGGTTCTTACTTAGTAGATAACCAGTCCTTGCCCCTTTATTCGGATTATAGAAATGAAAATCGGTTTCCTGATTACCATAGACTAGATGCATCGGTAACCTGGCAAAATCCAGACCAAGGAAGAAAATGGAAGGGAAGCTGGAATTTTGGAGTGTACAACCTGTATGGACGAAAAAATCCATTCTCTTATGATTTTAGAATGGTGTACAACAATCAACTGAACTTCAATCCTTCAGATGGAGAAGTAGTTTCTGCACGTCCAGGAGTGGTGATGACCTACTTGTTTACATTTCTACCATCAATTACCTATAACTTCCAGTTCTGATGAAAAAAATCTGGGCTTTCTTGCTTTTACCTTTTCTTTTTGGAGCCTGCCAGGAAGAGGTTTTCCTGGATTTGGATCAAAAAGAGTCTCGAGTTCCAGTAATTGAAGGAAACTGGACCGATCAAAGCGTCTACAATGAAGTAAAGATTTCCTTGTCCAAAAATTACTACGATTCCTTAGGTCAAGAATTGATTCGGGATGCGGATGTTTTTATCAAAGAACAGACCACAGGAAGAAAAATTGCATTTCGCTACCTAGAGGCTACCCGTTCGTACCGCACCAATCCTTCCGAGCGAGCTCGTATCGGTGAAACCTACCAATTGAATGTAACTTGGAAGGGTCAAGTATTTCAATCCGAAGGACTTATGCTTGAGCCACCTATCGTAGATTCGGTAGTTTGGAATTACGAAGAAAAGCGACTCTTTCGGGATGAAGGCTACTTCATCAAAGTCTATGGTAAGATTCCTTTCTCAGAGAATAACTTCTACCGCATTCGGGTGATTGAAAACGACACGCTCTACAACCAACCAGAGGATTACCTTTTGTTTGATGATGCATTTGGCTTGCAGGTTTTTGAAAAAGGTTTGGAACTAGGGTATTCATTCCAAAAAAACGATCGGATTCGCTTGGAATTGTACCGGCTAAATAAAGATGTGTTTGATTACCTCAGCCAACTTGTTAACCTACTTTTTAACGATGGAGGCCTGTTTAGTCCGCCTCCACAAAACCCAAAATCTAACATCAAGGTGGTGAAAGGGAATTCTCAAGTGCTTGGCTTTTTTGTAGTTTCTCCTGTGCTGAGCCGTACAATAGTTATTCCAGCTAACTGATTTAACAAATAGTTGTGTCTGATTGAAACCTTTTGTCGATTTTATCGTAATATTACGATTGACTATGGGTGCAACAAAAACAACTTTATTTGATTCGGCACAAAATGACTTGGCACTACTCGCCAAAGCTTTTGCGCATCCCGCTCGGATCGCCATCCTTCAGTACCTTGCCTCTTCTACTTCCTGCATCAACGGGACGCTCGTTCAGGAGTTAGGCCTGGCTCAAGCCACTATCTCTCAGCATTTGAGAGAGCTTAAGGAATTGGGATTGATCCAAGGTAGTATTGAGGGAACTTCCGTGAATTACTGCTTGAATGTGGAGCGCTGGGAAGAAGTTCGCCTCCAATTTCAAGATTTCTTTGATCTGCTTACCGTGAAGAATGCAAATGCTAACTGCTGTTGAGGCCTGTAATTCACTTAAAAACTAAATTTTAAATTCGATCTCTTATGAAACTTTCTGCAATCAAAACGCAATTGGAGGGATTACCTCAAGTCAATTTTTTACTACCCAATGGAAGCCAAGTTCCGGCTCACTTCCACGTAACTGAGGTAGGTGAAGTGACTAAAAGATACATCGATTGTGGAGGAACTCTCCGCGAAGAGTCCAAAGTGACCTTTCAATTGTGGGAGGATGGGGATGTAGATCACCGCCTTGCTGCTTCCAAGTTGTTAAACATCATTGATTTAGCCGAGCGCCTCTTATCCATTCCTGATCTAGAGGTCGAAGTGGAGTACCAGGGAGATACCATTGGTCGGTATGGATTGGATTTTAATGGGACTGATTTTTTGTTGACTGCTACTCAAACCGATTGCCTAGCCAAGGACAAATGCGGTATTCCCATGGAGAAACCTAAAATTAGGCTTTCCAG
>CANGZP010000186.1 GCA_947458475.1 Cyclobacteriaceae bacterium | reverse complement strand
GGGCTGGGGCCTGAAATTAGTTTGGGGATGGTCCTCTTCGCTGAGGTAGGTTGCTCCCTCTTGGTGATGCTCGGTTTTAAAACCCGCTGGGCCACCCTTCCTCTACTTTTTACCATGCTAATGGCCTCATTTTATGCACATGGAAGTGACCCCTTCTCAGAGAAGGAACTCTCCCTGCTCTTTTTTACACTCTTTTTATCGATTCTAATTTCCGGCGGAGGACGGTTTTCTTTGGATCAAATCCGCTATTTTAAAGCTTCCTAAGAATCTTGTCAACCTGCACTGCTTCTTCGAATGAAAAACTCCATTTTTAGCCTCCTACTTTTCTTGGTTTTTTGGTCTTGCCAATTGGAGGAACCTATCCCTACCTACACGCTTTCGAGCTCGGTATCACCTGCTGAGGCAGGAAAAATAACTGCCAGTCCCAGCGCAAGTACCTACCCAGAAGGATCGCAAGTAACTCTAACTGCTGAACCCAATGAAAATTGGGTTTTCAAGCAGTGGGAAGGAGATCAATCCAATACTTCCAATCCCCTTCAGGTAACCATGACGGCAAACAAAACGCTGGTCGCTGTATTTGTAAAGCGAGATTATCCCTTGTCTATCAAGATCGAGGGGGAAGGAACAGTAGAAGAAAAGATTGTTCCAAACCCTTCAGGTCGAGAGTATCCACACGGGACTATCGTGGAACTTACTCCTAAACCGAAAGAAGGATGGGAATTTGAAAGTTGGTCTGGAGACTTAACTGGGAATCAAAGTCCCAAACGGATTACGATAGACAAGCAAAAAAATGTAACCGTCACTTTTAAGCGGAAAATCATTGATGTACCCATAAATGGTTTCAGTAGTTTGAATAAAACTACTTCAAACTATGTGGTCCTGAATGAGGGCAAATCAGCATACTTAAATTTTAATGAATTTTGGAGATTTATAGACAATACATCAGAAAAAATATCTTCTGCATTTGCCTATTTGGATTTTGATAAAGATGGAGATGCGGATTTTGTTTTTGCCACTACCCAATATTCACGCGAAAGGCAATTCGTTTATGTAATTGAAAATAAGGGAAATGGTGTTTACAATTTATGGAAGAAACTAGATGGATTTATTTGGCCCCGTCAAGCGGTTTTAGGCGATTACGATGGAAATGGATATGTAGATTTTTTAGTAGCTGATCAAGGGTTTGAAAATCCACAAGCAAATGATTACCCGGGGGCTGAACTTGGAATAGTTTATTTTCACAAGGATTTTGCAGAAACCAAATTAATTTCAAATTCAAAGGCTTTCAACCACACGGTGGCTAGTGGAGATTTAGATTCTGATGGGGATATAGATTTAATTACTGCAGACCACAAATACATGAATAATGGTAGTGGGCTTTTTTTAAAATCAGATGCCATATATTCCAATCCGAATGATCCAAACCCAATAAATGGATTGGGGTATTACCATAATGCCACAGCCGATTTTGATAATGATGGGAAAATGGATGTAGTATTTGGTACTTCCGAAATTTTTGGAGATTCTATTTGGGACACCAATCCAAGAAGATATAATGGTAGGATGAGAGTTTATTGGAATGATTCGGGTAATGGAAACCTCTATTACTCAAAAACCACAGTTTTGCCAATGACTTATCCTGCTACAAAGGATACTTTTGCAATAATTGATGACTACGATATTATTGACTTTAATAATGATGGATACTTAGATATCGTGAACTTTAGGAGTTGTTGGAGAGGAGATGGGTATTACATACAATTTTTAAAAAATAATAAGAACCGGACCTTTTCAGAGGTAACCGAGAGCTACATAGATCGATACAAGTACAACATCCCAAATGCCCCTCCTGGAGGATTTTTATGGTTGGTATGGATTAGATTTGTTGATATTACAAATGATGGCTTTTTGGATTTAATTGGCAGAGAGCAAATGGGAGACAATCAAACACTCAAATGGATCAATGATGGCACAAATAAGTTTAAGTTTAACTAGAGTAAATTCCCTTTAAATCAACTTATTTAGTGTGTGCTTGTTTTTCAAGAAGTTTCTATTCTTGTTGAATTACTCCCCCCAACTTCCAGTCCACCCAGGCATCGAGCTGCTTGACGGATTGTGAACGTAGCAAAAGCTTTCCGGCTTGGTCAATCAAGTAAAAAGAAGGGGAACTTGACACATAGTAGTCTTGCACCACTTGGGTATCCCATTTCTTGTAATCCGAAAAGGCGATAAAGGGCATGCCCTCCGAATAGGCTTGGAAAGCTTTGGGGTCGGTGTCCAAAGAAACAAAAATAGCTTCCACCCCAAGTCCTTTCCACTTTTCATACAAGGGAATTAACTCCCCCATCGCCTCCGAGCAGGCTGGGCACCAGCTTGCGCCCACGATCACCAAGCGATAAGCTGCGGTTACTTCAGACAAACGAGTGGGATAGGGATTGGGTTTGCCTTGAAGCAGAACATCCCCTGTGAACTGGATTTCAGGTACAAGTGCCCCCACCTTCATTGCACGATAGCCCTCCAATTGTCTGGCTAATCGTGGTTGCAGGGAGACCTTATTTTGTTCGAGCACCTTGAGGGCCAGGTATTCTGCGGCCTGTGTCAAACTACGACGCTCCAAGAGCTCCAGCACATAGGCTACTACCTCGTTGTACCGCAGCTCGTCTTTTTCCAAAGTCTTCAAAATGGCGTCCAAGGACAACTCCATTTTTTGATAATTCTCTTCAAGGGATCCTCCAGAGTTTTCAAGCAGCCAAAACTGACTTTCAAATACATCCCGAAAAAGCCCACTTTTGGCCAGGCGCGGGTCCGCATAGTCCATACCCCGAAAAGCAGCGATAGTTTGCGGAAGCTCTGAAGTGCGGTACTGAGCAACAGCTCCCACAGAACTGACCAACTTACGAATGGGTAAAAACCAACGGACAAAACTATCGGTGGGTAGAGAGCCAATAAAGGCTTCATCTTCTTTTTGAATTCGTAAAAGCTCAGTTTGAATCGCCTGATTCGGTACCTGCTGGGTTGCAAAAAGTGGGTCGTTCTGATAGAGGTTTTGCAGGTAACCCCAAGCACTTAAGGCCTGCTCTCGCTTCCC
>CANGZP010000185.1 GCA_947458475.1 Cyclobacteriaceae bacterium | reverse complement strand
TTCCACCAGTTCGTAGCGCTCGGGATGCACGGCTGATTGATCTAGGGGATGTTTGGCATCTCGGATTCGCAAAAAGCCCGCTGCCTGCTCAAAGGCCTTATCGCCCAAGCGAGGTACTTTTTTGAGTTGCGCACGGCTCTTGAAAGGCCCAAACTCCTGACGGAAAGCCACAATATTTTGCGCCAATTGAGGCCCTAGGCCTGACACATATGTCAGCAATTCCTTGGAGGCCGTATTGACCTCCACGCCTACCTTATTTACGGCCGATATCACGGTGTCGTCCAAGGAATTCTTCAAGGCTTGCTGGTCCACATCGTGCTGGTACTGCCCTACCCCGATGGATTTGGGGTCAATCTTCACCAACTCGGCCAAGGGATCCATCAACCTCCTGCCGATGGATACTGCTCCTCTCACGGTGAGGTCCAGGTCTGGAAACTCGTTGCGCGCCACCTCAGAGGCTGAGTAAATCGATGCCCCCGATTCATTGACCAGCACGACCTGCACCGACTTGCTCAGTCCCAGGCTTTTCACAAAGGCTTCCGTTTCTCGGCCGGCAGTCCCATTTCCCACTGCAATTGCCTGCACGGAAAACTTGTCCACCAAGGTCTTGACCGTCGCTCCTGACGCAGCGGTCTGTCGCTGTGGCTCGTGCGGATAAATATTTTCGTAATGCAGGAGTTGACCCTGCGCCCCCAAGCAAACCAGTTTACAACCGGTGCGGAAACCAGGATCGATGGCCATCACCACTTTTTCCCCTAGGGGAGCGCCGAGAAGTAGTTGCCGCAAATTTTCAGCAAATACACGAATCGCCTCTTCGTCAGCTTTCTTCTTGGTTTGAAGGCGAATCTCCGTTTCAATACTCGGCTTGAGTAGGCGTTTGTAGGCGTCTTTGATGGCTATTTTTACTTGCTCCACGCATGCATTGCTCCCACCAGTCAGGATTTCTCGTTCCAATACCGCTACTGCAGCTCCCTCTTCCGGAAGTGCATCCAAAAGCAAAAATCCTTCTTTTTCCCCTCGACGCATGGCTAAGACCCGGTGAGATGGGGCAGTTTTGATGGGTTCGGACCAGTCAAAGTAGTCCTTGTACTTGGCCGCTTCCGCCTCTTTTCCATTGATCACCCGAGAGGCAAACACTCCCTCCTGCAAAAACAGGGTGCGCATTTTACCACGAACATTGGCATTTTCACTGATCCACTCCGCAATAATGTCCCGGGCCCCTTGCAGTGCCTCTTCGATGGAGTTCACCTCTTTTTCCGGATCGAGGTAGTTGGCGGCTTCCTGCTGCACTTGAGCTAGCTGTTGCTCAAATACAAGCACTGCAAGCGGCTCCAAGCCTTTTTCCTTGGCCACCGAGGCCTTGGTTTTGCGCTTGGGTTTGTAGGGCAGGTAAATATCCTCTAGCCTAGCCATCGTTTCGGCTTGGTCTATTGATTTTTTCAGTTCGGGTGTCAACTTCCCCTGCTCCTCAATCGATTTGAGGATCGCCTCGCGACGCTTATCCAATTCCTTCAGTTGCTCGAGTCGATCCCGAATGGCAGCGACTTGCACCTCGTCCAAGGTTCCCGTGGCTTCCTTGCGGTAGCGAGAGATAAAGGGCACCGTAGCACCCTCTTCGAGCAGGGCTACCGTAGCGCTAACTTGTTGGGGCCTGACGCCCAATTCGGAGGCAATCTTACTGTCGTAATTCATGGTAAAAAGAGGAAGTAATCAGAAAGGATACAAGATACTGCGGTATTGGAAGAGAACCAGCTAAAATGTGTCATTGGTCACTAAGCAACTGAGTTTCTGTGTGTAATTTTACCTCTTGTAGTGATTCTACTTGATTTGAATCATAACAACATCAACGCATAGATAAATGAACTGGAAAAAAGAGATTACATCCTGGGGAGCAATTTTGGCTGTTTTTGCATTTTTATACTTTTCAGGCCTTCTCCCTGTGATTCAAGGGGCCTTGCAGTCTGTCCTGCTCGCCACAGGTTTGATGAAGCCCAGCATCGAGGTGCCTGATCTCACCGACCAAAAGTTTGACTACCGTGGACAGTTTACCGATTTCAAAGGAAATACCATCGACCTCCAATCCTACCGAGGCAAAACCGTATTTATCAACCTTTGGGCTTCTTGGTGTGGGCCTTGCCGCGCAGAGATGCCCCACATTTCCAATCTTTACGATGCGGTTAAGGATACCCCTGATCTCGAATTTTTGATGATTGGACTGGACCAGAACAAGCAAAAAAGTCAGGAATTTATGGAGGGAAAAAGTTGGTCCTTTCCAGTAGTGCATGCGAGTTACGGCCTGAATAACAGTTTGCAAAGCGAATCTATCCCCACCACCCTAGTGGTCAATAAGGAAGGAAAAATCGTCTTCTACCAGCAAGGGATGAGCAACTTCAACACGGAAGAATTCAAGACTTTTTTACGAGATCAGTAAATTTTTACTAAATCAGGTATTCACCTTCCAAACGCTTTCTCCAGCGTCCAAGATTTCTTTGCCCCAAATGGGTAGTTCGGCTTTGATGCGCTCCACCAACTCGTCGCAGGCCTGCATGGCTGCTTTTCGGTGTTTGGAAGAGGTAAAGACGAACAGGCAGATTTCACCCACCTTGATTTCCCCGAGGCTATGGTAGATGTGCATGCAAGTAAGCGGGTACTTCGCAAAAATATCTTCCCGAATTTCAAAGGCCTTTTCTAGCGCCATTTCTTCGTAGCAGGTATACTCGATGGCGATCACCTTTCCTTCTGGTTTTTCATCGGCTCGGATTTGACCCAAAAAAATGGAATGCCCGCCAATGTCTGTTTTGCTGGCATGATTGGCAATCGACTGGGCAATTTTCTCCGGAAGGATAGGTCCTTGAACGAAAATGTTTTTGGGTTTGCGTTCTTTTTCCATGAGACTCAGGATTTCAGCGCTTGGATACCTCCACGAATGGAGAATATTTTTTTCTCCGGATAGGTTTCCTGCAGGAGCTGTGCCGCTTTTTGGCTTCTCACTCCACTTTGGCAGAAGCAGAGAATCTCTTCGGCCTCCTCAAAGCGATCCAATTCCTTGGATAGGGTGGAATAGGGCACTTTTACCAAGCCTGTACATTCTAGCGG
>CANGZP010000184.1 GCA_947458475.1 Cyclobacteriaceae bacterium | reverse complement strand
TTAAGCTATAATTTTAGTGATTAACTCCCCATGAACATCCGTTAGTCGGAAAGGTCTTCCTTGAAACTCATGGGTAAACTTCTCGTGATCAAAGCCCATCAGGTGCAAAATGGTGGCATGGAGGTCATGAACGGAGGTGCGCTCCTCTAGTCCAGCAAAGCCAAAATCATCCGTGATGCCATAACTCGTCCCTTTTTTCACGCCTCCACCGGCCATCCACATCGTGAAGGCATCTACGTGGTGATCCCTCCCGAGGAATCCCATCTTCTTCCCTTCCCGGTTTTCTTGCATGGGCGTTCGCCCAAATTCCCCTCCCCAAACGACCAGGGTTTCTTCCAAGAGACCCCGCTGTTTCAAGTCTAACAGCAAGGCGGTCATCGGTCGATCGATGGTTCGGCATTTGTTTCGAAGGCCCATGTCAATCGAACCGTCGTGATCGGTGCCGTGCGTATCCCATCCCCAATCGTAGAGTTGTACTACTCGAACTCCCTTTTCAACCAGCTTTCTAGCCAACAGGCAGTTGTTGGCAAAGGATTCCTCTCCAGGTTGGGTCCCGTAGAGCTCGTGGATATGCGCCGGCTCATCGTTGATGTTCATCACCTCAGGCACCTCGATTTGCATGCGGTAAGCCATCTCGTACTGATTGATGCGGGCGAGAATTTCTGGGTCACCAAAGTTTTCAAAATCCTCCTGGTTGGATTGGTTGATTGCCGTGACGACATGCTTTTTGAGTTCACGGGACATCCCATGTGGATCCTCTAGGTAGAGCACCGGGTCGCCTTTGGAGCGGCATTGCACGCCTTGGTAGACGGAAGGTAAAAATCCCGAACCCCAAACACTTTTTCCAGCATCTGGAGTCTTCCCTCCGGAGGTCAAAACCACAAAGCCAGGCAAATTTTGATTTTCAGTTCCTAGGCCATAAGTCACCCAGCTCCCCAAACTTGGTCGACCCAATCTTGGCGAACCCGTTTGCATAAATAGCTGTGCCGGTCCATGGTTAAACTGGTCGGTGTGCATGGCTTTTAGGAAGGCTACCTCATCGGCCATTTTGGAAAAATGAGGAAGGTAGTCAGAGATCCATGCGCCGCTTTCTCCATGTTGGGAGAATTTGGCCTGTGGGCCCAGCATTTTGGGTACGCCGCGGATAAAAGCAAACTTCCGACCTTCGAGCAAGCTGCCAGGACAGTCTTGATCGTGGTACTTGGCGAGTTCGGGTTTGAAATCGAAAAGCTCCAGCTGCGAAGGCGCCCCCGCCATGTGGAGGTAAATGATGGATTTGGCTTTGCCTAAAAAGGGAGGAGGAAGTGGCGCCAAGGGATTCAAATCCCGGTCACTGAGGTTGAGGCCGCCGTTGAGCGTTCCATTTTTGCCAAGCTCACAACCGAAAAGTAAGGGAGCCATAGCTAGTCCACCCATTTTGCTGACGCAATCGAGGAGAAAGTGCCTTCTCGTCTGAGCTTGCAACTTTTGGTTGACCAATTCATTCAATAGCTTATCCAAAGACATGGGCTCAGGGCTTGGTTAAAAATTCGTCTAAATTCATCATTGCATTGGTAGTTACTGCCAAAGCAGCTAATCCAGCATCTGCTCCTAGAAAGAACTCAGCTCTTGCTTTTGGGTCCTTTTCAAATTCCAATTTGGCAGTTGCAAACAGCTGCATCATGCTTTTTTTCTTGCTGTCAGAAATCGGCAAAAGCAGCAGCTGTTGGTACACTTTTTTGATTGCAACCTCTGGATTCTTTCCAGATTCCACCCAGACTTTTTGACTCAAGGATTTTGCCGCATCCAAATACACGGGGTCATTCAAGGTGGCCAAAGCTTGCAAAGGAGTATTGGTCACCAGGCGCTTGCTCAGGCAAACCTCCCTGCTTCCTGCGTCAAAAGAAATAAAGGAAGGGTAAGGGCTCGTTCGCTTGAGGAAGGTGTACACACTTCTGCGGTACTTGTCCTCGCCCTCACTTTCATTCCAAGATTCCCCGTTGTACACCGTCTGCCAGATGCCCTCGGGCTGGGCAGGCATGACGGGTTTGCCATACATTTTTGAGCTGAGTAGTCCGCTACTGGCCAAGGCTTGGTCACGGATTTGTTCGGCAGAAAGTCGGAATCTTGGCCCTCGCGCAAGCCATTGGTTTTTTGGGTCTTTTTGAAAGGCCGCTGTGCTGATCGTGGCAGATTGCTGGTAAGTAGCTGAAGTGACAATCTCTCGGATGAGTGATTTGATACTCCAATCGTAGTCCTGAACCGTTTTCCAAGCCAAATAATCCAGCAACTCTGGATGGGTTGGCGGCTCCGACTGGGTGCCCATGTCCTCCAAAGTAGCCGTCAAACCTCTGCCAAAAAGTTGATCCCAAACCCGGTTGACTAGGGTCCTAGCGGTGAGTGGATTTTCCGGAGCTGTCAGCCAATAGGCAAAGCCCAAGCGGTTGGCAGGCCATTCTTTTTTCCAGGTGCCCAGTTCCTTCGGAGTTTGGGCGCTCACCTTTTCTCCTGGAATCATCCAGTTGCCCCGCTCAAAGACAAAGGTCGGACGGGCCATGTAGTTTGGATTTTCGATCAGAATCGGAAGTCGGGTCCCTCTCACCTGCAGCAGCTCATCCCAAGATTTTTTAACTGCGGTGAATCCAGGTTTTTCTTTTCCTTTGAGCGTTGGCACAAAGGCAAACCAAACGATGGAAGATGTATTTTGCTGAGGCTTTGCTCTAGGGTTTTGAGCTTCAATGTACAAATTGACTTTGCCTTGCACCGGCTTGAAGGGAATTTCCCGGGTTACTTCCCCTTCGGTTTTGTTGATCACAAAACTGGCAAGAACTTCTCCTTTTGGGCCCTCTTTCCGGATGGTCATTTTGGTACCGTCTATGCCTGACCAGTAGTTGAGAAGCAGCTGGTCTGAGCCCTGGGTGTCGATGTTTTTATAGACTGCAGATCCTCCTGGCCACAAACCCAGCCATTTGGTATCGATTAGTTCGGCCTTTTGAAAGTCAGTTGCGATGTGAGCGGCATACTTGGGCTCGTAAAATTTCAGAAAATCCGCTCGTTGCTTGGCTGCCAGTTTACCCTCGTTTGCAGTAGTCCAGTTTACTAGCTGCTCTACTTTTGCCTGATCCTCCACTTCGTAAAAACGGAGTCT
>CANGZP010000183.1 GCA_947458475.1 Cyclobacteriaceae bacterium | reverse complement strand
TTTACCGTAACGGGTATTTTGGCGCCCAGCGGAAAAGTGGTCGATCGACTTGTGCTGACTAGCATTGAATCGGTTTGGTTTACCCATGATGAAGAAGGGGATACCGAACCCGTTGCTTCTGTGGTAGAGGAGGAAACTAGCCTTACTTCGGAGGAAACTCCAGAATTGGGGATGGATCCGCATCTGCAAGCAGTTGCTGCACGAGGCTTTCCAATCACGGATCAGGATCGAGAAGTGACCACATTACTTGTTCGCTACCGCAATCCAATGGCCGCCATTCAGCTGCCACGAATGATCAATTCGGGCACCTCGATGCAGGCAGCCTCACCCGCATTTGAAATGTCTCGCTTGTTTGAACTGCTCGGAGTAGGCATCAGCCTTTTGCAGGGCTTGGCCATTGCTTTAGTGGTCATTGCAGGCTTGAGCATATTTATCGCCCTATACAATTCCCTGAAGGAACGAAAATACGACCTAGCGATTCTACGCACCTTGGGTGCTTCTCGTTTACAATTGGTGACTTTGGTATTTCTGGAAGGGATTTCGCTCACCACCCTAGGCGCTCTTTTAGGCATTGGATTTGGGCATGGCTTTTTGGCGCTGGTCGTTGCCCTCACTACTCAAGAAGTGGTTTCTTTGGTGGATCCTTGGATATTCTTACCTGAAGAGGGATTGATTTTCGCCTATGCTTTGGCCGTTGGAGTTGTAGCCTCTCTGATCCCTGCTTGGTCAGCCTACCAAACGAGTATTGCAAAGCAGCTTACAAAAACGTAATTAGCATAAAATTTAAAGTAAGATGAAAAAAGGAGCTCTCCTGATTGGTTTATTTTTGGCTCTAGCCACTTTTTCCCAGAACTCACAGGCCCAAGGGGTTTGGAAAAGTTTGTCTGAGGTGACCTACAAAATCAGCAAAGACAATTTTGGAGAGTTGTATGTTCCGGTATTCTCTGAGAATATCAAAAAGTTGGAAGGAAAAGTGGTGGAGGCGGATGGCTACATCATCCCTTTTGAAGGCATGTTCAAACCGACCCACATCATCTTGTCGAGCTTGCCGCTAGCAGAATGCTTTTTTTGCGGTTCAGGTGGACCAGAAACCGTCATGGAAGTGATGCTTACTTCCCCCATCAAATACACCTCCAAGCGTGTGAAGGTGCGGGGTAAACTTACCCTCAATACCGCCGATCCCGAGAAGCTGATGTATATCCTCAAGGAAGGAAAGCTGGTAGAGAATTAAGGCGGGAAATTTCTTTGTAAAAAAGTATCAAGAGTTTATTCCGCTTCAGGGTTTATTCCGCTTTAACTTTTTAATATCCTCTTCTAACTCTTTTAGACTCTGCTCTTTTTCACTAATTCGCTGTCCAATTTTAAATTTCTCAAACTCTGCTTCTGATTTTTGGACTGCTTTTTCGTGACTTATTTTACCTGCATGTGTGAGTAATTCCCTTCCGTTCAATTGCAAAATGCTATCCAATCGCGCAATCCAATCCTTCATGTACATGGGGGTCTGTTGAAGTGCCATTGTTTCGGCGAAGGCCAAATATTGCTCAACCAATAATCCCAGCAATTTTATTTCATCTTCATTTAGGTAGTTTTTGGCTATGCTCACGTCTATCTTCTTAATAGAAACCGTATTTTTCTTATCGAAGGATTGCATACCTATCAATGGTAAACTTGCATCTACTCTACGATATACCAATTCAGCTGCTGTTTGTGCACTTATAGCCCACAATAACTTGTTTTGAATCACTTTGAAAAACTCGATTGTCTTTTCATCTTTTGAGTTATAATCAATGCTGGTGGTATAGATGTCTTTTATTTTCTGATAGAAGAAACGTTCTGAAAGCCTTATTTCACGAATACGGTCCTGCAATTCATTGAAATAGTTTATTGAAGTACCCGACTTAAATCGGTCATCATTTAGTATAAATCCTTTAATGATGTATTCTTTAAGGCGTTGTGTAGCCCAAATGCGAAACTGAGTACCTTGTAATGATTTCACTCGGTAACCAACCGAGATAATTACATCAAGGTTGTAGTGTTTGACACTGGTGGCTTGTGTTTTTCCTTCAATTGCGCCGTGCGAAGTGGTTAGTCGGAAATCCCGACATACCACCTTTTCATCTAATTCCCCTTCTTTAAAAATATTTCCTAAATGCTCTGTAACCGTTGTTCTTCCTTTGCCAAAAAGCAGAGCAATCTGCGCTTGGGTCAACCAAACAGTTTCTTCCTCTAAGCGCACATCAATTTTAATGTTGCCATCTGAGTTTTGGTAGATGAGAATGTCGCTGTTCATCAAAGGCTGTATTTAATTTTTATTGGCGTTTGCTGCCAAAATCTTTTTGAGCTAGCAATTCAGAAAAAAACAGAACAAGCTGAAAGGTCTTTCTTTTCAGGTGCTGTCCACATAAAAAGTAGTTTTAAATTTTGATCGCTGTTAGAAGTTAGCGATTTAATTCAGTTTTTCAATCACCTGTCGACGATTTGTGACCCTCGATATCAACAAGCAGTTATGCAAATTGTGTGTTTTATTTATCCCCCTGCAGGTAGGCTTTTTCGCGCTCGCGGAATTTTGCCAGTAAATCCAGACTCACTTTTCCCACTTTTCCTGAACCCACTTTCCGATCGTCGATCTGCGTGACAGGCAACAAAATCTTCGTGGTGGCAGAAATAAAGGCTTCATCCGCATCCCAAACTTCATCCATTGAAATAGGGCGTACCTGCACATTTCCCGCCACATCCAGCAAATGTTTTCGGGTGATGCCCATTAGTATGTGCTGATCTGGGGTGGAAATGATTCCATCTTTGACGATGTAAAAATTACTTCTTGAACTTTCACTTACCTGACCATTCCAGTGGTAGAGTACGTCTTCTGCACCTTGCTCCTTCCACCGCATGCTATGCCAAACGGGTAGCGTATAGTTGGTGGTCTTGATGTCAGCAATGGCGCGTACATGTTCTACGCTAAGGAGCTTGACGCCATTCTGGTATTTATCCTCGGAGGGGAAACTCAATTCTTCTCCAAACATAAAAAGTGTGCCCGTGGCAGGGGAGAAGTGATTTTCTGATACTCCACCCGTCAACACCATTCGAATACCCCCTTGCTCCAAGTTATTTTTTTGGATCAACTCTGTGATCATGGCCCGAAG
>CANGZP010000182.1 GCA_947458475.1 Cyclobacteriaceae bacterium | reverse complement strand
CCGCTATTTTATTCGAAAATATGCATTGGATTGGTCCCCTGAATATGGTGAGCCAATCAATCAGGAAGACCTATTGGGTACCAATTTGGCGTTTAGTCACCTGGTACTTCGCGGAATGACCAAGTTGGGCATGTCTCCTAGTACAAAGGAACACCAAGCGGTGCTTCGTTATTGGAGGTGGATTGGGGAGCTGATGGGGATCGAGCCCTCTCTGTGGCCATCCAGAGCCAAAGAAGCATTTGAGTTGGATCGATTGATTCGAAAAAGACATCTCAAACCTTCGAATGCTGGAAAGAAACTAACGAAAGCTCTGCTCGAATTCTATCAAAAAAATATTCCTGATTCATTTTTAACAAGCCAATTGGAAGCCTTGCTTTCCTATTTTCTTGGAAAAGAAGCCTCCAAGGCAGTAGGTATTTCTGGGAATATTCAAGTTCCGGGAGATTTTCTGGGACTATTTTTAAAATCATCTGGTTTAAAAACCTTTGGAGCTTTAAAAAACCACGAATCGCTGCGAAAGAACCTAGAGCGCCAACAGATTCAGCAATTTGGGCGGATCCTTCAACTCAAACTACCTACACTAAATCGTTCGTAAACGGACAGGTAGCTGTTCAGTTATCCTACATGAACAGCAGACCTATTTTGCTTAAACCGCTTCCAGCGCTTTTTTAGCGGTTTGGCATCATTTTAGTAAATTGAATATCCATGAAAGAATTGAGGCATCGACTACAAACCATCCCAGTAGAATTAATTACCTGGGTAGCGTGTATACTTGCCATCCTCACCATCAATCCTTATTCAGACTCCTTCAGCCTTTGTCCTTTGGATAATTTCGGCTTGACCTGGTGCCCTGGATGTGGATTGGGAAGAGCCATGAACCTGCTTGCTAGAGGCGAATTTCTAGCCTCTTGGGAAATGCATCCCTTGGCAGCATTGGCTTATGGAGTCATCTTTCATCGTATTTGGGTATTAATTAAACAACTAAAAAACAGGGCATACTATGGCTAATGTATTGAGACATCTTCCTGAATTGGAGGGCATGGAATTGGGTTACATCCAGGGATTGATGAAAAGCATGGATGAAGATGAAGCTTCTTTATTTGCGCAAGTGTATCGAGCAAGACGAAAAGACCCGCAAATGATTTTGATTTTAACCTTGCTTGGTTTCTTTGGCTTTGCGGGACTACATCGCTTTATTCTAGGACAAATTGGACTTGGAATCTTATACCTACTCACCGTCGGCTTGTGCTTTATTGGAACGATTGTGGATTTGGTAAACTACAAAAGTCTGGCCTACGAATTCAACATCAAAATGGCACATGAAACCTTAAACATGTTGTCCTACTCTTTCCCAGAAAAAGGAACTAAAGAAAGCTAAACCAACGCCCACTTTCCTTTTGCCTTTGGTTTCCTCGGAAGCCAAAGGTTTTTTTATGCTTACCAGGTATCGTCAGCGTCTTCGGGATTAGTCGACGAAGGGATTGAAAGCAGTTCTTTCCCCGCTGGAGATAGGAGCAAATGAAATTGCTGCAACCGCAATTCCAATTCTTGCAATTCCTCATAGGATCCTTTGGTGAAGGGATAGGGGAGTTCAATCAACTCCCGAGATTTGGAACTGAAGGGAGGTTCCACCTCTCCATCAAATAACAAGGGCCACATGGTTTTGGCACATCCTAGTCCCCAAAAGTTGAGTGGGTACTGCTTGGCATACACCTGTAGGCGCTGATTTATTTCTTTAAAAAATACTTGCGTTTCTTCTAATCTGATACGTGAACCAGCTCTAGATTTACCTTTAGTTTTCAAGTACTTAAACTGTGATTTCCCTTGCTTTTGCCGAACCAAGTAACCTCTGAAAACTTTGTGATCCAGAAGCATGCCTTGATGAAAATACCCAACAGCAGCCTGCCCAGCCCTAACCAATGTCAAACAGTAATGGACATCGTCCAATTCTTGAAACTTTCGTTCCTGATTCCAGGATAGTGTCCACGGGAGAAAAAGTTTGATCAACCAGCCCCCCTCATTTTCAATAAGAAGCTGGTTCTTTTCAGGTAAAAAGCGAATTTCCAAACCCTTTTCATCAGCTTGATGTACAAGTAGAAGTGCTTGAGCATAGGATACAACTTGAGTTTGGGGTATTTTCATCGTAAAGCCAGTTCCGTAACTATCTTTGCACAAAGAAAGAAAACAATATGCAGGAAGACATACAAAAAGTGCTGAATCGGATGTGCGACCCCAAAGAAGAGGAGGCGTACCACTTTGCGGATAAACTTGGCAGCATGGCTGATGAAGAGACAAAAGACCACCTGATTACCTTAGTCAAAGGTGATCAATGGGAAATAGCGTATTTGGCTTGTCGGGCATTGGCAAAAACTTCCTGGAATGAAGAGTCACTAGACGCTATTTTCGAAGCTATTTTTGATAAGAAAAACAAAGCCATCCAAGGCGCTTTCGTTCAAATTTTAGAAGAATTCAACCTAGGGTATCGCTTTGTAGATATTTTCCGAGTTTTTCTTTTTGGCAACTTTAAAGCTTCAACCCTGGCAAAAGGCTATCTGGACAGCGTGGAATTTGATATCACCCCTAGGACGATACGCAAGGCTGAAAAGCATTGGAATCACTACCTACACAATCCAGAGGACGAAGAGAGTCTTGCTTTGAAAAAGCTGGAAGTGGAACCGATGCTACAGGAGCTAAAAGACCTTTTTGAGGAGTAAACCGCCCTTATTCTCTTTTTTTGACACCTCTTACAGCCATTGCTTGGATGGGATCATCTGGCCAAGAATGTTTAGGATAACGCTGTTTGAGTTCTTTTTTGACCTCAAAATACCCTGAAGTCCAAAAACTCTTCAGATCCTGGGTGAGTTGCACTGGCTTGTAACCTGGAGAGAGAAGTTCAATCAAGATTGGATTTCTACCTTCATTCACTTTAGGTGTCTCAAGCATCCCAAAGAGTTCCTGCAAGCGCACCGCTAGTCGTGGTGCACTTCCGTCTTCTTGGTAACTAATCTGTATTTCACTACCAGAAGGAACTTGCAGACTCGGTGGAGCCTTCTTTTCTAAATCCTGTTGTTGCTCAAATGAAAGCGAATGATAGAGAAATTGACTTATATTCAATTTTTTCAATTCCTCATTCTTTGTGATGCCTATTAGGTAGGGCTCTAGCCAGTTTGAGGCATTT
>CANGZP010000181.1 GCA_947458475.1 Cyclobacteriaceae bacterium | reverse complement strand
GCCGAGCAGATGGAGCACTTGTTGACTCCGGAGTTGGAAGCACTCCTCGAGCAGCGTTTGAACTATCCTACCCTCGATCCTCACCAAGAAACTATCCCACGAGAATCCCATGACCGTTGATACCAATGCCCTCCTGATTATCCTCACCGGATCCCTGATTGCCATTTCTTGCGGCTTTCTTGGTGTGTTTCTCCTGCTGCGCAAAATGTCCATGACCGGGGATGCAATCTCCCATGCGGTACTTCCCGGCATTGTCATTGGCTTTTTCGTATCCGGTAGCCAGCGCAGTTTGGAAGTGATCCTGGGTGCCGGCTTACTAGGCATCCTCTCCACGTTGATGATCGATGCACTGCGCAAAAAAGCAAAGGTGCAGCTCGACGCCTCCATTGGCATCACGTTTACCCTCCTCTTTGCGATCGGTATCATCCTGATCAACCTCTTTGCCTACAAGGTGGATCTGGATCAAGAGTGTGTATTGTACGGAGAGATCGCCTACCTACCCATTGACCTCTGGATCACCCCAAGTGGCCTGAATATGGGGCCTAGAATCACCTGGTTGGCAGGGCTCAACTTCTTCCTAGTGACTGGGTTTATTTACCTCTTATTTAAGGAGTTAAGCCTCACTAGCTTCGATGAAAACTTTAGCTCTTCCATCGGCATCCCTGCCAAAGGTGTCAACCTGGCCTTGATGAGCATGGTGTCCTACACCACGGTGAGTAGTTTTGAGTCTGTAGGAGCCATTCTGGTGGTCGCTTTGCTGGTGGTACCTCCATCCACAGCCTACCTCTGGACCAAGAGCCTGATTCCATTACTTCGCCTCACTGCAGCCCTAGGAATTTTAATTGCCATTTTGGGGTATTATCTTGCCTTCTGGATAGACAGTTCCATCGCGGGAATGATGGTGGCCGTAGCCGGCGCCTTCTTCTTTGGCAGTGCCTTGATCAAGGGGAAATGGCCTCAGCTGCTGCGTGGAACTTCCCCTAGCCCAGAATCGTTACTATCCTGAAATCTGAAGACCATGAAGCAAACCCGAATCCTTCTTTTTTTCCTTGCCCTTAATTTGGTGCTTCTGGGTACTGCTCAGGCACAGGAACAAATCCAATGGATGAAATTTGAGGAGGCCATCGCTGCCAATGCCAATAATCCAAAAATGATCCTGGTAGATGTGTACACCGACTGGTGTGGCTGGTGCAAAAAGATGGACAAGGAAACCTTCACGGATCCTCAGGTGATTTCGCATTTCCAAAAGAACTTTTACGCCGTAAAGCTGAACGCAGAAGATACCAAGCGAAAGTTTCCCTTTATGGGTAGGACCTTTACCGAAGCAGAGATGGCGGCATCCATGCGGGTCAACTCCTACCCTAATTTTGTAGTAATCGAGCCAGGGTTGCAGAATATCGCTCAGCTTCCCGGCTACCGTGGCCCGGAGGACTTTTTGGCGGGCCTAGCTGAATTGATTCAAAAAGCCTTCCCTAAAAAGTAATGGCATTTACCCTCTCTGAGCGTCAAGACACCATCATCGCCCTTGCCACTCCGCAGGGTGTGGGCGCCATTGCCGTGATTCGCCTTTCGGGCAAAGATGCCATCCGCATCTGCAACGAAGTCTTTTATGGCAAAAACCTGGAAGAACAAGCTTCCCATACGATCCACTTCGGCACACTTCGCGATGGAGACAAGATCCTCGACGAAGTGCTTGTGTCGCTGTTTGTGGCACCAACCTCCTTTACCAAAGAAAATGTAGTGGAGATCTCCACGCACGGTTCCTCTTACATTGTGCAGCAGGTAATCAAACTCTTTGTTCGAATGGGAGTTCGCTTGGCACGTCCGGGGGAATTTACGCAGCGGGCTTTCTTGAATGGACAGTTTGACCTCGCACAGGCCGAGGCCGTAGCCGACCTGATTCACTCCGACTCTGAGAGTAGCCACCAGGCCGCGCTACATCAGATGCGTGGAGGCTTTAGTTCGGAGATTCAGGAGCTCCGCTCCCAGCTGATCAATTTTGCGTCCATGATCGAGCTCGAACTCGATTTTTCGGAGGAGGATGTGGAGTTTGCCAACCGCGAGGGATTGCGGCAACTGGTGGAGCGAATCTTACGCCTGGTAGAGGAACTGATCCTCAGCTTTGATTTGGGCAATGTAATCAAGAATGGGGTGCCCACAGTGATTGCGGGTAAGCCCAATGCGGGCAAATCCACCCTACTCAATGCACTGCTCAACGAGGAGAAAGCCATTGTGTCCGACATCGCAGGCACGACCCGGGATTTTATAGAAGACGAACTGAGTTTGGGTGGCGTGATCTTCCGATTTATCGATACGGCCGGGCTTCGTGAGACCACCGATACCATTGAAGCAATTGGGGTGAGCCGCACGCAGGAAAAGATGCGGACAGCTGCCTTGATCTTGTATTTGTTTGACTTGAGTGATACCAACATGGTAGAGATCAATCGAGACATCAACCAACTTGAAAATTTGGGGGTACCTTTTTTGAAGGTGGCTAATAAGACCGATAAGGCGAAGGAAAATCTAATTGCAAGTTTGCAGGCCACCCATCCCGATGCGCTGTTTATTTCGGCGGGCATGAAGGAAAATTTGGACGGGTTGAAAGCACGAATCTTGGAATTGGTGAACACCAACAAATTCCGAACGGGCAACACGCTAGTGACCAATGTACGTCATTACGACAGTTTGACTCAGACCAGGGTCGCCTTGCTCGAAGTCTTGGCGGGTCTTGATGGACAGGTAACAAGTGATTTTTTGGCGATGGACATTCGCCGTGCGCTGCACTATCTCGGCGAGATCACTGGGGAAGTCACGACAGACAACCTCCTGGCCAACATTTTCAGCAAATTTTGTATCGGGAAGTAGACCTATAATTTTTCAAGGTTTTTTTTTCGCAAAGACCCACCGCGGCGGGCAGAACGCTAAGCCCTGCCCCGCAGAATTGCGGGGCGCAAAGAAATTGTAGCCCGCTCGGTTAGCCTGTCCACCACGGCGGATAGGCATCTTATTTCATAAAAACTAAAAACCACATAGACACAGTAGAAAAAACTATGTGCCTCCTATGTTAGCTCCCAGTTAAAAAAATCCTTTCCAGTAATTAAATTTAATAAAAAGTGGTGAGGGATGAGAGCCAAAATGTGTCTAAATAATCAAAAGATATATTCTCACATAGAAACCGCCTCATCCCTTTCTTTCTCTTGGAGTT
>CANGZP010000180.1 GCA_947458475.1 Cyclobacteriaceae bacterium | reverse complement strand
CCGAAAAGTACAGAGCGGGAGACGAGGCTCGAACCCGCGACCTGCAGCTTGGAAGGCTGCCGCTCTACCAACTGAGCTACTCCCGCTTATACCCGATTGCTCGGTTACTTTTTGGCCCTGCAAAACTACAAAATAAATTTGTTTTTATGCAAGTCGTGGGGGAAACAGGATTCGAACCTGTGAAGACATAAGTCAACGGATTTACAGTCCGTCCCAGTTGGCCGCTTTGGTATTCCCCCAACTGCGCTAAAATTACAGGCTAAATTCGCCTTGGAACTTTAACGGACTGCAAAATTATAGCCTTTTATCAAAGTATCAAAGTGAGTTCTTGAAAATTGAAAAAAAATTCTCAAAAGACCCCTCAATCTTTTAGAAATCAAGGGATTAATTTTCCTCCTTGAGCATTTCCAAGTAATAGGCATAGTAGGACTGCAAGTCCTCAGACTTTTCCTTCTCCGCTAGCGCCGTCATTTTATCCAACACTCCCACTTCCATGACAAATCCTAACAAAGTTTGAAAAGCTCCTAAACGCAAGTAATCCTTTGAATTGAACTCCAATACAGCAAATAAATGACGAATGGCCCTTTCCTTTTCGGAAAGCTCCACCTCCATAAAATAACTTCCATAGTATCCCATAAAATAATACAAGCCTTCTCCAGTCAATCGGGAAAAGGTTTGCTCAAACCATAGCCCCTTGCCAGGCACCTTGTTGACAAGGTAATACTCGGCTAATCCAACCGACATCCTAAAGTTGGTCTCTCCTTCAAAGGTTTCCATCCAAGAAAGATCCATAGCCGGATCTGCCACTCGCGCCAATCCCATCAAAGCCGCACCTGCAACCAGATAGGAAGGATCACGCGCCAATCGGGTAAATGCCCCTCTGTATCCAGAAGGATTCCATTCCGTAAGCACCTCCAAAGCTCCTGCACGAACCTTATTCTCTTTATCCTCTTCCGCCAATCGATACACCTGCTCTTCCAATGAAGCCAAGGCCTCCTTCCATTGATCTCCTGCCTGCAGTAGCGAAAGCCCTCGCTCTCGAATCGCCGAAAATGAATCTGCTAGCGCCAAGGGCAATGCCACCGTCAATTCTTCAATAGCATCCCGAGAAACCAAGCTATCCAAAGCGGCAAACCGTGCTACCCCCAGCTGGGATTCCTGAAACTGCTGTAGGTACTGCGCATTACTCAAGACTTGGTTGCCCTTCATTAGGATTTCCTGCCCCTCATTCACATAGATTAAAGAGATCGGATTACCGTTTTCTAAGGCTACCTCCTGTTCTACTTTGGTAAGTTGAACTGTTTTGGTTTTTCGAATTTTTCCTTCGTACCAGCTAAGGGTGATCGGCAACTGAAAAACGGGAAATTCATTGAGGTCCTGCACCTGTGAAAAACGCAGCAACAGATTCTCCGGCTGAGAGTAGTCTACCTCAATGGCCAACTCAGGGTGTCCCTTTGCGAAAAACCATTGATTAAAAAAGGCATTCAAATCCTGCCCACTTACCCGTTCCATCGCCAGGCGTAAATCGTGCGCCTCCACTGCTTGAAAAGCATGCTGGGTCAAATACAAGTTCAATCCCTTAAAAAATGCGGCATCCCCCAACTGACGACGCAGCATGTGAAGCACCAGCCCTCCTTTATTGTAACTGTGGGCATCAAAAAGATCCTCCGCATCGGCATAATTGAATCGAATCAATTCCTTCGGCTCAGCATCCGCTTCCCCAAAATAGCCTTCCTTCTCCACCACTAACTTCAAGTCCGCCTGATCCTGACCAAAGCGATGCGCATTCCATAAATACTCACTATAATTTGCAAAAGCCTCGTTCAAGGTGAGATTAGACCAGGATTCGGCGGTGACTAAGTCCCCAAACCATTGATGAAACAGCTCGTGCGCTATGATGTAATCCCATTCGGAATCCAAAGCCTCTCGCTCATCTGATAAAAGTTCCTCCATAAAAATGGAAGCCGTCGTATTTTCCATGGCGCCAGACACAAAGTCCCGAACCACAATCTGATCGTATTTTTGCCAAGGAAATGGCACCCCTAGCCGCTTTTCAAAATAAGCAATCATTTCAGGGGTGGAAGCAAAAACCTTTGCCGCACCTTTTTCAAATCCTTTCTCCACGTAATATCCCAAAGGTAAATCCCCATGGGAAGCAGCCACTTTTGCAAAATCCCCCACTGCAATCGCCACTAAATAAGGTGCGTGGGGTAGGTCCATTTTCCAATGATCTTTCCTCAACCCATTTCCCAAGGACTCCTGCTGGACGAGGCGTCCATTGCTGATGGATACCATGCTGTCAGGCACGGTCAACCAAATGTCATGCGTGAGTCGCTCATTCGGCTGGTCAATGGTTGGAAACCATTTGCTGCTGTGCTGGGTCTCTCCCTGTGTCCAAAGCATGGTTGGCTTACCTGGAATCGTATCCATTGGGTCGATAAAGTACAGACCTTTCGTGTCGGTAATGGCTGCAGATCCATCACCAGCATTTCGATCGGGAAAGGCGACGTAATTGAGTTCAAGTTCCACCGTATCCCCAACAGCTGCCTCTTCAGGCAAGTAAATCTGGATTTGCTGTTCGTCATAGCGGTAGGATAGCGACTCTAGCTGCCCGTTTTGGATTTGAGCCACTCGCCCAAATTCAAAGTCTTGAGCGTCTAGAACAACTATTTTTTGCGGATAGAAATACGGCGTCAAACGAAGTTTGGCTTTGCCAATGACCTGCTGATTTTTCCAGTCAAACCGTACATCCAAGTCCATGTAAAGCAAATCCATGCTTCGTGTAGCAGAAGTTTGGTAGGGCAATTCATCCGCTGACTCCCAAAAAATCTCTTCCTCCACAGCTAGTGTATCTAATTCTCCTAGCTCATCTGCTGAAAGCTTGGCAGTGGATTTACAGCCCCCCAAACACAGCAATAGGGCAGTGAACACGAGTGCAAGACTGTAGCTGCTTAAATTTATTTTTGGACAAAGTGGTTTTTGAGTCATATTTGAAGAAATTCGCAGCAGCCAAGCATTGGCTACTTCAGTTGGAAAAACAAAATAGCAAGAATGTTTTCAGTTATCCTTCAAGACAGCACCTATTCGGTCGAAAAAAGTGGATGCGAAACTCGCGTCAACAAGCAAACCATCACTTGGGACCTCAAATGGATAGGCGACCGCAAAATTCACCTGATCCAAGGTTCACGTTCCTTAGAAGCTGAGCTACTAGCAGTGGATTTGGAAGGTAAATCACTTCAAAT
>CANGZP010000179.1 GCA_947458475.1 Cyclobacteriaceae bacterium | reverse complement strand
TTTGCCATCTCCATTGCCTGCTGCTGGGGCATTTGCATGCCCAACACCCCCATCACCAGCGTGGAAAGTGTGCTGATGAGCAGCACCCAAATTAAAAATTGGGTCAATCCCACTGCACCAATGCCAACGATTTTGCCCATCATGAGTTGAAACGGCCGTAGCGAAGAAACCAAAATCTCCACAATCCGCGTAGACTTCTCCTCAATGACACCCTGCATAATCTGGTTGCCATAAATAAAAATGAAGAGGTAAATCAAGATCCCTGATAAAAATCCAAGTGCATAATTCACCGTAGCATCGGTGATTTTTTCTTCTCCAGCATCCCCAAGCGTGAGTGACTGTACGGATACTTCTGTTCGTATCTCCTTCAGCACCTTAGGATCTATCCCTTTGGAATAGAGGCGCTGGTCCTCAATTTTTCGTTTGAGTGCAGCTTCCAGATACCCAATCAAAGAAGTGCTAGGATTCTCCAAACCATAAAACTGAATGCCTTTTGGATCCGACAGCTCCATCTTGGGCAGGTACAATACTCCATAGCGCTCCCCCGCACTGACCAGGGCTTTTGCCTCTTCCAAATTGGTTACTGAAGAGCTAAAGGCATATTGATCTGAGCTCTCCATAAAAAAAAGCCCGGTCTCATCTACCACTTCAATTACCCGTAGGGATTGGTTTTCCTTTTCCTCCACAGCAATCCATACAAAGACGGCCATGATGGCTGGGAAGATCAAAGGGGTGAGTAAGGTGGCAACTAGGAAGGATTTTTTCTTCACCCTCGCCAAATACTCGCGTTGGATCACAAGCAAAACCTTATGCATGGCCACTTGCATTTACTTGCTGAATAAAAATTTCTTCCATACTCGGAAATCGCTCTTGAAAGGAAATCACCTCCCCAAAGTTCATCAATTCCCGTAGCAATTGATTGGGAGATTGGCCATTGAGCGGCAACAAAAGATCCACCTTTCCCTCTTCGGAAGCTTCTATTTTCCAGGCAGCTGGCAGCTCTTGGTTGAGTTGACTGAGGCTAGCGCGGATTTCTAGTGGCCTAAACCTTGATTTGATCTCTCGGATGCTCCCATCCAAAATCTTTCTGGACTTGTGGATCATGGCCACCTGATCACATAGCAGCTCTACCGACTCCATGCGGTGGGTGCTGAGCAATATGGTCGTCCCTGCTTTTTTCAATTCTAAAATTTCATTCTTGAGAATCGCGGCATTGACGGGATCAAAGCCGGAAAAAGGTTCATCCAAAATCAATACCCGAGGTGCATGAATCACCGTCGCAATGAATTGGATTTTCTGAGCCATACCCTTTGATAAATCTTCAATTTTCTTGTTTTTCCAAGAAGCGATTTCAAATTTTTCCAACCAGTGGTTTACCCGCTGCTTGGCTTCTGATGCGGTCAGTCCTTTGATTCGAGCAAAATAAATCAGCTGATCCCAAACCCCCATCTTCTTGTACAGGCCTCGCTCCTCAGGCAGGTATCCGATTTTGCGAATGGCCTCGACAGACAAGGGTTGGCTGTCCAGGATCACTTCCCCACTATCCTGCTCGATGATCTGATTGATGATGCGGATGAGTGTAGTCTTGCCAGCTCCATTGGGGCCGAGTAATCCAAAAATCCCCGCTTCAGGAACTTGTAAGTTCAGGTCCGTAAGCGCCCGATGCGCTCCATACGATTTATTGAGCTGGCGGATTTCTAACATACTTACTCTACGGTAACTGCGCCTACCCCTACATCCAAAATAAACTCTAGGAGCCGAGGATCCGAAGCAGCGTATCCTTTAGTTACAAAAGTATCTTCCCCTGTTGCTCGTAAATAATCCGGTAGAGCGATACGGCAAAGTGGGGTAGTCTTCATTCGGATTTTAACGGGACTAGATTCAGGAGGCAGCTTCAAGTAGATCGTCCCACCACCAACAGCTGCGATCACTTGCGCCTTGGAGGTCTGAGGCTGCCCATAATTCAAACTTATCTGCCCATAATTCACTTCGATAATCACCTTTTTTGCTTGCGCCAGCTGGGCTTGATGCAGGTCCACTGCTCCCATATTGAGGGTAACCAGCAGGGTGTCCATTCCAACAGGATTCGGTGTATTTGAGCTGTAATGGATAAAAACATCCGCACTCGCACTTTTTATTTTCAGTGTCGACACTGCGAGCTGGGCAAGATCAAAATCTGCCGTCCCCATCCCAAGGTTAAAATCTAAGTCATAGACATAGCTACTCGTCAGTCCTACGTCCCAACTGTGATCAAAGCCAGAAGTGGTAGAGAATAATTTGGAAGTGATGCTTTTTCCAAGGTTGTCCGATTCAATATTCTTATGAACCAAGCTAGCTGTAACCCCAGTTTTTGAGGTAGCGGATCGGAAATCAGGAAGGATATTTGCCTGTAAAAGGTGCCCATGAATCCGTAATGGATCCATACCAGCACTCCGCTTTAACTTAGTTTCACTTTTATAAGAGCTGAAATTCAACCTTACCTTTTCAATACCAGCCTTTTCGGCCACTCGGTATTCCTTGACAAATTGTGCACACACCCAACCCACTGAACTGAGTAAAAGGCAAAGAAAAAGGCACAATTTTTTAAGCATAGCAATAGGTTACGGAGGCCACCAAAAAAGGTTCTTTAAAAATATAAAAAAAGCCAGAGTTGAGGCTGGCTTTTAAATTTTTTAAAAAAACTCTTTCATCCGATCAAAGAAGGATTTCTCCTGCTTCCCGGGGTCGGGCTTGAAGTTTTCAGATTGCCTCAGGCCTTCCAAAACAGTTCTTTCCTCTTTTGATAGTGTGGTAGGAGTCCAAATATTAACCATAATCAGTTGGTCCCCTCTACCATAACCATTGATATCTTTGATTCCTTTGCCTTTGAGGCGAAGCATTTTTCCGCTTTGCGTTCCCGGATCAATTTTGATTTTTACTTTTCCATCCAGGGTAGGAACTTCAACTGACTCACCTAGAGTAGCGTCAATGAATGAAATATGGAGATCGAAGATGACATTGTTGCCTTCCCGTTGGAAAAGACCATCCTCTGCCTCTTCGATTACAATCAATAAATCTCCCGGTATTCCACCAGGCATTTCGTTTCCTTTGCTAGACATGCTAAGTTGCATCCCTTCGCCTACACCACCTGGGATGGTGATGGAGATCACTTCTTCCTTCAATAGGAGACCACGAGCATCTGCATCATCTGGTTTCTTGTCTACAAGCTGCCCAGATCCACCACATACCCCACAGGTGCTCGCTGAGACCATTTGACCCAACATGGTGTTGACTACCT
>CANGZP010000178.1 GCA_947458475.1 Cyclobacteriaceae bacterium | reverse complement strand
GCTTTCATACCCCCATGGACGATACTCAAGGGTACCTGCGGAAAAGCCCGAGCAATGCTTTCGTAGCCATCCATCAGATTTTTTAGGTCCAGGCTTTGGGACTCTTCGATCAAAGGATAGACGATGTATACTTGTCTGCCTTTCTTGATTTCCTCCTGTATAAAACCAAAGACCTTAAGCCTGTCCTTGTCGTAGCGGTGAACCGTTTGAATGGGCTTTCTCCCTGCAGGAAGTTCGTCAATTACGGATACCTCCAAATCCCCATAGAGGGTCATTGCGAGGGTTCTCGGGATCGGCGTAGCCGTCATGACAAGCACATGGGGCTGGTACTGCTCGTTCTTGGCCCAAAGTTTGGCTCGCTGCGCTACGCCAAAGCGATGCTGTTCATCGACGATGGCTAGGCCTAGGTTTTTGAATTGGACGACCTCTTCCAAGAGTGCATGCGTTCCGACCAAGAGTGTCAATTCCCCAGACTCCAAGGCCTCATGCAGAACCTTTCGAGCCGCTTTTTTGGTGGAGCCTGTAAGCAATGCAATCTGCAGTCCCATGGCTTCGGCGTACGCCCGCAAACCTTCGTAGTGCTGGTTGGCAAGAATCTCGGTGGGAGCCATAATGCAGGTTTGTGCACCAGAGCCGATAGCGAGTAGCATACTAATAAAGGCCACCATGGTTTTGCCACTGCCCACATCTCCTTGAATCAGGCGGTTCATTTGCTTGCCCGATTTCATGTCTTCAAAAATTTCCCGAATCACGCGCTTTTGGGCATTGGTGAGTTCAAAGGGGAGATGCTGGGTGTAGAATTCTGTTAGCAATTGAGTAAATCGGAGGATCTGTCCCAGTGATTTTTCGGTTCGGGTGACTTTCAAGGTAAGCAATCGAAGTTGCAGGTAAAAAAACTCCTCAAACTTCAAGCGCTTTCTTGCCTGGGAAAGGCCTTCCAAACTGCTTGGAAAGTGGATTTGTCGAAGGGCTTCCTTTTTCCCAACTAGTCGGTACTGATCCAGAATTCCGGGAGACAAGGTCTCTTGTACCTGTGGATAAACGAGCGGAAGCAGCTGCTCCAATATGCGTGAGATCCCCCTGGAATCTAGGTAGCGAATCTTGAGTTTCTCTGTGGTAGAATAGACGGGTTGAAATTTGTTACGTGCTTCATTGGACGCAGGGATGGGTTCCATCTCTGGATGAGCCATGCTCCATTTTCTTCCAAAAAGGGCAGGCTTGCCCAAAAAGATAAACGAGCCGCCTAGCGGTAGTCTTTTGAGTACCCAGGTGATGCCTTTAAACCAGGTCATCTCCATTTCCCCAGTGTCGTCCACCACTACAGCTACTAGTCGTTTTTTGGGTCCCATGCCCACCAAATCGATGCTCTTGATTCGTGCGATCACTTGGACATGCTCCAGCTCTTCGTGGAGGTCTTTGATTTTTAAAAAGCTGCTGCGGTCCTCGTATCGAAAAGGGTAATGCTGCAGTAGGTCCCCATAGGTGAAGATTCTCAGCTCTTTGTTTAGCAGTTCAGCCTTCTGTGGGCCAACCCCCTTGAGGTATTCGATGCGGGTATCAAAGATGGTAGACAAAGGCTTCTGATTAGGTTGTAACAAGTTACCGCAGTGCGATGAATTTTGCCAAGGGTTTGCAGGAAATTGTCAGGTAAAGACAAGCACTACTTCTTTGAATTACCTTTCTTGAAGTTGTGCGGCAAAATCAGCAAAGCGAACGCGATGTTCCTGTTGGCTCTGTAGGAGTGCCAATTGATTTTTGGCACGGTGTAGGTTTTGCAGGGGATAGCTTACGCGGTAGTAGACATTGCCTTCGAGGTGGTCGGTGAGGAATCGGAGTCCCATAATCAGGGTCATGATTTCTCCTCCAAGCAGGAGTGATTCCGCTTCCAGTGGAGTCATTGCACCATTCAACCCTTCAAGATAGCCCGCAAGGAGCTCTTCAAACAGTTCTGGGATTTCTCGAATCTGTTCCCATTCAGTGGAGGTTTCCGGGATGCTGCAGGCAACTGTTCGTACGAGATCTCCAAAATCATACATCAGGTATCCCCCCATCACCGTATCCAAATCCACAACTGCTTCCACTTGGCTGAGCGTCTTCGAAAAAATCAGGTTGTTGATTTTGGTGTCGCTGTGGGTGACCCGTAGCGGGAGATGCTTGCGCTGCTCCTGGTACCAATTCACCAAAGGCAGCTGTGCCAAATACCCTTGGAGAAGCGTTTGTTCGGCTTCTGGGAGGGAGGGAAGCTGTTTGGCTACTTCTTGAAGGCGTGTAAATCGAAGATCTAGTCGATGAAAGTTGGGGATGGTTTCTTCGAATGCTGCTGCAGACAGTTGCTGGCTCCAGGAGGCAAACTTTCCATAGGCCTGTGCCGCCATTCGTGCTTGGGCGGGTTGCTGTACCTGTTGCAAGGTGCTTCCATCGACAAAGTCAAAGAGGCGGTAATTTTTTCCTTGAATAGCGGTAAGCCCCCTACCGGTTGTATTGAGTAGGGGAAGGGGGAGCTGAAAGGGCAAGGGATGGCTAGTTGCATGCTTGGAAAGCAAGCTGAGATTATGATCGATGCGTTCGGGGAAGCGGAAAACTGAATTATTGAATCCCTGAAGGATCCATTTTTTGTCTAGTTGACCGACTAGTAGCGTCTCGTGAATCAGCCCTTCACCAAATGGGCGAATCGTCAGGGGTGCATTGGTAAATTGGGGGTAAGCCTGGGTGAGGGCGGGAGCTAGCGCATCAAACATGGGTCGAAAATAGAAATTTCTTCTTGTAAATGCAGGGGCCTGAATCTGCCTCAAAATTTTGGGCCATCAAGAACTTGTTTTTGAGGCAGCTAGGGGTTCTTTCGGAAAAAGGGCGATCTCTCTTTTTGAAAAAAATCAAAAAAGGGATGGGCCTTAACTAAATAATTTTTTGTTTATTGTTCCATCAATTAACCCAAGACCCTATGAATGTTACTGCCTTAGACTGGGGCATCATTGCCGCTTTCTTTATTATTTCCTTGGTGATTGGACTCGCTACTGCGAAGTCAGCAGGGAGTTCCACAAAGGAATTTTTTCTTTCAGGACGCAACATGCCTTGGTGGTTATTGGGGGTTTCCATGGTGGCAACTACCTTTTCTGCCGACACCCCAAACCTAGTCACGGATATAGTCCGTAAAAACGGGGTTGCTGGCAACTGGGCTTGGTGGGCATTTTTGCTCACGGGCATGTTGACTGTATTTGTCTATGCCAAGTTGTGGAGACGGTCTGAGTCGACTACAGATTTAGAATTTTACGAAATGCGCTATTCTGGTAAGGGAGCTGCTTTTTTG
>CANGZP010000177.1 GCA_947458475.1 Cyclobacteriaceae bacterium | reverse complement strand
GTGTATCCCAAAGGCCCTTATTACAACGAAACCACTATCCAACGAGGCTCCATGTTGACCTTGGACTTTACGGGTGACCCCTTGACTCCCAATAGACCCGCACTACCTTTGGATGGGCCAGTAAAGGTGAAACGAGATGACCCAGCAACTGTAGATTTCCACACCATCCCCGTAACCCCAATTGGCTATGGTGCTGCCAAAGAAATTTTGAGCCGAATGAACGGCGCAGATGTACCTGCAGCATGGCAAGGGGGCCTTCCCTTTTCGTACAAATTGACAGGCGGTGCCGACTTGAAGGTACGGGTCATGGTGGATCAAAAGCCAGAATTTATCCGTGCCAACAATGTAGTAGGTACCTTTATCGGAAAAGATCATCCAGACGAATGGATCATCCTAGGTAGCCACTACGATGCCTGGTCCTTTGGTGCTACCGACCCAAATTCAGGTACCGCGATGCTATTAACCTTTGCGGAGGCCTTGGGCGAGTTGTACAAAAATGGCCAAAAGCCTTCCCGCTCCATCTTGATTGGACATTGGGATGCTGAAGAGCAGGGTGTGATTGGATCTACCGAATGGGTAGAGCATTTACGAGAAGAGCTGGGTGCAAAAGCCATCTCCTACATGAACTTTGATGGAGGTGCCTCAGGGCGAAATTTTGGTGCTTCAGCAGCACCAACCTTGAAAAAACTCATCATCGATGCTTCTAAGGAGGTAATGTACCCAGACTCAGCAAAAACAGTGTTTGAAATTTGGGCTGGAAAAAATCCAGAGCCAGGAATTGGGAACTTGGGTGGTGGATCTGACCACATCGCCTTCTACATGCACGTGGGCATTCCTTCCCTGAGTGGCGGCTCTGGAGGCACCACTGCCTACCACTCCAACTACGATAATATTCACTATTACAGTAAGTTCTCTGATCCAAGCTTTAAAATGGGCGGTGCTGTGGCACAAGTGTTTGGCTTGGTGGCCATCCGTCAAGCCAATGCAACAATCATTCCTTACGATGTACCGCGCTATGCCAAAGATTTGAAAGGGCACTTTGAGCAGGCAGTTAAGAATGTAAAAGCCATGGACCCGAATTTCGCTGGGTTTGATCAGGTACAAACTGCCTTAAAGACACTAGAGGAAACTTCGGAGGTCTACAAAAACTCACTTCAAAATGCACTAGCGTCTGAAAAACTAACTGCAGCCAACTTGAAAAAAATCAATACCGGGTTGATCGATTTGGAAAAAAGCTGGATCGATCCCAAGGGGATGTATTATGGGGAATGGTACAAGTCCTTGTACGTGTGTAACGATCCATTCTCTGGCTATGCCTCCTGGATCCTTCCAGGTATACAGTACGAGGTGGCGACCAAGAATACCAGCCGATTGGAAGAGTGGGATACCCGCTATGCCAATGCCATCCTTGACCTCAGCAAAAAAATAAGTCAGTTGAGTAGTCAACTTCAGTAATCTGGAATAAGACTAAAAACAAAAACCGCGGAGGTAGCTCACCGCGGTTTTTGTTTTTAAATGCCATTGTATTCCATAAAAGACCCTGCAAGGGTCGAACCTTGATTAACCGCGGGTGAAACCCGTGGATTCTAGAACTCCATCATCATCACTTTAGAAAAAACCTCCCCATCGAGCGTTAATCCCTCTACCCGAATCTGAATCGCCTTCACCCCATAAGGAACTTTTACTTTTGCATGATACGACCCACCCGAGGTTTGGGCAGCAGGTTCCCAATAGAGGGTTGGCTTTTTCTTCAAAAATTGGTCTGAGGGAGGGTTTTTATTGAATTCTGGAAAGTCAGTAAATCCTGGAATAGGGAAAATCTGAAATCCCTCAGAATTGAACTTCTTATCGCCATCAGGACCTGCTTTAACTCCTTTTTTCGTCTCAATCATATAGACTCCTGCATAACCCCACATCCCAAAGATGGATTTACTAATATTATCATTGTACACTTTAATCGACTCTAGCTCAGCTGGTACTATGTTTTCAAGTACCTCAGAAGGATCAATAAATGGAAACTTTTGTCCATTCAAGATTACCATTGGAAACCCAGTTTTCTCTCCATAATTGTAATTAGTAAACAAGGCCAATCTTCCAAATACCTGTTCCCAGGTATCCAATTTTGCTAATTCTTCCTCTCCTAATTCTCTATTAGGGGTGCCATATCCATAATTTTGATCAGCCAAGGTTTCCCTCTCTTTTGTTTCTTCTTTCACAAACTCCTCCAGCAAAACATAATCTCCGGAAACATCCAACCCTCTGTTTACTTCAAGAATGGGTTCCATGGTATACATGAACTTTGGGAGATCGAGTGATACTTTCGGTCGATTCAATGCCAAAAGTTCTACTGAACCATAGGGCCTTTGTTTATCATCTATTGCAGCAATAGCGATTTGGGCAGTATCCTTAAATACTAAGCCAGTGGCCCAAAAATTACCCAACGAATCGGTTATCACTTGTCCATAATCCTCCAAATCTCCCCGCACTACCGTGATCGGATTGATTGCAGGACGCCGCTTGTTATCTGCAGTAAATTTTCCCTGCACCGAAATCCCGTATTCAATAGGGAAATTAAGTGGTGCGTTGAAATCATCTGGAAGCTTAATATCCAACCAGTTCATTCCCTCTTCCAGCGAAATACTTGGCTGAAGTACTGAAACCGCTTCCGCATCCGTGATCGCTAACAAAAATTCTCCCGCAATCGGATTTTGAAACTCATCCAAAAACTCCAACTTCAAATCCATCACTCGGTAAGGAACAGAATCTGTTATCAAAATCTCTGGACTAACACCAATCTCTCCTTGGAAAGATTGAGTTTCCAGTTCTTTTGCCCTAGGCTTAAAACCAGGTTTCATCACAAGAAATGGCGCCACAAACTGATCTAGCGCTCCAAAATTCTGATTCCAATGGGTATAGGCGCGCAGCGCATAATCACCAGGAGGAAAATCCACAGCTAAATCCAGTCCACCTGAAATTTTACCCTTTTCGATCGGAAACGTCGCCGATTGAACGATTTCAGCAGCTGGATTGATCAAGTCCACATACAGCACTCGACTGAGGGAGTCTGCCTCATTCTGATCTTGGTAGAGCATCTTCCCTCCCATCCAAACCGTTTCACCAGGATAAAAATAGGGTTTATTGGTGGTCAACCAAGCCTTCTCTCGTAGTTTATTAAGTTTGATTGCCGGACTCTCCAAAACCTCCTCAGCGATCTGTTCAGCCACAAATTCCCGATTGGGTTCAAAGTCCAAAGGAAGAATCCGAGCCATCCGCTGACGACTCATGTAACCCGAAAGCACCAATTGAGTGGGGTTAATCAAGGTGCCTTTTTTGTCAATATCGTAGTAGCCATCCGGCGCTTGAATCCAACTGATGGCATGGTACAC
>CANGZP010000176.1 GCA_947458475.1 Cyclobacteriaceae bacterium | reverse complement strand
GTCGATGTTTACTGCGAAAAAGGCATCGTCTGCGATTTCCACAAATTCAGGGATTGCTTCATTTCTACCAAAGAAATCTGCAAAAGGGTCGAAGGCATTGCCCCCGCTTGGGGCACTTGCAGCAGCATCGGTGACGGTAATTCGTTTTCCTGGAGAAGCAGCTGCTTGGCCGTTGATGAGCACCGAAAATTTGGGCAAGGTAAACTGGCCTTTTCGGGATGGTTTGTAATACTGAATGATGCTGTTGGAGCTACTCATCTGCCCATTGATGATGTTCATCGAGGAGGACTGGGAGATGCCCTGCTTTTGAAATCCTGGAATCTCTGGAAATTGATCGTAGGACTTTATTTTTTCGTTGGAGAGGGTGACTTTGATCGTAAAGGTCTCGTTGATGCCGAGTTGATCTGGCCCGAGTTCCACCTTTACCTCCTGCCCAAATGCCTCAAACGATAGCAATACGCCAAGGCAGAAGAAAGTCAATACATGTCGTGCAACACTCATCATGGATACGAAAATAGAGTAATTTCAGCTAGGTCCCTCAAAATAACGCAACATCTTGGGATATGCTGCCGTTGAAAAACTTAAAATCAGTTAATCCTTTCAAAATTTTTAGACCATGCTGGATTACGTAAAGACTATTTTACAGAAAGTAAGCTTCAATAGGTTTCTTTTTGAACGAGAGCTGAAAAAAGGGATTGGGTACTTACTACCCGAAGAGTTTTTAGAATTTAAGGTTTGGTGTTATGCAAAGTTTGGCCACCTGCATCAAACCATTTTGCTGCGCCACGTAGGGCCCCTGGCCTTGCTTCCAAGTGCATAAAAAGCAAATCCCCTGAGATTTTGATTTCCCAGGGGATGGATATGTTGGTTTGGTTTTAATAGGATTATCCGCAGTAAATAGCTCCTGGCATAATTGCGGATAATCCTATTATTTAATCTTTAGAGGCAAAATCGGGATAAGCACGCATCTGGTGTTCGTTGATATCAAGTCCTTCGATTTCTTCCTTTTCATCCACTCGGATACCGACGGTTCGTTTCAAGGTGAAGAAAATCAGCCAGGAGCTGCCAAAGCAAAAGGCACCTACTGCAGCGATTCCAATGAATTGGGAAAGCAGCTGGTTTAATCCTGCCAACTCTCCAAAAATGCCCACGGCAAGGGTTCCCCAGATTCCGCCAACCAAGTGCACTGCAAGGGCTCCAACTGGATCATCAATTTTGAGTTTGTCAAAAGCAATGACGCCAAGTACCACCAAGATGCCGCCAATAGCTCCGATATATACTGCATCGAGTACGCCCATTTTATCTGCTCCCGCAGTGATACCTACAAGTCCTGCCAAAATACCATTGAGGACCATGGTGATGTCGTAGGTTTTGAATTTGATGTAAGAGGTGATTAAGGCAGCAATGGCGCCTGCTGATGCAGCCAAGGAAGTGGTTACAAATACCCGAGATACAGTACCTGGGTCGGCGCTGAGCACAGAACCGCCATTGAATCCAAACCAGCCAAACCAGAGCAAAAATACACCCATAGTAGCCATGGGGATGTTGTGGCCAGGAATCGCCTTCATTCCTGTAGGGGTGTACTTTCCAATGCGTGGACCCAGTAGAAATGCACCTACCAAAGCTGCCCATCCCCCTACCGTGTGTACGATGGTGGAACCTGCGAAATCATAGAAAGGGGTTTCTAGGGTGTTCAAAAAACCTCCGCCCCACTTCCACATGCCTACGATGGGATAGCATACCCCTACATAAAGGAGTGAAAAGGTGATGAAAGGGCCCAGCTTCATCCGCTCGGCTACCGCTCCAGATACGATAGTGGCTGCTGTAGCGGCAAACATGGCTTGAAAGATAAAGTCAGTGAAGTAGGTGTAGCCTGCATTGTAATTGCTGCTATCCCATCCTTCGGGGAGGGAGAGTCCAAATCCAGAAAATCCAAAGAAGGAGCCCGCGAATTCAGCGCCTGGATACATGAGGTTGAAGCCAACCAAGGCATAGGTGAGCAAGCCAATGGCAGGGATTATCGTATTTTTAAAGAGGATGTTGACGGTGTTTTTGGCTCGGGTAAGCCCTGCTTCCAGGGTAGCAAATCCGAGGTGCATGATAAAAATCAACAAGGTGGACACCATCATCCAGAGGTTGTTGATCGTGAATAGGTCTTGAATAGGTGCTTCCATAGGTGAGAGAGCGGTGGCGGTGAGGTGAATTAGAAATGATTAAAGGGCGTCTTCGCCGGTATCTTGATTTCGTATGCGGTAGGCCTCGAGCACTTCGTAAACGAAAATTTTTCCATCACCGACCTCGCTGGTTTTCCCTTCTTGAAGGATGCAATTGATTACACCTTCTGCCAAGTCGTCTGGAACTACGATTTCAAGTTTGGTGCGTGGGATGTAAGCGGGCTCGTAGGCTACTCCTCGGTACATTTCTTGTCTTGCATGCTCAAATCCCATCCCCTTCACTTCGTAAAAGGAGAGAAATTTGACGCCTAACTTGGAAATGCAGCGGTGGATGTAGTCAAATCGAGAAGTGCGGATGATGGCTTCGATTTTTTTCATTTTTTCAAGGAAGGAGAGGTTTTGTTAAAAACAGGATGGAAAATAAGCTAATAATTTGCAAAAAATCAAAAAGAAAGATTAAAAATGAATCAAAAAATTAAAAAAATATGTTTTTAATTAAAAAATTGGTTTAAAAAAAGATTAAAAAATAAAATAAGTATGTTAAAAATAAAAAAATAGGATAAAAAATAAACCTTTATCGATTGTTTCCGAATTTGCTAAAAATAGAATTCGGGGTAATTTTGCCTACGTTTTTTAAGAGATACAATGACAAGCAAACCAACACTTCTTGTGCTGGCTGCCGGAATGGGTAGTCGCTACGGAGGAAATAAGCAAATTGACGGTTTTGGACCCAACGGGGAGACCATCCTAGAATATTCCATTTTTGATGCCATTCGAGCGGGATTTGGGAAAGTAGTATTTATCGTACGGCAGGAAATATTGGAAATTGCCAAAGAGAAGTTTATGCCCAAGCTTCAAGGAAAAATTGAGGTAGATTGGGTGTTGCAATCCTTGGACAGCTTTGTGCCTGCGGATCTGAAGCAAGCGGACCGAGTGAAGCCTTTTGGTACCGCCCATGCCGTCCTTTGTGCAAAAGATGCGGTGCATGAGCCTTTCGCGGTCATCAATGCAGATGATTTTTATGGAAAAGAGGCCTTTGAAGTACTAGGCAAGTTTTTGACTACTGAAGTGCGGCCCAACCTGCATGCCATGGTGGGCTATGCCTTGAAAAATGTACTCTCTGCGCACGGAACAGTTAGTCGGGGGGTTTGCGATACAAATGCCAAAGGGCAGCTCATCGGCATGACCGAGCGCACTTCCATCGCCCAAGAAGGGGATAAAATCCTCAGTCGGGGGGAAGGGGAAGCCTTGGAAATTGC
>CANGZP010000175.1 GCA_947458475.1 Cyclobacteriaceae bacterium | reverse complement strand
CCCCTGCCTTGGCAGCATCCTCAGACACGAAGTATTCGTCATGGGTCAGTTGCCCAAATCGGATCAGCGAAGGAGTTTCAATATCCCAAGCACCCATTTTACCATGTCCTTGCATCATGATCATTCCATAGGCTGCAGCATCGGTGATGGTGACGGTCTGGCCTGGCATTACGGTCAGTTCCTTGGCACTGTAATCGTAAGAGCGGTAGCAAATCCAGGTTTCCTGATAGCCTGCAGCCTGCATCTGAGCGGAATCGGTTACGGGTTTGGGCTCCATGTAGTGGTTGTCCATCAGGTTGGGATTGACGTTGAGATCCCAGTCGATCATCTCCAACAAGAGTTCGTAGTCTCCCCAACGGTTTTTTGGACAAGCATTCCAGAGCAACTCCTCCGGAATAATGGCTTCATTGACCAAAGATTGGTACATCGCAAAGATGTCGGAGGCTTTTTGCGGTTCGTAGGTACACATACTGCCTGGTGCGTGAAGCATTCCTGGAGGCACATCCCAACCCGTACCCGGCTGCAAGCGAAACGCTTGTGAGTAATTCGTTATTTTGTTGTCTCCCTTGTTGAAATTCTTCAAGCAATCCAGAATCGTCTCCTTGCTCGTTCCTGGTGCGATGCCAAAGAAGGTGTAAGGGAAATCCCCTCCGTGGTTATTCACCTGTGGTGGAAAATAGTAGGCCTCTGGCTTTCCATTTTGACCCGTCAGTTTGCCAAACTCATCCGAAGGGTGAATGTGGTGCGGTAAAGGCCCCATGTTGTCAAAAAATTTGGAGTACATAGGCCAGGACTTGAACTCATTCCATAGGCGTGAACCGATTAGGTCAGCGCCCAATTCGGCTACTGCATCCTTGAGCAAAAAGAGCTGGGTACTGCCCCCATCTTCGAAAGCGATGTGGCTTAAGCCTTCATTTTTTGAAGTGAGGGGACCATTTTGGGCCGCAGTGGTAGAGGCAAACCAGCGTTCATCGATACCGCCTCGCATACCTCCAAAGGCGTAATAGTCGTCAGGATGCAATTTGATTCGGCGACCGGGCACGCAAAAAGACCGGGGCACCCAAGTGGGGGTCAGTCGTACAATTCCTTCGCCCTGTTCGAGCGCTTTTTTAGCTAAACTCATGGCTATTTATTTTGGGTTAGTGTAAGTCTTTTTTTGAATTATCCGCAATGATGCTTGTGGCTCATGTAATCAGTGATTCAGCGCGGATAATCGCCAAGGGTCGACAGACCACGGTCCACGGCTCATTCAATTGAACCTCAAATCTCATTTTCCTCAATGCTAGAAACACAGCGATTAATCATATTTTATTATTAGTTAAAATCGGTAAACAAGTGGCAGGCCCTTTTGAGTTGGGTCAAGAAAATTCTCGAGCAGCATCCCCTAGCAAAATGCTAAGCCGTAGGTCATAAATTCGGGTTTCTCCGGGCTCCAGCAAAATCAAACTCTCATTCGCCCGAGCAGCAGCCTGTCCATTAGGTGGATTGGTTGCGGGCTCAAGCGCCGTCACGTACTCATTTTTTCCCCAATGCTGCCAATGGATAAGCCAGGGCAATTGGGTTTTGGAGAAGGATATTTTTAATCCCAGGCCCAATTGGTCGTTGACATAGCCACAGGTTACTTGCTGCATTTCATCTGTTTGAGGATCAATAAAGGCTACCTCTTCCCCAAAGCCTGCATGGCTATCCATGGGAGCTGGGCAATGCCGAAATCCATCTTTTCGAGAATTTTGCCGTACTGCCGACTCTCCCGATCTCGGCTGCATTTCCCCCTGCCAGACGATCCGGGTTCCTGCATCAATCAAGGGCCATCCACAATTGATATGGTACAAGAGCATGTGAGGTGCTGGGGAATTACCTCGATTGGTGACCCGATCTTTAATGTGAATCTCTGCAGACCCGATGGTTCCAGAGATTCTTCGAGTCAGTTCCAAACTGGGACCAAAGGTGCTGCTTTCGGTAACTTTTCCGACCACCTCAAAACCTAGCTCCCCTGAGAAAATATCCGGCTGCTTGATGGAAATAAGTTCGGCAGCTAAGTTGGAATAATTGCCATGTAACCCTCTGGATCCATGTTCATCCGAATTGGGAGGGCCGGCATTAGACAATCCACAGGTAGTCAGCAATCCCCCACCAAAGGTGCGGAGCCAATCTATGCCTTGGTTAGAGAAGGGCTGAGGTGAAGTCAAGCCCGCATGAGAAATCCAAGCGAGGCTATGTTCATTGAAAAAGGCATCCAAAATATCCATGCCTCGATCCAACACCACCTTGTAGCGAAGCCCAGTACCCGTATTGATCCAAGCGATACGCACTCCTCGCCCTGCTCCATTGTCCAAAACGGAAGTTTCTATCCCTCCCAGTTGCTGGGAGTTGGAGAGGGTATGCTTCCAATTTTGGGAGTCTTTATACTTCATTTTTTTTTACTGTAAAACCCAGGATTGGGCTAGTCTACCCTATCCCTTTTTTAAGAGTATATTCTTAAACATTACCTTCATGGGAGGGCCAACATGCACTTGAAAGCCGAATAATCCGCTCAGCTTTCTATTTTTGGTATCGGCATCCTCCACCTCACTCATTAAGGTACCGTTGACATAATGCTTCAGGGTGGTCCCCTTAGCCACAATATGAATGGTGTTCCAGTCCCCTTTTTTGATCAAGTTGCCCAAGACAGCGCGATCGCCCAACTCATTCACCAAGTTCAATCCCTTCCAGGCATTATTCGCTACATAGCCACCTACCGTAGCAATGTCGTCCGGTTGTGCACTGATCTGTGTACGCTGTCCACGATAAGCAAGGGTGGTCCGCTTTCGCTCCTCGTAGTTTTGGCCCGTGTAGCGATTTGCTCCATCGATATCTGCCTGGTAGCCTCGCAGGGCATAGGGCAACTCTGTGTATCGATCGCTTCGGTATTGTACTCCTGAGTTGCCATTTTCTGAAATCCAATAGTCCACCTTCAACTCAAAATCTGCGAGCTCTCCTCCCTTCCAAATGATAAAGGTGTTGTTTTTCAGCAGCGTTGCTGCAGTGATTTCTCCTACAATTGCCCCCTCCTTGACCGACCAGTACACCGGATCAAATTCCCAGCCTTCTAGGCTTTTGCCGTCAAAAATGGGTGTAAATCCATCCTGAAATGTTTGTATCGGAACGGATGGCTGTCTGGATGTTCCCCCAATGAAGAGGAGCCCATACGCAAGCAGCATCAACGCTGCGGATGCCTCGAGAAGCAGGTAAGGTCTAAGTTTGGGGATTTTCATCGCTGTGCAGTAGGTTGCTTGTATACGGCATGAGTTGCATTTCCGCCTGAGATGAGGTAGGCCATCAAGTCTTTCAATTCCTCCTCATTGAGTCGATTGATCAACCCTGGCATCATGATGGACACCTCCGAGTTTTTCTTCAGCGCTACAGTGCTTTTGGAAACGGTTTTGATGTCGTTTGGAGCAAATGGATT
>CANGZP010000174.1 GCA_947458475.1 Cyclobacteriaceae bacterium | reverse complement strand
TATCGCTTGGAAGCAATGAGTGCTGCTTCTATCGCCAAGGTACCCGATCCACACATGGGATTGATAAAGGGAACGCGCGTATTCCACTCGGTAGCAAAAATCGTAGCTGCGGCCAAGGCTTCCATCATGGGCGCCTTTCCTGGGATTTTGCGGTAGCCATGCTTGGCCAAGGTTTCACCCGAAGTATTCAAATAGACAATGGCTTGCGTTTCTTTCCAATACACTTGAATTACCAATCCGGAGAAGTCAGATCCTGAGTCGGGTCTCCTCCCTTTCAACTCCCGGAAACGGTCGACGATGGCATCCTTTACCTTCACATTCACGATCAATGGCGTAGTGATGGACTCGTTTTCGGCAACTGAGTTAACCGAAAAGTACCCATCTACATCCAAATAATCCTCCCAAGGGATGGCCTTAAAGCGTCGGTAGATATCGTCAGCATTTCTGAGGTAGAAGGATTTGATTTCGTAAAGCACGTGAGAAGCAGTGCGCAGGTGAAGGTTGAGGTCCATGCATTCTTCGAGGGAGGCTAACACCTCTAGGCCTGTACGTGTGACGGCTACGGGAATGAAACCCAATTCACGCACTTCCTGCTCGAGGTAAGTCACCGAACGATCCTTGCAGGTAATGAAAACTTTTCCTTTGGTATTGAAATCAAGCATGCACAAAAGTAGTAAACAGATGATGCTTTCTGTGGGAATTCAAAAAAATCCTCACCACTCCTCACTTTCTGACTAGCAACACATCGACTAGTTTTTGTATCTTGATTTCCAATTTGGGGCTTACAACTGTGAAACTCCAAGCAAACATTAAACCCAAGATTTCATGCAATCCCGTTTTTTAGCAAGTTTTCTCCTATTCCTAGTTACTTTTTCCATACAAGCCCAGGAAGGCAACTGGAAAAATCTATTCAATGGCAAAGACCTGAGTGGTTGGAAAGCCGTAGCCGGTAAAGCCACTTTTACTGTCCAAGATGGAATAATCGAAGGATCTGCTGTCTTTGGAACAGGAAACACTTTTTTGATTACCGAAGAGCTCTACGGAGATTTTATCCTCGAATTAGATCTCAAAATCAGCCATATATCCTCCAATAGTGGAATTATGACCCGTGGTCAATATGATCCTTCGGGTCACGGAGGCAAAGGCCTAGTTTACGGATACCAAGTAGAAGCAGATCCAACACCCCGGGCCTGGTCAGGAGGAATTTATGACGAAGCACGACGCGGCTGGTTCTATCCTTTGGATCTCAACCCCGCTGCCAAATCGGCATTTAAGCTAGGCGAATGGAATCGCTACCGCATAGAAGCTATAGGCAATACCATAAAAACATGGGTCAATGGACAGGAAGTGGCCTACTTTGTAGATGACCTCGATGCACGAGGCTTTATTGGACTCCAGGTGCACAGCATCCAAAACAAGGAAGACGAGGGTCGAAAAACGTATTTCAGGAATGTGCGAATTCAAACAGAAAACCTGCGTCCACTTCCTTTCAAAAAGCCTGTTTTTGTGGTCAGCACCGTAAAAAATGAATTGACGCCAGAGGAGAAATCCCAGGGTTGGAAACTCCTCTTTGATGGAGTTTCTTCAACAGGTTGGGAAAGTGCTCGAAAAGAAGCCTTCCCAAAAGAAGGATGGACCATTGAAGATGGAATCCTAACGATCCAAAAATCCGATGGCAGTGAAGCCAGAACTTTTGGAGATATAGTCACCACCGAGCAGTACAGTGCATTTGACTTAGCTTTTGACTTCAAACTCACGGAGGGTGCAAATAGTGGCGTGAAGTATTTTGTGACTTTAGCAGAAGGCAATACAGGATCCGCGATTGGTTTGGAGTACCAAATTCTCGACGATGCCCTCCATCCAGACGCCAAGATGGGCCGCGATGGCAACCGTACCCTTGCCTCCTTGTACGACCTCATCAAAGCAGAGAAGCAAGCTAGATTTGTTCGTAAACCCGGAGAATGGAACCAAGGCAGAGTTGTGGTGTATCCCAACAATAAGGTGGAGCATTACCTCAACGGCGTAAAAGTATTGGAATACGAGCGAGGCTCCCAAGCCTACCGAGACCTAGTCGCAATCAGCAAATATGTGATTTGGAATAAATTTGGCGAAGCCTCATCAGGTCGCATCCTCCTTCAAGATCACGGAGATCAAGTGAGCTATAAAAACATTAAAATCAAGAACCTGCAATAAGACCATAAACCCTTCCAACCATGTCGAAATCAAACCGAAGAACCTTTATCAAAAAAAGCGCAGCTGTTACGCTAGGATTTTCTGCCCTAGGTTCGCTTAGCTTCTCTCCAAAGTCCTATGCACGCATTGTGGGCGCAAATGACCGCTTGAATGTGGCAATTGCTGGTTTGGGCAGACGACTTGGCGCATTTTACGAACCAATCGGATTGAAAAGTAGCAATGTGAATTTGCTGTACTTATGCGATGCGATGCAATCCCAAATGCCCAAGGCAGCCAAAGGATTTGAAAAATGGATCGACTACCAACCCAAGCAAGAGCAAAATATCTTCAAGGTTTTGGATGACAAAGAAGTGGATGTATTGATCAACGCTACCCCTGACCACTGGCATGCACCTGGCACCTGGCTGGCACTTGAAAGAGGCAAACATGTGTATGTAGAAAAGCCTTGCTCCCACAATCCACGGGAAGGCGAAGTGCTCGTAGCACTTCAAAAGAAATACAATAAGGTAGTTCAGATGGGCAACCAGCAGCGCTCTGCACCCGAAAGCAGGGAGATCATCAAAGCCATCCACGAGGGAGTGATTGGGAAAGTATACTTTGCCAAGGCTTTTTACAGCAACTCACGAGGATCGGTGATTAATCCGATTCAACAAGCGCCTCCAGCTGGATTGGATTGGGATCTTTTCCAAGGCCCAGCACCGAGAAAGCCTTATTTTCACGACACCTGGGACTACAATTGGCATTGGTATGGCTGGGATTACGGCACTGCCGAAACGGGAAACAATGCGACCCATGAATTGGATATAGCCCGCTGGGCCCTCCAAGTGGAATTTCCAAAAGCAGTATCGGTGGTAGCTGGAAAAATGCACTACCCAGAAGATGGATGGACCATGTACGACACCATGGACGCTACCTTCGAGTTTGGAGATGGAAAAGTCATCCAATGGGATGGAAAAAGCCGAAACAACTACAAAACCTATGGTTCCGACCGAGGAACGATCATCTACGGTTCTGAAGGCACCGTGTATGTAGACCGCGGTGGCTACCGCCTCCATGACCGATCTGGGAAAGAAATCAAATCCAACCAGGCCAACAACAACGAAGGGGGTACTGCGCTAGGCGGAGGAGGTGACATGAGTACACTACACATTGTCAACTTCTTCAATGCCGTGCGTGGTACAGAAAAGCAAAACTCGACCATAGAAGAAGGCGCTGTATCTACCCTACTCTGTCATTTGGCCAATATCAGTAGCCGAACAGGAGAATCCTT
>CANGZP010000173.1 GCA_947458475.1 Cyclobacteriaceae bacterium | reverse complement strand
TGTTTTCAAGTTGGCTACCGGGTTGTTGACGTAGATTGTTCCAGGAGTTTGCTTGAGGAGCGATTCCACCTTTGAGGCAAGGCTTCGGAGCGTATCCAAATTCTCCCCTGAGAGTCTGATTTCGATGGGAGCAGTCACCGGGGGACCTTGCTCAAAGTTTTTTACTTCCACTTTGGCACCGACAATCTTTGCGAAACTCCCTTGAAGGGTTTGGATAATTTCTAATTTTCGAGGAGCAGAAGTCTCGGGCTCGAGTTGAACAAAGAGTTGCCCATAATCACTGCGCTCATTTTCAGGAATCTCATTGTAGTAGATGCGGGGATTTCCTTTTCCTACGTTGGTGGCAAAATTTCGTAACTCAGGAATTTTACCCACTTCCTGTTCCACTTGTCGTACTAGGGTATCCGTATTGCTCAAGTTGGACTGTAGTGGAGTGGTGATGTTGATCAGAAACTGTGGTTTTTCCGAAGATGGGAATAGGCTAAATCCAATGACAGGAAAAAGGCTTAAAGAGGTAAAGAATATCGTGCCTGCAAGGACAAGTGTTGCAACAGGCTTCTTCAATGCTTTTTCAAGAAGTGGGGTATAGCTCACATGGATCCCTCTTTGAAAAAGGTCATAGATTTTGTTGGAATGCCCTTCGGTTTTGTTTTTTAGCAGCCAAGTAGATAGGAAAGGGATAATTGTAAGAGAGACGACTAAGGAGGCTAGAACGCTTGCGATCACAGACATGGGTAAGCTCCGCACAAAATCTCCTGAGCTTTCTGGTAAAAATACCAAGGGAAGAAAGGCGATAATTAAGGTAACCGTACAGCCGACTACGGAGATGGAAATCTGTTGGGTCGCCTTCAAGGCGGCTTCTTGTTTGCTGTATCCGTCTCTAATCCATCGTTCGATATTTTCAACCACGACAATGCTATCGTCTACCAGCAAGCCCAAGGCAACTACCAATCCGACAATGCTAAGTTGGTTTAGTCCATACCCTAAGGCATTCATCAGTATCAACCCAATGGCGAGTGACAAGGGGATGGAAACCATGACGATGATTGAGGCGCGATTGCCCAATGGAAGCAAGGTCACAAATACCAAGGCGATAGCAATTAAAAAATCCATTCCCAATCCACCCAATCGTCGATTGACATAGTCTGCTTGATCAAAAGCAACCACTAAATCGATGTTTGGAGGGAGTTTTTCAGTGCTGGAAGCGAGTAGGGGGCTGTATTTTTCTTGTACTTTGGAGATGTTGGTCCCTTCTTTCAAGGCTGCAGTCACAAAGATGGCACGGTAGCCATTGTGTCTAGTAAGGTAATTTGAAGCATCAAAGTCATTTCGAACTGTGGCAACATCTTTCAACAGAATGTTTTTGCCTTGCATGGAAAATACCACAGTTTCTGCGATTTCCTCTGCAGAGCTGTAGTTTCCACTTGTCTTTACATTGAAAGTTTTGTTTCCAGCATCCACCTGTCCTCCAGGGATGTTGCTCAATTCACTTTTGATGCTGCCAATCAGTGCGTTTAGCGGGATGTTTAGGGTGGCTACCTTATCGAGCTGTAATTCAATTTTTACCAGTTGGGCGGGTAAGCCGTGAATTCTTACATTTTTTAATTCTGTGATGCTCTCCAGATCTTTCTGCAGGCGGTCTGCTTCAGTCTTTAGCGTTTCTTGAGAAGCATTTTCACTGACTAAAGCAATTTGAAGAATGTTTACATCAGAGGGACGAACCTTCTTTACTTCAATTGAAAAAATCTCTTCGGGCAACTGAGGTCGAAGGGTGTTGACTTCCCGAACGAGTTCTTGGTATTTTTCATCTACATCTTCGTTGTATTGGTACTCAACCTTCAGAATGGCGGCCCCGTCCTTTATCTCGGTTTCAATGCGCTTGATACTTTCAAGGGCATAAATCGTTTTTTCTAAGGGATCGACCACTAGCTCTTCCAAATCCTCGGGGCTAGCACCTGGATAAATCACTACAATAGGGAAGTGGGGTGCATCAATTACTGGATCCTCACTTCGAGGCATGTTTAAAAAGGTAGTCAATCCCAGGACCACAGTCATGAGAAAAATGACGAGGGTAAATTGATAGTTCTTTACTGCGAATTCAGAGATTTTCATCAGTTCTTAACTTGAATCGTGGAACCATCAGACAAATAGGCACTCCCAGAAACGATGAGGCTCTTGTAATTTTCCAAACCGCCAAGTATTTGTATCCCATTTGGAGTGATTTTACCCAACTGTACTTTTACTTTTTTTGCTTTTTGGCCATCTACCACAAACACAAATCCGGTATCCCCATTGGCATCCATAACGGACTCAAATGGGATCTCCCAACCTTGCACGGTCTGGGTTGGACGAATGCGAGCTTTTCCAAACATGCCTGATGCTAAGGAAATCTCTTTGACCGATTCTGGGCTGACCTCTACCCAATAGGTACCTGTTACAGGATCTGCTGACTGACTTTTTTGGCTTACTTTGGCGGGTATCCAATTGGTCGAGGCGGCCACATTGAGATCTGCCTGGTCCCCGATCTGGATGGCACTCCAATGTTGATCGCTGATGGTCACCTTCAGTATCCAAGTCCCAGAAGCGGCACCATTGATTTGTAGGATGGGGGTACCTGAGGCAACCAACTGCCCTGGATTCACAAATTTTTTCAAGACAAATCCAGTGGTAGTGGCTCGGATTTGGGATTGAGCAAGATTGAAGTTGGCTGCATTTAACTGCTGCTCGGCGATATCTACTGCTGTTTTTGAATTTTCAAACTGTTCCAAAGTCGCTACGCTGTCTTTGTACAAGCGGGCAGCGCGCTGATGATCTCGTAACGCTTTCTCGTAGGCGAGTTTGGATTGACGAACTCCCGCTTGAATCTCCGTCAAATCTAGACTTGCTACGACTTGACCTGATTGTACAGCATCACCTTCTTCTACAAGGATTTTAGCTACAACCCCACCAAGTTTAAAAGATAGGAGGGTTTCGTCCTTGGTGCTGAAGGTGCCACTAGCAGTCACTGCCGAAGTCATTGGGGATGCTTGAAGCGGAAAAAGTCTTACAGGAATCGCCTGGCCAGCTTGCGGTGTGCTGGTGTCAGTAGGCGTACTGCTGTTGCATCCCAAAAGGAATAGGAGGGAAATTACAGGGAAAAGTGAATGGAGCTTTTTCATGGCTTTTTGGTTTCAGTAGTAAGTTGGCGTTCGAGCTGTGCTAGTGCCATTTGTAGTTTGTATTCACTGATTGTTTTTTGCAAAGCAGCTTGTGTAAACTGGTTTCTTGCGTCAATAAATTCAAGTAAGGACTGGCTTCCTTCTTTGAAGCGGCTGTCGATGAGTTTGAGGTAGGCCGTAGCGGCCAGCAGTTTCTTTTCAGCCGATTGGAGCCCAGCTAAAAGGGTTTTTACCTCATTTTTTTGAATCTGTAGGCTTAAGTTCAATTTTTGGTTGACCAATTCTTTTTGCCGTTGGATGGATTCTAGGCCGATGATA
>CANGZP010000172.1 GCA_947458475.1 Cyclobacteriaceae bacterium | reverse complement strand
TCTCTTAGCAAATGCTGTGCCTTTTGTATGTTCTTTACCTGATCGACGCTGAGAATCAAACGATTTTTGTGTTCTTTTATTTTACAAGTCTTGGGATGTATTTGTACAAATTTCATCATGTTCCCAAAAATAGCAGAACTGTAGTACGCTTCTTTGCTCGAGGGAAGGAGGTAGCATTTCATCTGAGAGGCCTTGAGCACCAACTTTTCGATTCCCAATTCCTCGGCCTGCCAACGTAGGCGAACCGTTTCCATCAGGTCTTGCACGGCCTGAGGGGCAGGACCAAATCGATCCTGTAGCATCTTTCCAAATTTATCCAGGTCCTCTTCCTTTTCGAGGGCATCCAACTTGGAATAGAGTCCAAGTCGCTCGCTGATATTGCTCACATAGCTCTCGGGAATAAGCAATTCGAGGTCTGTTTCAATCGTGCAATCCTGCACCAGCACGCTTACCTTTTCTTTGAGGTCTTCTTCAAACAAGGCGGCAAACTCGTTTTCTTTGAGTTCCTGTACGGCTTCATCTAGGATCTTGTGGTACATTTCAAAACCCAGGTCGGTGATAAATCCGCTTTGTTCGGCGCCCAAGAGATTGCCCGCTCCGCGGATATCTAGATCCTTCATGGCCACTTTGAAGCCATCCCCTAAGTCAGAAAACTCCTCCAGGGTTTGAAGGCGCTTTCGCGCTTCGGCGGTAAGGCCTGAAAGTGGACTGGTGAGCAAGTAGCAGAAGGCTTTTTTATTGCTCCTCCCAACCCGACCACGCATCTGGTGGAGGTCTGAAAGGCCAAACATGTGGGCTCGGTTGATCAAAATGGTATTGGCATTGGGAATGTCTAGACCTGACTCAATGATGTTGGTAGAAACCAAGACATCGTACTGGTGGTGGATAAAGTCTACCATGATTTTTTCCAACTTATCCCCATCCATCTGTCCATGTGCACCGATGACGCGTGCATCTGGAACCAATTTTAAAATCAGGTTGGCAATGCTGTCAATCTCTCCCACTCGGTTGTGCACAAAAAACACCTGCCCACCTCTGCGTAGTTCGTAGGAGACTGCATCTCGGATCACTTCTTCTTCGAAGGTTTGCACCTCGGTAGTTACAGGCTGCCTGTTGGGTGGCGGAGTGGCAATCACGGATAGGTCACGGGCGCCCATCAATGAAAAATGGAGGGTTCGCGGAATTGGGGTAGCAGTCAGCGTGAGCACATCTACATTGACCCGTAGGTTTTTGAGCTGGTCCTTTACTTTGACCCCAAACTTTTGTTCCTCATCGATGATCAGCAAGCCCAGATCTTTGAATTCGATGTCTTTGCCCACGATTTTGTGGGTGCCGATCAGGATGTCAATCTCCCCAGAGGCGACTTGCTCCTTGATGGTTTTGATGTCTTTGGCCGATCGGAATCGGTTGAGGTAGTCCACCTTGACAGGAAAATTTTCAAGTCGCTCTTGCAGCGTTTGGAAATGCTGCATGGCCAAAATGGTAGTGGGCACCAAGATGGCGACCTGCTTGCGATCGTTGACGGCTTTGAAGGCCGCACGGATGGCGACTTCTGTTTTTCCAAAACCCACATCGCCGCAGACGAGTCGATCCATGGGATAGGATTTTTCCATGTCTGCTTTCACGTCTGCCGTGGCAGCCGCTTGGTCTGGGGTGTCCTCGTACAAGAAGGAGGATTCGAGCTCGACCTGCAGCACCGAATCTCTGGAAAAAGCAAATCCTGGGGCAGACCGGCGTTTGGCATAGAGCGCAATGAGGTCTTTGGCAATGTCCTTGACCTGTTTTTTGACCCGTGCTTTTTTATTTTCCCAGTCGGGGGAGCCCAACTTAGACATGGAAGGTGCTTGTCCTTCCTGGCCGGAATACTTGGAAATCTTGTGGAGCGAGTGGATGTTGACATAGAGCAGGTCATCGTCTCTAAAGATCAAGCGAACTGCCTCCTGCATGTTGCCACTTACGTCGACTTTCTCTAGTCCTGCAAACCGTCCTACTCCATAGTCCACATGGACCACATAGTCTCCGGGATGAAGGGCCTTAATTTCTTTGAGGGTGAGGGCCTTGGAGGCGGTGGATTTACTCTTGGATTTGTAGCGGTGAAAACGCTCAAATAGCTGGTGGTCGGTGTAGCAGACGAGTTTGGCCTGCTTGTCGACAAAGCCCTCACGGAGACTAAGCAACAGGCTTTGCACCTGTAGGGTAGGATCCAATTCCTGGAAAATCCCCTGCAATCGGTCGATTTGCTTCTCGTTCTCTGCAACGATTAAGTTGAGGTATCCTGTCTTTTCATTGTCACCCAAGTTGGCAACGAGCAGGTCAAAATTTTTGTTGAAGGAGGGCTGTGGCTGGCTTTCCCAGCTGATTTTTTTGGCTCCCTTGCTATAAAATTGCCGGCCAAATTCTACTACCGCAAACTTTTTGGCGGCTTCGGCAAACTGTGCCCCCTGCTCAAACACCTGCTCGGGCTGGAGCACGAGAGCTCCCTTCTTAGTATCCCCAGCCATCAATGCAAAAGCTTGTGCTGCCTTTTGGAAGCACTCGTCCATCACGTCAAGGGTGAGCTGGTAGTCCTTGATCCAAAGGAGTGCCTGTTCGGGCAGGAAACTAAGGAAAGACTGCCTTACCTCTTGAAGGAGTCGAGTTTGTACATTGGGGATAAGCGAGATGAAGTCCACGGACTTCAGGGAAAGCTGGGTTTCGGGATCAAAAGTTCGGATGCTCTCGATTTCCTTTCCCAGAAGTTCCAGTCGGTAGGGAAATTCATTGCTAAATGAAAATACGTCTAGGATTCCTCCGCGGATGGCAAATTGTCCGGGCTCGTAGACAAAATCGGTGCGCTCAAAGTCGTAGGTGGAGAGAATTTCAGTGATAAACTCTAGGTCTACCGCTTCCCCCACTCGAGCAGTAAAGGTATTTTCCACGAGGGAGCGCTTGTTGATCACCTTTTCATAGAGTGCCTCTGGATAGGTGATCACGATGCGGGAACTGCCTTTTGATTCTAGAATTTGGTTGAGGAGCTCTGCCCGTGACAGGACATTTGCATTGTCAATTTCCTCGTATTGGTAGGGGCGCTTGTAGCTGCTTGGAAAAATCCGTTGATCAAGGGTCCCCAATAAATTTTGGAGATCCGAATTCAAATAGGCCGCCTCCTCTTTGTCTTGGGCTATAATCAAATGAAATCCCCCATGCTTTTCAAAGTAAGCTGCCAGTAGGACCATGTCCAAACTACCCGATAGGCCTTTTACCTGCAGTTGGAAGGGCGACTTTTCACTTAATTGGTGGGCGAAGGTTTGAAAAATTGGATCCGACTGGTAAATGGAGAGAAAAGAAGGTCTATCCACAAAGGGTTGGTTTAGGAGTTTGAAGGCTGTAAATCTAGGTTTTTTTGAGGGATTCCTTGGAGGGGCGCTCCAATTCAATTTGACAGGATGATTGTCGATCCCTGATTAGTGTTGACCGGTTTTTAATTGAATTTCATTGTTAAATATATTCAAAACTGGCCTGCTTTGGGTACTGTAAGTTGACCATTTCTCTTCAAAGTTTGACGGAGTCATCTTCTG
>CANGZP010000171.1 GCA_947458475.1 Cyclobacteriaceae bacterium | reverse complement strand
CGTGCGGAGGGCAAGGCCATTGGTACCTTGGATGGGCGCTATTTGGCTCGGGAAACCGACAAATCCTCCGAAGGACCGGTGCTTGGAGATCCGGCAAGCTACATGACTGGATCTGCTTACACGGCTGTATTCAACGACTACCTGATGCGGGACTTGAAGGTGACGATGGATCGCCCCTACTTCACCTCCGCAAGCGGAATGGGTGGAAGTTGGAACTGGAAACCTGTGCCCGACGGGGCCTACTACGAGCCATCCTATGTGAGTACGGCACGTGCACTCAGCGAGGTCATGCACCGAAATACGCAAATGCAGGTGATGGTAGCCAACGGATACTATGACCTGATCACTCCATTCTTTGACGCAGAATTTACCTTTGCCAGACACAATTTCCCACAGGACCGTGTGGCCATGACCTATTACGAGGCAGGGCACATGATGTACAACCGTCAGGAAGATTTTGATGCATTGGCAAAAGATGTACGGAAGTTTTTGGAGGCTATTTTGAAAAAGTAAGATGGCTGCTAACTACACAAAATATATTGCAATTGATCCAGGAATTCGATTTGGCAAACCCTATCTCAAGGATACACGAATCACTGTAGCAGATGTGTTGGGTTGGATGGCATCTGGAATGAGTTCGGAGGAAATCCTAGTAGATTTTCCTGAATTGATTCTAGAACAAGTGACTGCATGTTTGGACTATGCAGCAGATCAACCCCAGAAATTGGCCTAGATTATACCTTTTTGGGTCCTCCCTGCGGTAGGCAGGCCTGCCTACCTCAAGATATGGCGTGAAGAAAAAAAGCGCGCGAAGACGCAGAGACGCAAAGAAAAAATTGATCCCTTTGCGAGCAAAAAAAGAAAATCTCCACGTCCACCGCGTCGGACGGAACAGCTATCAAAATAAATTAGCCTGCCATAGGCAGAGCGTTAAGAAAAATAACTCCTCTTTCTTCCTGAAAGGAACCCTATCTTTAACTTTTGCCTTATAGCATTTATACCACCATTTTGTACTCAATTATTTAGCAGACCACGATACAACTCATGCAACACCCCAAATTCAATCCAGAAGCAGTTACGCAAATTATCCGTGAACGCAGGTCCATGTTTCCTGCGCAGTTCAAAGAAAACGACCCGGTAGCCGATTCCATCATCGAGGAGATCCTTGAAAATGCAAACTGGGCACCTACGCACAAGCTCACCCAACCTTGGCGCTTTATTGTGTACACGGGGGCAGGACTGGAGACCTTTGGCAAGTACCAGGCGGAAATGTATAAAATGCGTGCTGAGAAAAACGGCACCCCCTTCCTAGAAGGCACCTACCAAAAATTTAAAGAGAATCCCACCAAAGCTTCGCATGTCATCGCCCTGCTGATGAAGCGTAGCGAAGGTTCGGGGATTCCCGTAATGGAAGAGATTTCAGCCGTAGCCATGGCGGTGCAGAACATGTACTTGACGGCCTGTGCGCATGGACTTGCCTGCTACTGGGGCACCGGCGGACCTACCTTCTGGGCAGAAGCGCGGGAAGATTTTGGACTCGAAGGCGAGGACATGCTGATGGGCTTTTTCTATGTAGCCAAGCCCGCTACCGATACTTGGCCAGCAGGTAAGCGTGAGCCGATTGGGGAAAAAGTAAGTTGGGTACGGGAATAAATTAAGCATCAGGAAGGCACTTTTTAAGTGCCTTTTTTTATTACCAATCCGCAGGCCTTCTGGCCTGATACGCGGCCATCTGATCCAACAGATCCGCTGGGTCATCGGAAATAATCAGCATCTCCTCCTGCTCGGGGTAGAGAAATCCCTCTTCCATTGCATGGTTGAGGAAGTCAATCAACTTATCGTAGTAGCCATGCACGTTGTATAAGGCCACGGGCTTTTGAATGTAATGCAGCTGGTTGAGGGTCATCACCTCAAACAACTCTTCAAAGGTTCCAATCCCTCCCGGCATGGCGATAAAGCCATCCCCCTTCTCCGCCATGAGCCACTTGCGGTCCCGCATGGTCTCGACGATGATCAATTCCGTACAGCCTTTGTGTGCCACCTCTCGGTCCACCAACTTTTGAGGAATGATTCCGATTACTTCCTTTCCTGCTGCCAAAAGTTCATCTGCAATCACTCCCATCAAGCCCACATGACCTGCCCCATACACGAGGCTATGATCACGCAAAATCATTTCCTGAGCCAAGGATCGCACCCCTGCTTCGTAGATGGAATGGTTGCCTTTTTTGGAACCACAGTAGACGGTTATCTTTTTCATCCCGAAAAATAAAGATTTCACCCGATCCCAAAGCAAGAATTTGAAAGAAGGTTTGCAGCGGCAAATTCCAGCCCCCATTTTTGGGGTTCAAGCCCAAGCCCATGAAGATCTGTTTCGCCACCAACAACGCTAAAAAAATCGAAGAGGTCGCTGCTGCCCTGAAGGGACTCATCGAAATTGTATCCCTTCAGGAGATTGGCTGCACGGTGGAACTTCCCGAAACAGGCGACACCTTGGAGCACAATGCCTTTGAAAAAGCAAGGTATGTCAACCATCATTTTGGGGTAAGCTGCTTTGCCGATGACACAGGCCTAGAAGTTGCAGCCCTAGATGGGGCGCCCGGCGTGTATTCAGGAAGATTTGCAGGAGAGCCGCGTAGTGATGCGCGCAACCTGAGTTTGTTGTTGGAGAAAATGCAGGGCCAAACCAACCGATCCGCCCGATTCCGAACCCTCATTGCCCTAATCTTGGATGGAAAGGAGTACCAGTTTGAGGGAATCGCCGAAGGCGAAATCACCTCTTCGCCCAGCGGAGAGGGAGGATTTGGCTACGATCCCATCTTCCAGCCCCATGGATTTGATCGCACCTTTGCGGCACTCAGCCTGGCAGAGAAAAATGAAATTTCACACCGTGGAAAGGCTGTAAAGGCACTCCTAAATTTTCTCCGAGCAGGAAAATTCTGAGATACCCACAAAAATGACTTAATTTGCCCCCCATGACCAAGCCCTTCATCGTCGGAATCACCGGGGGATCTGCCTCTGGAAAAACCTTGTTTCTGGAACATATCCTGCGCAACTTCTCTCCCGAGGAACTGTGTTTGATCTCCCAAGACAACTATTACAAGCCAAAGCACCTGCAGCCTGTGGACGAGCAAGGCATTGCCAACTTTGACACCCCCCACAGCATCGATTTTGAGCAATATGCCCAAGATATCCGCATCATCCAGGGTGGTGGGACGGTCATCCGAGAGGAATACACCTTCAATAACGCCAGCAAAAAACCCAAGATGCTCACCTTTGCGCCCGCACCCGTAGTGGTCGTGGAAGGGATTTTTGTGCTCTACTATCCTGAGCTGGCCGCTTTATTGGACCTGAAGATTTTTATCGATGCCAAAGATCACATCAAACTTAAGCGACGCATCATCCGAGACAAGGTGGAGCGAGGCTATGACCTAGACGATGTGCTGTACCGCTACGAGAATCACGTGATGCCGACTTACGAAAAATACATCAAGCCCTTCAAAAGCGAAGCAGACCTCATTATTCCAAACAACCTCAACTTTGACCGGGCAATGGATGTACT
>CANGZP010000170.1 GCA_947458475.1 Cyclobacteriaceae bacterium | reverse complement strand
GAGGAGGAGCTTTCTCTGGCAAAGATCCATCCAAAGTAGACCGTTCGGCTGCTTATGCGACGCGTCACATAGCCAAAAACATGGTGGCCGCAGGAGTAGCAGACGAGATCCTAGTTCAGGTATCCTATGCGATTGGGGTAGCCAAGCCCATGGGAATCTACATCAATACCTACGACACTGCCAAAGTGAACCTAAGCGATGGAGAGATTGCCAAAAAGGTAGAAGACCTCTTCGACATGCGTCCGTACGCCATCGAGCAGCGCTTGAAATTGCGCACGCCGATCTATCTAGAGACAGCCGCTTACGGCCATATGGGTAGAGAGAGTGTAGTGGTTGAAAAGACCTTCACTTCCCCGTACCGCCCAGCCATTACCCAGAAGGTAGAGTTGTTTACCTGGGAGAAGTTGGATTATGTGGAGAAGGTGAAGCAGGCCTTTGGAATCTAAGACCTAGATTAACTCATAAAAAGAAACGGTGTAAGCGAAAGCTTGCACCGTTTTTTGTTTTAGGGAGGCTGCTCTGCTGCTCGTGATTTTATGCTGCTCGTGATTTGCAATCACCAGCTTCTATCCTTTTATGAATAATCCCCCCCGCCCCCTTGTAAGGGGGAGTCATTTCTGCTGTTTTTCAGGCATTTAATAAGAATTGAATTTTAGGAATGCTAACATTGTTTAATTCTTAAAACAATATTTGTGGTGCCATGGATGTGATTCCCCCTTGACAAGGGGGTTAGGGGGATTTTCCTTTTTTACCAATAAATCTACCAAAGGCAGGTTTATCTGCCGGAGGCAGGCAACCCTTCTTCTGAAACCCCTTTTGTCAACCTTTTTTCTTGTTTTTCATAAAAAAACTTTATTTTTGACCTAGTTTTTAGCTTCCTTCTGTTATCCTATGAAATTTTTAGCAAGGATTAATATTCTGCCCCGCTGGGTCATTCTCGCCTTAGACGCTTCCATTCTTTTTTCTTCGATGGTCTTTGCGTACTTCGTGCGGTTTAATTTTGACTTGACGCGACTAGTTCCAGAACATGTGCTTGGAGCAAGTCTTTCCTACACCGTAGGAGGTATACTTGTGATGAACTATACCAAAACCTACGTAGGCATCGTACGCCACACGGGCTTTCAAGACGGAATCAACGTTTTTAAGACCATTGGCATCAACTTCCTCCTCTTTTTCTTACTGTTCCTGGTTAAAGGGGAGTACCTGAATGCGAACATGATTCCGCCAGTATCGGTGTTGATCATCACGAGTTTGGCAGCTTTTTTCGCCTTGATTTTCTACAGACTTTTTGTCAAGCAAACTTTCATGTACCTGAAGCAGGGTGCAGAAGTGTCCAACCTTCGTCCTACCATCATTTATGGAGCTGGAGAATCTGGAATGATTGCATTAGAAGCAGCCAAACGCGATGCAAAATCAAAATTGAATGTGGTCGCTTTCCTGGATGACGACCCGAAAAAAGAAGGGAAAAATATCGACGGCAAGCGCATCTATCGCGGCATCCATTCCATGGAGGACCTGGTGGAAGAACTGGGTGTGCAAGACTTGATCATCTCGGTGAAGGACCTGTCCATCGCACGAAAGAATGAAATCTTAGATGCCTGTCTCAAGTTGAACATCAAGGTATCCAAGGTACTTCCCGTAGACCAATGGATCAATGGAAATCTGGATTCCGGAGCCTTGCAAGAAATCCGCATCGAGGATTTATTGAGTCGAGAGGAGATTGTGTTGGACAAGCACGAGATCGCCTATTACATCAAGGAAAAGGTGGTCTTGGTGACGGGTGCTGCAGGATCCATCGGCTCCGAACTCTGCCGGCAAATTGCGTTCTACAAACCCAGTCTCTTGATTCTACTCGATGCTGCCGAATCGCCTTTGTTTGATATCCAGCAGGAGTTTAAGGAGCGCTATCCGAGCATCGCCATCAAGACGGTCTTGGCAGATGTCCGAAATCGCAAGCGCTTGAATGAACTTTTTAAAGACATTCGACCCCAGTTGGTCTTTCATGCGGCGGCCTACAAGCATGTGCCTTTGATGGAGCATTACCCAGAGGAATCCATCCACACGAATGTATTGGGCACGAAGAACATGGCGGACTTGTCTGCCTTCTACCAGGTGGAGAAGTTTGTGTTTGTCTCCACCGACAAGGCCGTAAACCCCACCAATGTGATGGGAGCGACCAAGCGTGCCGCAGAGATGTACGTGCAGTCCTTTAACGAGTACTTGGAAAATAATCATACCAAGTTCCATACAAAGTTCATCACCACCCGTTTCGGGAATGTCTTAGGTTCCAATGGATCGGTAGTGCCGCTCTTTAAAAAGCAGTTGGCCAATGGAGGTCCGCTCACGGTCACCCACCCAGACATCACACGCTACTTCATGACCATCCCCGAGGCTTGCCAGCTGGTGCTGGAAGCTGGAATTATGGGCAATGGGGGCGAGGTTTATGTCTTTGACATGGGCAGCCCGGTGAAGATCGTAGACTTGGCGAAGCGCATGATTGAGCTTTCCGGCAAAAAGGTAGGGGAGGACATTGAAATCCAGTTTACCGGACTCCGTGAAGGGGAAAAGTTGTACGAAGAGCTGTTGAACGACCACGAACGCGTGCAGATCACGCACCATCCGAAGATCTTGATCGCCCAGGTGAATCCAAATTCCTACCACAAAGTGCGTAACCAGATTGAGCTATTTTCTGAGTTGATCGAAAAGAACAACGAATACGACCTCGTTCGCCACCTGAAGGTGCTCGTGCCTGAGTTTATTTCGAATTCGTCTCGATTCGAGACGCTGGATCGGGTGAATTAAAGATTATATGATTATCCGCAATTATGCCAGTGGCCCAGCTCGCCAATTTAAAACTGCGGATAATCGTTGACAGACCACGGTCAACGGTCCACAGTTCACCTAATTGAACCTCAAACCCTATTTTCTTTGGTTAGTGGTGAAAAAGTGGCTAATCATAAAAGAATAATTACTAGAACATAGATAAAAAAGGGAAATTCGTTTCCCTTTTTTTGTTTTACTGGGGATTGGGATGGTAGATTTGAAGGATCTATACATCGATGACCCCCGGTAAAACCGGGGGTTATGAGGTGGAGGTTGGTAGTCAGAGCCCCGAAGGCGCCTGTCCCGGAGTATTTCGGGAGCGATACAAAATAGTTGAAGTATCGATTGCTGTTGAGTTGTGATCGCACCCGTATGCCGCGGCGCACGGGAACCCGTCCCGCGGAATCGCGGGATTCTTTTTACGCAGATTATCACGGAAAAGACACGCTGACTTGTCCGCCGTGGCGGATTTTTGGGTGTCCATAACGGCGGACTTGTCCTCAGCGACGGATTCTTTGCGCCTGCCTGCGGAAGGCAGGGCTTGGCGGCTTTGCGCGCCAAAAACTTCATTAATTGAATAATTTTCTAAATCCGCTCAGCAGCGGTCTGCTGTGGCGGATTTCTTGGTTTTCAGATAGTTATTACGCTTCCAACTGTTGGACTTTTAAAATCACTCGTTCTTTATACGCCTCTTTAAGTTCTTTGGTGAGAAAAGACTTTTCAATCAAAACGATAGCCTTTGGTAACCATTTTTGCATTCGCTTG
>CANGZP010000169.1 GCA_947458475.1 Cyclobacteriaceae bacterium | reverse complement strand
TAGCCACGGGTCACCCAATAGAGCGGAGAGCCCCAGCTGAGGCGGGTAAAGGTGTACTTGGATCCTCGTACCTGTGCGGCATCTGCAGCGGACTTGTATTCTCTAGGATAGGCCCACATGAGCACAGGAAGTCGCCCATCGCGTGCAGGTTCGTATCCTTCGGGAGTGTACAAGACGGCAGAGAGGTTGAGTCCATCCTTACGAGGGTAGGTGATCAACTGCTTTTTAATTCCTTTGAGGGTAGGATAAGGGTCTGCAAAAGCGGTCAGCTGCTTCGGAGCTACGCGTTTTTTGGTGCTCACCAACCAATAGTTGGGACTCATGTCTGTGCTCTCTTTTAGGGTAATCAATTGGGAGCCTTCCTTATCGAGTACTTTTGTTACTCGTTCGTAGTAAGGTGCTTGGGAGCGCCACAAGATTTTTTGCTCCTTGGTGCTGGTATTGAAGGTGGATAGAAACGGCATGCTTCCCTCTGGGCTACCCCCTTCGGAGGTCATGAATACCAAGTTTCCATTTCTTTGAAGCACTTTTCTTCCGTAGGCATTGTCGGTTAAAACTGGGCTACCCGGATCATTGTACAGGTCGTCGGAGGAGCGCTCAATGATCGTTCGAGGAGCTTGGCTTGGGACTCCGGGCTGGAATACGGATACTTTTTCGGTACGGCTTGCCGACCAACGTTCGCTTAGAAGTGCAAACGAATCATCCGACCAGCTGATGCCTCCAAATCGTAGGCTGGTTCCCACTAGTTTTTGCTTTTCGCCGGTAAAGGGTGCCATCAAGGTAAACACGATGTCGCGCTCGGCCACTTTAATTTTGGGGTCGCCTTTGTCCTGTGCCTCGGCCCAATACAGGGTGGCAGGGGCATCTGCTCGCCAGTTCACATTTCGAATTCCGCTAACGGTGGCATCAAAGCCAGTGGGTCTCACCTCATCTAGCGGAAGTTGAGCCAGTGTTTTCAAAAGGGCTCCTTGGCTGTTCCAAACTTCTACTGTGTAGGGGAATCGATCTGCTGGCACGAGGTAGGAGAATGGTTTTTGAATGGACTCGACCAAGAGGTAATTTTTATCTGGGCTGAGGAGCATGGATTTGATCATGGCTGGTTTTCCTACCGCAGTACTGCTGCCGTCAAGGGCGATTCGCATCAATTGGGAATCCATAAAATAGGCAAACAAGGCCTCATCGTGGGGATTGGCTAGCAAATCCTGGTAGGTGCGGCTAGGTGCAGCTTTGCCGGAGGTTTCTTGGATGGTGGGTCCTGCAGGGGCCACTGGTGCCGAAGGAACTTTTCCCCGAGCCGGATTGACTGCTTTGATGAGGAGACTGTTGTCTGCTAGCCAAGCCATGGAATTTCCTAGCACTTGGTTGAGGATAGGTCCAGTGAGCGCTTTGGCAGTATGGGTGCTGAGGTCGACCATCCAGAGGCTGATGCCTTTGGCTTCGGTTTGGGTGAAGGCCAAGTAGCGCTCGTCAAGGGAGAAGGTAAAGCCAGACATTTTCGCTGGGGAAGGAAGTCCAGTCACCTGTATTTCTTCTCCCGTGGCTGTTTTTTTGATTTTCAAGTTGGTGTATCCTCCTGCACGACTGGGCCCAGTCGTGCTAGGATTGATTCGTAGGCCTGCAATGCGAAGCTCGGGCTGGGCTAGATCTTCGATGGAGGGAGATTCTGTTCGCTCTAGGAGCAGCATGAAGGATCCGTCCTTGGAAAATGTGACTGCCGGGGTGGAGGGTGCATTGACTAGGTCAGCAATGGATGCTGGGGGAGTTTGATAGGACGTCTGTGCGGATACAGCGGAACTGACTAGCAGCAGGAATCCGAGCAGGAGCGAATAAAGGGAGGTTATTTTCATGGGTAAAGGGGGTAAGTAGGAGAAGCAAGGTACTAGAATAATGCTTTTCTAAAAACAGGGAAATTAGGAATGGCAAAAAAAAGGCCCAACATCAAGTTGGGCCTTTTTCAAATGAGTAGGATGGATTATTTTCCTCTTGCTCCGATAGAAACCATCGCGCAGCGGAAACCAATGTGGTTGGTCGATGAATCTTGGTGCATGAATCGGCGTGCTCCTGGTGCCAACCAATACGTGACATCTCTCCAAGATCCGCCTTTGTATACACGGATGGAGTCGTTGAGTAGCGCAGTGCCGTAGTTATCTTTTTCGTCGTATACCCCGTCTTTACGCAAAGGATTGAGGTCATTTGCGTCTTGGAAGGATAGCGGTCGATACACATCGTATACCCATTCGTTCATGTTTCCGGCCATGTTGTATAAGCCAAAATCGTTGGGTGCCATGTCGTACACATTGGTAGGCAAGATCTCACCATCGTTGGTTAAGTCTCCTGCGATACCGGCATAATCCCCTCTGCCACGCTTGAAGTTGGCTAAGAAATCACCCTGCTTTCCTCCTTTTTTGCCACGTCCGTCGTAAGGATTTCGCACCCCTCTTCCGTCCCATGGATAAATTCGTCCGTATTCTTGATTTTCGTCTAAGTACTGAGTTCCAACCATGGCTTTGGCTGCATATTCCCACTCGGATTCGGTAGGAAGTCTGAATTCTGCGATGACCAATCCACGCTCAATAAGCTGTGAACGGGTAAGTGTAGAATCCATCTTTTGCTGAGCAACTACTAATTTTTGTACGTAGTCCGTTCTCCACTTGGCATAGGCATCGGCCTGAGACCAAGATACCCCTGCTACAGGATAAAAGTTAAAGCCTGGGAATCTAAAGTAGTAGGACTCGTAGACGTCGTTGAAGGTCATGGCCCCTCTCCAAACTTTCTCAGAGGGCTCCAGCTTTTTCAAGGAATCTGCGCTCACACGCTTTTTCATGGCGAATAAAAATTCCTTGTAGTCATTGTTTGACATCTCAGTTTCATCCATCCAAAAAGTGGAGATCGAAACGGTTCGTTCCATGTTGTCACGGAAAGCCATTACATCCTCCTCTTGGGAGCCAAGCACTGCTCGACCGCCTTGAATCAACTTTAAGTTGGGCCCAGGGATTTGTTCTGCCTTTTTGGCTACAAAAAATTGAGTAGAGTCATCTGCATTAAAAGAAAAATCAGCACCAGTGGTAGCGCTTCGTTTTCCAGGAGAGCCAGCAGTTCTTCTGCCGTAGGAATTATTTTTCTGGCAAGAGGACAGGACAGTAGCTGTCACAAGTGTTAGGGCGATGGCCCAGCTCCTCCAGTTGTTCGGTAGACGCATAGGTGGTATGTGTTTGGTCTATTTCTGTTGCTAATATACAAGGCCTTAGGGGATCGCACCAAAGCCAGTTTAAATTTGTTGTTTCTTATGTGCCTATTACTGGAAGAAAAATAGTCTAATCAGGAGCAGACGCATGTAAAAGTACTCGTATTTAACTAAGAGCGTTTCCCCTAGTGTTTGCTTCAATCGGTTTATACAGCCCAAAAAGGGGGATATGCCACACTTTTTTTCACTTTTAAAGGAGCAGATTTAGGAAACCTTCATTTCTCTTAGCAAATGCTGTGCCTTTTGTATGTTCTTTACCTGATCGACGCTGAGAATCAAACGATTTTTGTGTTCTTTTATTTTACAAGTCTTGGGATGTATTTGTACAAATTTCATCATGTTCCCAAAAATAGCAGAACTGTAGTACGC
>CANGZP010000168.1 GCA_947458475.1 Cyclobacteriaceae bacterium | reverse complement strand
TACTTTTTTGAAGCTGCTCAGAAAAATGCTTGACCATTTATCAAAGTAGCTGTCTTGGGGAAGAGAAAATTTGTATTTTCATGGGTATGTCGCTACAGCTGCCCAAATGAAAAAAATTCTCGGCCTTTTTTTGGTGAGTTTGATGAGTTTCCAACTCAACCCAGCCCGGGTATTTGAACCCTACACCCAGAAAATCCCGGGGACAGCGGTTGTCTTTGACATGACCCCCATTCCTGCCGGTACCTTTTGGATGGGAGGCACAGACGCTTCTTTCCCAGATCAGCAGCCCCAGCATGCCGTGCAACTGGATGCCTTTTGGATGGGCACTCACGAGGTAACCTGGGATGCCTTTGAACTTTTTCTAGACAAGCAATACGAGCAAACAATCACCGAGGGTGGGGTACCCGCTCGTGTAGATGCGCTTTCCCGGCCGAGTTTGCCTTACCTCGACATGACCTTTGGCATGGGCAAAGAGGGAAAGCCTGCCGTGGGGATGACTCAGTACGGGGCCTTGCAGTACTGCCACTGGCTTTACTTGAAAACAGGGATTTTCTACCGCCTCCCGACCGAAGCGGAGTGGGAATATGCCGCAAGAGCGGGATCGAAAGACCGCTTTTTCTTCGGCAACGACCCCGCAGCACTCGGCGACTATGCCTGGTTTGCTGCCAACAGCAAGGAGAGCACGCAGGTGGTCGGAACCAAAAAGCCCAATCCATGGGGGCTGTTTGACATCTATGGCAATGTAACCGAGTGGACGATTGACCAGTATGCGCCTGATTTCTACAGCAAGTCTCCGGCTACCAATCCAGTCAATCGAGCCAGCAAACTTTACCCTCATGCGCTGCGTGGAGGAAATTTTGCCAGCACCGAGGCAGCCCTTGGAGCAGCATTTCGAGAGCAATCCAGTCCCGAATGGAAGCGGATTGATCCCCAAATCCCCAAAAGCCAGTGGTGGTTTCCTGAAGCGCCCTTTGTGGGCATGCGGCTCGTTCGCCCCCTGATACCACCCGCTCCTGAAGAAATTTATGCCTACTACTCGCAGGCACCGATTGTTGACTACTGACCCAAAATACACCGCTTATGAAAAAAAATCCTTCTCGCCGCGAATTTGTGAAGACCTCAGCCCTACTGACGGGCGGGCTCCTCGCTCCCTCCTTTTTGATCCCTGGCGCCTATGCTGCTCCTCAAAACCACCTCAAGCTTGCGTTGATTGGCTGTGGGGGCCGAGGTACAGGTGCCGTATTTCAGGCCTTTGATACGGGACACCCCATCAAGTTGGTCGCTATGGCTGATGCCTTTGAAGATCGTCTTGAAGGCAGCTACAAGCCCATTATTGAAAAGTATGGCAAGGACAAGGTAGATGTGCCGCTGGAGCGTCGCTTTGTGGGATTTGATGCCTACAAAAAAGCCATTGCTGAAGCCGATGTCGTGATTTTGGCTTCGCCTCCAGGTTTCCGTCCCTCCCACTTTGAAGAGGCCGTGCGCCAAGGCAAGCAGATTTTTATGGAAAAACCCGTAGCAACAGATGCAGTAGGTATCCGAAAGGTGCTAGCGGCTGCAGAAGTGGCCAAGGCAAAGAAATTGAACGTGGTCGTGGGCTTGCAGCGCCACTACCAAAACAACTACCGGGAAGTCATGAAGCGCATCCAAGATGGAGCCCTGGGAGACATTGTCGGAGGACAGGTTTACTGGAACGATGGGGGTGTATGGGTGAAGCAGCGTACTCCTGGACAAACGGAGATGGAATACCAGATGCGCAACTGGTACTACTTCAACTGGCTTTGCGGAGACCATATTGTAGAGCAGCACGTGCACAACATTGATGTGGCCAACTGGGCTAAAAATAGTTATCCTGTCAAGGCGGAAGGTACTGGAGGACGTGCCGTGCGTACCGGCAAGGAGCACGGAGAGATTTTTGACCACCACATCCTCACCTTCACCTATGCAGATGGCAGCGTCATTCACTCCGAGTGCAGACACTTTCCAGGTGCTGCCAACCGGGTGGATGAGACCTTCCAAGGGACCAAAGGAAAAGCCTACCTCAGCGCGGGCAACCATGGCTTACTCACCGACTGGAAGGGCAATGTGCTGTATGACCATGACCGAAAAAATCAGCCCAATCCGTACCAGCAGGAGCACGATGAGCTTTGGGCGGCACTCGTCAAAGGAGAATATAAGTTTGCCGATGCAGAAAATGCAGCCAAGTCAACCATGACGGCCATCATGGGCCGCTACGCAACCTACTCAGGCAAGGTGATGACCTGGGAGGAATCCTTAAATGGAAAGGTAGATCTTTTCCCAGATACCCTCGCTTGGGATGCCCAACCGAAGTTGCTTCCTAATGCGGACGGCTTCTACCCACATGCCATTCCTGGCAAAACTAAAGTGATCTAAGCCATGGAAAGAAGAGGATTTATCAAAAGATTGGGTCTAGGTGCCGCTGCGGTAAGTGCCGCGAGTACCCTAACCCTTCCTACCTTTGCCAAGGATAAAGTTGCTGCTGCACCGTTTAAACTAGATTTTGCACCCCACTTTGGCATGTTCAAGCAGCATGCTCCAGGTGGATTGGTGGATGAACTCCGCTTTATGGCAGACCAAGGATTCCGCTCTTTGGAGGACAATGGCCTACTCAAGCGGCCCCTCGTGGAGCAGGAGCTGATCGGGAAGACCCTCGATCAACTGGGGATGCGGATGGGGGTATTTGTAGTGGATGGAGGAGACAACTGGAAAGTATCGCTTGCCTCGGGGAAGCAGGAGTTTTTGGATAATTTCGTTGCAACCTGCAAGGCCTCGGTGGAAGCGGCCAAGCGGGTCGATGCAAAGTGGATGACCGTGGTGCCGGGCTACTTTGAGCGCAACTTGCCCATTGGGGTGCAGACGGGACATGTGATTGATGCCCTGAAGCGTGGAGCTGAGATTTTTGAACCCCATGGATTGACCATGGTATTAGAACCTTTGAGTGACAATCCAGATTTATTCTTGCGTCATGCCGACCAAACCTACATGATCTGTAGAGCGGTGGGAAGCCCTTCATGTAAAATACTCTACGATGCCTACCACATGCAGCGCAACGAGGGCAACCTGATTGCGACCATGGAAAAAACATGGTCCGAGATCGCTTACATCCAGATTGGTGACAATCCAGGAAGAAAGGAGCCTGGCACGGGAGAAATCCACTATGGCAACGTATTCCAGTTTATCCATAAAAAAGGATTTACGGGCATTTTGGGCATGGAGCACGGCAATGCACTTCCTGGCAAGGAAGGAGAGTTGGCACTGATTGAGGCCTACCGAAAAGTAGATGTGAAATGAAGCACCTCTTTTTGCTCCTTCTTACCTCGGTTTGGGCAACGCTTAGTTTTGCCCAAAGCCCTGATTGGAAGCAATTTCAATCTCCTGGAAAAGCCTCTTTGAGGGGCTTGGCTCCGATTTCGGATCAGGTCTGCTGGGCCAGTGGGTCTGGGGGCACTTGGCTCAAGACCGAAGATGGAGGCGCAAGCTGGCAGACCGGAACAGTTGCTGGTTTGGATACGGTAGATTTCCGATCCATCCATGCATTTGATTCCCAGACCGCGGTGGTGGCCTCGGCGGGGCAGCCTGCGGTGATCTACCGAACCGAGGATGGGGGAGTGAGTTGGCAAAAAGTGCATCAGGAAGGCGGAGAAGC
>CANGZP010000167.1 GCA_947458475.1 Cyclobacteriaceae bacterium | reverse complement strand
TTCTCGCATCTTGCTTCTAAATTTAAAACTCCTACCTCCCAAAAATAGGGAAAGATTACCTTTCCATAGCTGCTTGATCTACCATAAGCAAGGCATTCTCCTGTCGGATGCTGCCCGCTGGGATGCTTGGGTCTTGCTGGAGCAAGCGCTGGACCATCTCTTTTTTTTCGCTTCCCGTCACGATCCACAGGAGCTGTTTGGCGGAATTGAGCAGGGGATAAGTGAGCGTCATTCGAATCCTTCCTTGGTAAAGATTTTGGGTACAAGCAACGAGGCGGTCCTGAATATTCAATACTCCATCTCCCGGAACAAGAGAGGCAGTATGCCCATCACTTCCGAGCCCTAAGTGTATCAAATCAAGACCTTTGCCTTCGGTAACTTCATGCAATACTTGAGTATATTCATGACATCCTTCTTCCAGGTCTTCTGCAAGTACAGGCATGGGGAAAATCCGTAATTGCGTCACCATCTGCGTACCAGCAATCGTTTGAAAAAGCTGCGTGAGGTTGCGGTCGGCATGCCCATCTGGAGCTACCCGCTCATCCACTTGAAATAGATTGACCCGCTGCCAAGGCAAATCGGCTTTGGAAAGGATTTTCAGCATTTCCCAAGGCGTGCGTCCTCCACTGATGGCCAAGGAGTAGGAGGGTTGATGTACAAGCGCCTCTAGAATTTCGCGTTCCAGGTAGGCTGCAGCGCCTGCTGCTACTTGGTCTGCTGTCGAAAATAGTTCAGTTTTCATTTCTATTTCTTCAGCAATGTGGGATTGTTCCAGCCTCCTGGAGGGCAGATCAACTCATTGACGCTATCAGGTCCCCAGGTGCCAGGAGCATAGTCAAACACCGGAGAATCCGAGTGCAAGTACTCATCCACAAGCTTCCAGGCTTCTTCCACATAATCTTGTCGTGCAAAATGAGTAGGATCACCCGCCATGGCATCGGTGAGCACGCGCTCGTAGGCATCTTTTTCATTGGGAAAGGGCGTGGGATTGCCCTGCACTTCTGAAAGTACCGAGGCCATGTCCTCGCCCGGCGCCATGATCAACATGCCAAAGGCCACGGTGACATCTGGGCTGATGCGGAAGCGGATGTGGTTGGGCTTGGAGGCAATGGAAGAATAGGCAGAGGGATGGTGCTTGAAGCGCACCATGATCTCCGTGCAGGTGACAGGCAAGTACTTTCCTGCGCGAATGTAAAAGGGCACCCCCTCCCAACGCGGGGAATTGATGTGCAGGCGCATGGCTGCAAAAGTTTCTGTTTTCGAGTTTTCGTGTACGGCCTTCTCCTGAAGATATCCCGTGTATTGGCCTCGCACCACGTCTTGAGCACGAAGGGGAGCAATGGCTTTCAAGACCTTCACCTTCTCATCGCGGATGGACTCGCTATCCAAAGTTTGGGGCGGCTCCATGGTTAGGTTGCAGAGGATCTGGAAGAGGTGATTTTGGATTACATCCCGTATGGCGCCCGTGACATCGTAAAATGCACCTCTACTTTGAATTCCAAAATCCTCCGCCATGGTGATTTGGATGGATTCAATGTGTTTCCTGTTCCAAACAGGCTCTAACAGGGAGTTGACAAATCGGAAAAATACCAGGTTGTTGACCGGCCGTTTGCCGAGGTAGTGGTCGATGCGGTATACGGAGCTCTCGGAAAATTTGGAGAGCAGGAGTTTATTTAAGGCTTTGGCTGAGTTGTAATCCGTGCCAAATGGCTTTTCAACAATGATTCGAGCCCCCTTAGCGCAACCCGATTGCTCCAATTCAGCAATGATAGCAGGAAATAGCACGGGAGGGATGGCGAGGTAATGGGTCGGGTTTTGGGCATCGCCCAAGGCTTGGCGGATGCGTAGAAAGGTCTGTGGATCTGTGTAATCTCCGCCTACAAAGGCAAGGAGCTGAAGAAACTTTGCAAAGGTTTCTTCCTCAAAGTTGCCATAGCGTTGTATACTTTCTTTTGCACGGAGCTGCAATTTCTCCAAATCGTAGTCTCCTCGAGCCACACCTATGATAGGTGATTGAAGATGCCCACGCTTGACCATGAGGAAAAGGGCAGGAAAAATCTTTTTGAAAGCCAGGTCGCCAGTGGCCCCATAAAATACCAGCGCGTCTGAAGTTACTTGAGCCATAGGGAATAAATTCGAATTGGGGGAGTTGGGTTCAGTTGGGTAATGAATTTCCTCTGGTTTGAAGGCTTAGAACGTGTATTCTTGTTCCCAAAGTCGGAAGCCGCCGGTCAGCGCATTCTTATTGGAGCCCAGTCGGCAGTTAGGGGGGAGTTCTTCCAAGTACTTGGAGTTGCCCCCTCCGAGTACAATTTCATCGGGCTGGAAGCAATTTCTGAATTCTTCAATGGTCTGGTAGACCCATTCTTTCCATTGCTTTTTGCCTTCTTCAATCAGCGATGCATTGCCCACATGTTGTTCAAAGGTGCTGTTGCGGAAGGGGAGGTGCCCACCTTCCAAGGGTAGGATGAGGTGTTCATAGACCATTGCAGTGCCGAGGCCAGTACCGAAACCCATAAACAAAAGTTTGCCACTTGTATAGCTGCCGAGGGCCTGCATCGCCGCATCGTTGATGAGTTTGACCGGGCAACCGAAGGCAGCAGCGAAGTCGAAGCCTTTCCATCCCTTGCCCATATTGACTGGATCGGAGACGATTTTGCCTTCTTTGACCACGCCAGGGAAGCCAATGGATACTGCTTCAAACTGCCAGCCTGCTGCGGTGGTCGCTTCATGAACGAGGGGAAACAGTTGCTCCGGAGTGAATGCCGCACCTGAAGGGATTTTGATCCGCTCCGTCTGGCCTGTAGCGAGCAATTTGAGGTTGGATCCACCTATATCGATGACGAGTACATTCATGCTGTGCGGCTGGGTTTGGGGCTATATTTTGTATTTAATCCTTAAAAAAGATTGGAATCTACTTTCGAGGATAAAGATACTATTTCCCCGTTGCCAACCGAATAAAATTTTGTTGTTTTTTGTTGAAATTTAGTCAACGGCTAACGGTCCACAGTCCACTGCCAATAGTGGCATGACCACGATTTGTTTCAATGATTACAATTTGCTGACGTCTAGTTGTCAACGGTCCACGGACCACGGTTCACCGTCAATGGCGGTTAGAATACAATTTGATTCATTTATTACCATTGGCTGTTGACTGTGGACTGACAACCGTTGACAAAATTTGGTCCACCGTCCACTGCCGATTGTGGTATGACTACGACTTGTCTCAATAATTACAATTGGCTGTCAACCGTCAACCGTGGACTGTTGACAAAAAATAGTCAACAGCTAATGGTCCACCGTCCACAGTCAATTGTAGTTGTAGTACGCTTTGTTTCTAAAACTATCATGGGCTGTCAACCGTTGACCGTCGACCGTTAACCACTACTACCAATCACTTTTTCAATTATCTTTACCCTTCTTGATTCCTGACTTCTTTTGCGGCAACAGTGGTTTTCTCTAGTTTAACATTTCTTTATTTCTTTTTACCGCTTGCCATTGTCTTCTATTTTGCATTCCAGAACGTCCGCGTTCAGAATTTTATCCTCCTTGTATTCTCCTTTATTTTTTACGCTTGGGGCGAACCGGTTTGGGTAATTCTACTCCTCTTCTCTGGGCTCTTGGATTACGTCAATGGCCTTCTCATCGACAAATTCCGAGAAAATAAGACGGTTCGGCTACTCGCCTTAGGCAACTCCAT
>CANGZP010000166.1 GCA_947458475.1 Cyclobacteriaceae bacterium | reverse complement strand
GCCCACATCAAACAGATCATCTTGGTGTGGTCCCGCACCTGAAACTCCAATTCATTCAAGTCGATCTTTCCAATCGAATTTACCGGCAGGTAAGTCACTTCCGCTCCTTCTTGCTCTAGTTGCGCGAAGGTATCCAACACTGCTTTGTGCTCGGTTTGGCAGGTGATGTAATGCTGCTTTTGGCCTTGATAGCGTTCAAAAACACCTTTTATGGCCAAATTAAGCGATTCGGTGGCTCCTGAGGTAAAAACAATCTCCTTGGGCTGGGCTCCGATCAACCTAGCCAAAGAAGCTCTTGCCTCTTCCACTGCCTGCTCAGCCATCCAACCGAAGGGATGATTTTTGCTGGATGCATTGCCAAAATGCGTACCCAAATAAGGGATCATCGCTGCGATGACTTCTTCCTCGCAGGGAGTAGTGGCATTGTAGTCAAGGTACTCGGGATAGTTCATGGGACTAAACTACTCTTTTTGGTTCTTTTTTTGTTTAAAGAAAGGAGACATCTTGCAGCAGGAACTAATTTTCACGCATGCAAGAATCCTGGAGCTTTGAACTACCCAATTGCACTACCCTTCTAGAAGGACTTGAAGCCGTCATGCAGCTAAAGCAAATTGAATTGGGGATTTTTCTCAGTTACTATTATAAAAAAGGGGGAGCTGTTGTCGAAAAAGTGTCCCAGTCCACAGAAATCCAGTTTACATCACCTTTCTCAGGAACCCTCTCCGTTGCTTTTGACCTGATCTACTTCAATGCCTGCAGAGATATTCATCAGCAAGAAAGAGGAGAAATGGAACTTCAAGTCCACTGGGAAGAAGAAAAAAGGGTTCTTCGTCTTCAGGGTGAATATTGGCCTACCCGCGATGGGGATGAAATTTAGGTCTCCGAATATGTATTTAGAGGCACTTCAAAGCCTTTCCCCGTTGTAATTCCTAGCAATTGCCGTATTTTTGAGTCCAACTATTAGGAGAATGAAAGAAGCTACCGAATCCCTAAATTTTATTGAGCATATCGTTGAGGAAGACCTGGCTGCTGGGTTTCCCAAAGAAAAACTATGTTTTCGCTTTCCACCAGAGCCAAACGGCTACTTGCATATCGGCCATGCTGCATCAATTTGCTTGAATTTTGGCTTAGGAGAGAAATACGGCGCTCCGGTCAATCTTCGTTTTGACGACACCAACCCCGCCAAGGAAGAACAAGAATATGTGGATGCCATCAAGCGGGATATTGCTTGGCTGGGATTCAAATGGGCCAACGAATGCTACTCCTCCGACTACTTCCAGCAGTTGCATGATTGGGCAGTTCAACTGATCCATCAAGGAAAAGCATACGTAGATCAGCAGAGTTCTGAGCAGATAGCCGAACAAAAAGGTACGCCTACTAGCCCTGGAACAAATAGTCCTTATAGAAATCGTCCAGTAGCGGAGAATTTGGACCTATTTGAGCGCATGAAAAAGGGAGAATTTGCTCCTGGCACCTACCTCCTACGCGCCAAGATTGACATGGCATCTCCAAACATGCACATGCGTGACCCGATTTTGTATCGCATCATCCATGCACACCACCACCGTACGGGAGATAGCTGGTGCATTTACCCGATGTATGACTGGGCACATGGAGAGTCGGATTACTTGGAGCAGGTATCCCATTCGCTCTGTACCTTAGAATTTAAAGCACACCGGGAACTCTATGATTGGTACTTGGATCAGATTATCGATCCCAAGAAACTTCGTCCCAAGCAGCGTGAATTTGCGCGTCGTAACCTAAGCTTTACCGTAATGAGTAAGCGAAAGCTGCTTGAATTGGTACAAAAGAATGTTGTGAGTGGATGGGATGATCCTCGCATGCCAACTATTTCGGGATTGAGAAGAAGAGGTTACACTCCCGCATCTATCCGTAAATTCAGTGATGTTGCAGGTATCTCCAGGCGTGACAATGTCACGGATGTTTCTTTGCTGGAATTCTGCCTTCGCGAGGATCTCAACCAATCTGCCACCCGTGTGATGGCTGTATTGAATCCCATCAAGGTGGTGCTTCAAAACTATCCAGAAGGTCAAACGGAAATCCTGCATTTGGAAAACAATCCTGAAAAAACAGATGCAGGAACACACGAAGTGCCTTTTTCTAGAGAATTGTATATCGAACGAGAAGATTTCAAGGAAGAAGCGGACTCCAACTTTTTCCGCCTTACCATCGGCCAAGAGGTGCGCTTGAAAAGCGCCTACATCATCAAGGCTGAATCCGTAATTAAGGATGCAGCAGGGAATCTCCTCGAAATTCATTGCAGTTACGACCCAGATTCGAGGTCTGGTTCAGGAACGGATGCCAGCCAGCGAAAGGTAAAGTCTACCATTCACTGGGTATCCGTGGCACATGCCATCTCTGCTGAGGTTCGCGAATACGATCGCTTGTTTTTGGATGAATCTCCGGACACCCATGAATCCAAAAGTTACATGGACTTCATCAATCCGAATTCCTTGAAGGTGATCAAAACTGCCTTTTTGGAACCGCATTTGGGTCAGGCGAGGCCAAACGAAAGCTACCAATTCCAGCGTCTAGGCTATTTCGCCCTAGATCCAGATTCCAAATCAGGACAATTGGTCTTCAACAAAACTGTTGGGCTCAAAGATACCTGGGCAAAGCAAAATGCAGCTCCTACCAACAAACAGGCAGCTCCAGTGAAGCCAGTTGCTCCTGCTCCTCAAGAAGTGAAATCGGCCTTGAACGAGATTCAATACATCGGTAAAAAGCTGACCAATCTTTCAGGAGACAAGTTGGAGGACGCGCTCAATGACATCCGCAAGCAGGCAGAAGGCCTAAGCTACGAGGAATTGGAACCCCTATTCGCCACAGCTTCCAAGAAAGTGGGAACAAGAATAGCTGTTTTGGTAGCACTTTCAGTGCTTTTGGCAAAAGGAACTCCCAAAACTCCAGCAGCTTTGGAATTCATTGCATCCTGCCAATCGGATGAATCAAACACACTTAGAGAAGAAGCTTCCAAGGTTGCTTAGATCGTCGACGGACGACAGTCCACGGTCCACAGCCCCCCTCCTTGAACTTCAAACCTTATTTTCTCTGGTTACTGTTAATTGAGTGAATAATTACTAATCCAAAAAAGGCCCCGTAAGTACGGGGCCTTTTTTGGTTTTGCTTAGCCTCTCTTGATTTGCAGCTGGAGGTCTGAAAATTCCTTTTGCTCGATAAAAGGCTGACTTCTAAGTCTTCTACCCGTTGCTGCAAAGATCGCATTGGCAATCGCCCCGCCTGTAGGTGGCAGCGCTGGTTCACCCAAACCGGTAGGATCAAATCCAGAATCCACAAAGTGTGTATCGATTTCAGGAACTTCCTTCAAACGAATCAGACGGTACGTGTCAAAATTTCGTTGCTTAGGAACTCCTGCCTCAAAGGTCAAGTTGGTGTACATCGCATGTCCCATGCCGTCTACAATTCCGCCACGAACTTGGTGATTGGCTCCGGTAGGGTTCACGACTAGGCCGCAATCCGTAACTGCCGTGATTTTCTTCAAAGTAGGTACTCCACCTTGCATGTCGATATCTGCTACTTGCGCCACATAGGACTTGTGTGAGAAATAGACGCTAAACCCTTGTTTTATTGTTGGGTTCTTGCCCCAATTTGATTTTTCTTTGGCCATTTTGACCACCCCAATCATTCGATCTACATCGTAACCCAACTCCCCTACTGGGTTGGTCTTTGC
>CANGZP010000165.1 GCA_947458475.1 Cyclobacteriaceae bacterium | reverse complement strand
GGATATTTTTCGGTAAGCTCTGCCAAGTAAGCCACTTGTTCTTCTCTAGAGCGAATTTTTCCGTTTGGTCCTTCAAACTTGGAATAGTCGTACTTTCCATCCTTATAGAATTCGGAAGATGCACAATCCAAGGCAATGGTCACATCGTCTCCTGGACGGTAGCCAGCTTTGGTGATGGCATCAAGAATGCAGGCAAGCGCTTCTTCTGTTCCGCCAGAGAAGTTAGGAGCAAAGCCTCCCTCATCTCCTACTGCAGTACTCAAATGCTTGTCATGAAGAATTTTTTTCAAGTTGTGGAAGATCTCAGCACCCCAACGAATCGCTTCAGAGAAGCTAGTAGCCCCAATTGGCCGAACCATAAATTCCTGGAAGGCAATGGGAGCATCCGAGTGAGAGCCACCATTGATGATATTCAACATGGGTACAGGAAGCGTATTTGCATTCACTCCACCGATGTAGCGGTAAAGCGGCTGTCCAGATTCCATGGCAGCAGCTTTAGCTACTGCAAGGGAAACGCCCAAGATGGCATTCGCACCCAACTTGCTTTTGTTGGAGGTGCCATCCAAATCAATCATGATCTGATCGATCGTGTTTTGTTCAAAGACATCCATGCCCACTAGCTCCGGAGCAATGACATCATTCACGTTGGAAACAGCCATCAAAACGCCCTTTCCTAGGTATTTACTTTTATCTCCATCGCGGAGTTCTACTGCTTCATTTATTCCAGTGGAGGCACCACTTGGTACCGCAGCTCTTCCAAAAGCTCCATTTTCAGTCACCACATCCACCTCTACGGTTGGATTGCCTCTTGAATCAAGGATTTGTCTTGCATGAATGGATTGAATCAACGTCATGTGTTTACAGGTTTGTTAGAATTAATTTTTAGTAATCAAGGATATAAAGTCATCAAAAAGATATCGGGAATCGTGCGGTCCTGGCGAGGATTCCGGGTGATATTGTACCGAGAAAGCAGGTCTGTTTTTCAATTTGATGCCCGCAACTGTATTGTCATTCAAGTGAACGTGTGTGATTTCTACTTCCGCATTACTTTCGGCATCTTCACGCACCACATTGAATCCATGATTCTGGGAAGTGATTTCACTTTTTCCAGTCACTAGATTTTTAATCGGATGGTTGAGGCCGCGATGCCCGTGGTGCATTTTATAGGTGCCTACACCAACTGCGGAGGCAAGAAGCTGGTGTCCCAAACAAATTCCAAATACAGGCTTTCCAGTAGCCAGAACATCCTTAACGGTATCTACAGCATAGTCCATCACGGCTGGATCACCGGGTCCATTGGATAGGAAATAGCCTTGAGGGCTCCAGGTTTCCATTTCTGCAAGAGTAGTTTTGGCAGGATAAACTTTACAATACACCCCACGCGAAGCCAGATTTCTCAAAATGTTAGTTTTGATACCAAAGTCTAAGCAGGCCACTTTAATGGCAGCAGATGGGTCTCCAAAAAAGAAAGGCTCTTGGGTACAAACCTTGGAGGATAACTCTAGGCCATTCATGTCAGGTACTTCTGCAAGCTTTTGCTTCAGCCCTTCCAAGTTTCCTTCAAATTCCGAACTGATAATGGCATTCATGGCTCCTGCATCGCGCAGGTGGCGCACCAATTTGCGGGTGTCAATATCGGCAATGCCCGTGATGCCCGCAGAGACCAAATAATCTTGCAAGGATCCGGAGGCATCCAATCGAGAAAATACTTCAGAGAAACTATTCACTACAATCCCTGCTACACAAGGAGCCGCGGATTCCACCTCGTCCGGGTGTACCCCATAGTTCCCAATATGGGAGGTGGTGGTCACTACGATTTGGCCGGTGTAGGAAGGGTCGGTATATATCTCCTGGTAACCGGTCATGCCCGTATTAAAACAGATTTCACCACCATTGGTACCTGGAGCGCCGATGAGCGTTCCAGAGAAGACCGTGCCATCTGCAAGAAGAAGGGTAGCTTTTTGTGTATTCATTTCCTTGTATTTGCGCAAAGTTAATAAAACTTGGGGAGGGTGAGGTGAGCCTTGGGAATAAAAAAAAGGATTGAACGACGTCCAATCCTTTTTAGTTATGAAATTGCTTTCAATTTATTTTTCTTCTGTTTCGTTTTCTTCAGAAGCTTCAGGAGCTGCTGTCTCTTCAGAAGATGCTTCCGCTACAGGAGTAGTTTCTTCCACTACTTCCGCTTCAGCGATTGGAGCTTCTTCAGCTGCTTCAACTACTGGAGCTGGAGCCGCTTCCACCTTTGCTGCCTTAGGAGCAGCAGGAGCTGGAGCAGTAGCATCTCCAGAAGATCTTCTAGATCTTCTTGTAGTTTTCTTCGCTGGAGCGGCATCCTTCAACATCAACTCATTGAAGTCAACTAGCTCGATGATGCACATTTCGGCATTATCTCCCAAACGGAACCCGGTCTTAATGATTCGGGTGTATCCTCCTGGACGAGTGCCTACTTTCTCGATTACCTCGCCAAAAAGGGCTTTGATAGCCTCTTTGCTTTTTAGGTAGGAGAACGCAATTCTTCTATTGTGTGTAGAATCTTCTTTTGCTCTAGTTACAAGAGGCTCAACAAACTTCTTTAATTCTTTCGCTTTGGCAAGCGTAGTAGATATACGCTTGTGAAGAAGTAGGGAAGCTCCCATATTGGAAAGCATTGCCTTTCTGTGGGAAGCAGTCCTACCAAGGTGGTTAAATTTCTTACCGTGTCTCATTTTTAATTATTCTTCATCAAGTTTGTACTTAGAAATGTCCATCCCAAAGGTTAGACCTTTCTCCTGGATCAATTGCTCCAATTCGGCTAAAGATTTTTTACCGAAGTTTCTGAATTTCATCATGTCTGAAATTTCAAGACGAGCAAGGTCACCTAGAGTTCTCACATCAGCAGCTTTCAAGCAGTTAAAGGCACGAACCGAAAGGTCGAGATCCCCTAAAGAGGTCTTGAGAAGCTTACGCATGTGAAGGAATTCCTCATCGATAGGCTCTGGTTCAGCGATTCCAGTAGAATCAAGAACCATGGTTTGGTCGGAGAAGAGCATGAAGTGCTGGATCAAAATCTTTGCAGATTCTTGAAGCGCTTTCTCTGGGTGAATTGAACCATCTGTATGTACTTCAAGGATCAATTTTTCAAAGTCAGTCTTTTGCTCTACTCGAGTATTTTCAACGCTATACTTTACATTTTTGATGGGTGTAAAGATGGCATCAATTGCAATTTGTCCAAAAACCTGATCTTTCGGCTTGGATTCTTCAGCAGGCAAATATCCTCTTCCCTTTTCGATGGTGATTTCAATCTCGAAATTTTTGGCTTGGTCGATGTGACAAATTACCAATTCCGGATTCAACACTTCGAAGGAAGAAGTGAACTTAGCTATGTCCCCTGCTGTGAAAACAGACTGATTTTTGAGTTCAACAGCTATTTTTCCATCAAATGCATCGTGCACTTTCTTGAAACGAACCTGCTTCAAATTCAAAATGATGTCTGTCACATCTTCTACTACACCTTCGACGGTAGAGAATTCATGAACCACTCCTGGAATCTTGATGGAAGTGATGGCGTATCCCTCCAAAGAAGAAAGTAGAATTCTTCTTAGGGCGTTACCTATAGTAACTCCATAGCCTTTTTCAAGCGGTTTGAATGTGAACAAGCCATGAAAATCATCGGCTTTTTCCATTACCACTTTTTCGGGCATTTGAAATGCTAGTATGGACATATATTTCGTTCTGTTTTAGCTGAAAATAGTGAAATATTACTTAGAGTAAAGTTCGACGATGAGCTG
>CANGZP010000164.1 GCA_947458475.1 Cyclobacteriaceae bacterium | reverse complement strand
TTCTCCCAAGGATCCATTATGGTTCGGATCATCTCCTTTGAAGAGCGGCCCATTGACCTCGCTTTTTGGATTGAGAAACTAGGTGCCGCCTATGCCGTTCGCAAAGCTTTGCAGCTCACCGACCAAAAGGAAACCACCGTCTACCGGCTAGTTCATGGGGAAGGCGATGGCTTGCCAGGCTTAATTATCGATTATTACCAGGGTACTGCGGTGATTCAAGCGCACAACATCGGCATGCATCAGCACTTGGCATCCATCAGCGAAGCGTTGAAGGCCGTGTATGGAAAGGACCTGAAGGGAGTGTATGACAAGAGCGCCGAAACATTACCTAAAACGGAAGGGCAGCTCTCCAACGAATGGGTATGGGGCAAAGCAGAGACCGATGTTGTCAAAGAGTACGGCGCTAGCTACAAGATCGACTGGGAAAAAGGACAGAAAACAGGCTTTTTCATCGACCAACGCGAAAACAGAAAGTTGGTGGCCAGCTACTCCAAAGGAAAAAAGGTCCTGAATACCTTTTGCTACTCAGGAGGATTTTCCGTCCTGGCCTTGCAAGAAGGTGCCAAAGAAGTGCATTCGGTAGACATTTCACAAAAGGCAATCGAGCTAACGGATGAAAACGTAGCTCTGAATGCAGGTTTTAAAGGCAAGCACGAGTCCATCGTAGCGGATGTAGTCAAATACATTCGGGAGATTGGTGAAGATTTTGACCTCATTGTTTTGGATCCTCCAGCCTTTGCTAAAAGCCTCAAGGCAAGACACAATGCGGTGCAGGCTTACAAGCGTCTCAATGCGGAGGCGCTGCGAAAAATCAAACCTGGAGGCATTCTATTTACCTTCTCTTGCAGCCAGGTGGTGGATAAGCGGCTTTTTGCCAATACCATTACTGCAGCAGCGCTAGAGAGCAAGCGGAATGTCCGCATCCTACATCAGCTCTCCCAGCCTGCAGACCATCCAATCAATTGCTTTCATCCCGAAACTGAATATTTGAAGGGCTTGGTCTTGTATGTCGAATAGTTTTCAAAGATATTGCCTTCGGAATTTAACTAGTTCAACAAAATTCATCTCCTAAACACCTTCTCCATGTATACTGGACTTCAACACACCCACTCTGGCCTAGCTTACTTAGCATTACTTGCCTTGGTTCTTGTCATTCTTTGGGCCTTGGTCGGCGCACTCTCTGGCAGAGAGTTTCAAGAGAAAGACCGAAAAATTGCCTTAATCGCATTTATTCTTTGCCACATCCAACTTTTGGTAGGTTTGATTCTTTACTTCGTGAGTCCAATCGGATTTTCTTTGCTTTCAGGCGGTGGAGCCATGGCAGATGCTACTGCTCGTTTAACCGCATTGGAACACCCAGCCATCAATATTCTTGCAATTGTATTGATTTCTGTAGGCTTCATCCGTGCCAAGAAATTGAAAAGTTCCAAAGCCAAGTTCCGAAGCATCTACATGCTATATGCCGTTGGCTTAGTACTCATTCTGAGCCGCATCCCTTGGGCAAACTGGTTAGGAAACTGATCTTCTTAAGCCATTTGTAACTCAAAAATCCAGCAGCACTGCTGGATTTTTTGTTTTTAGGTGGATTCTGTGCCACGTAATCGGGCAATACATCCATAAATTTTACCTTTGGTCATCATTTGCAACTTTGTTACAAAAAGATTGGGTATTTTTAACTGAACCTTTACTTTTGCAACTATGATTCAAAAAGCAATTTTGCTTTGTCTCGGTATGGCACTATCCCTAAGTACCCTTACGGCTCAAGAATGCGACCTCGTCCTTCGAGGGAAGGTGCTTCATTTGGAGAATAACCAACCGATTGAAGCGGCGTACGTTTGGCTTCCTGAATCATCCCTTGGAGTGGCTACAGATGCAAATGGAAACTTTACCTTCCGAAATCTTTGCCCGGGCAAGAAGACTATCCAAATTACGTTTATCGGCCACAAGGAGATCAAGCAGAGCATCTCGCTTAGTGCGGGTACCAGCAACTTCACCTTTAAAATGGAGGAAGAGGCGGTAGCGCTCACGGGTGTAGAGGTTCATGGTCACCGTGATGCTGTGCAAACCACCACCGCAGTATCCACCCTCTATGGGGAAGCCCTCCTGCAATCTCGAGGTGAAAGTTTGGGTGAAAGCTTGAAGCGTGTAGCAGGCGTAACCACCTTCTCCACGGGCAACACCATCTCCAAACCCGTCATTCATGGACTTCACAGCAACCGCATCCTAATTCTCAACAATGGAATCCGGCTGGAAGGACAACAGTGGGGAGCGGAACATGCTCCAGAAATAGATCCTTTTTTGGCGGATGAACTGACAGTCATCAAGGGTGCAGAAACCGTTCGCTATGGACCTGAAGCAATGGGAGGTGTGATCTTAGTCAATCCCCCTGCCCTGCCTACTACTGATCAATCCAAAACAGAACTCAATCTTGTCGGCCATAGCAATGGTAGGGCTGGAAATGTGGCAGTATCTCATTCGGATGGATCAACCAAAATCAAAGGCCTTGGCTACCGAATTCAAGGAGCAGCAAGACGCGCAGGAAATGTCCGAACTCCTCAGTATTTCCAAGGCAATACCGGCATGTCCGAAATCAGTGGCTCTGCCGCATTGGGTTACAGTTCCACCAAACTAGGTACCGAAGTCTACTACAGCTACTTCAGTACCGAACTAGGCATTCTCCGCGATTCACATACTGGGAACCTCTCAGATTTGCTTGAAATCATTGAAAATGGAGCCCCTTTTACCCAAGCGGACTTTACCTACTCCATCAACAATCCCAAGCAAGTGGTTACGCACCATTTGGCTAAAGTCAAAGCACATTACCACTTGAATCCCTCTTGGAAACTTAATTTCCAGTATGGTTTCCAACAAAACAACCGACAAGAATTTGATCGACGAAGGGGAGATTTGAATGCGCGTCCAAGCTTGGATTTGGAACTGTTTACCAATACCGCAGAACTATTTCTAGAGCATAATTTGAAATCCCATTGGACAGGATCTATGGGACTAAATCTGATTCAGCAAGCCAACAGCAACTTGCCAGGAACTGGCGTAACTCCTCTAATACCAAATTACGACCTGGTGAATGCGGGCATTTACCTCATGGAAAAATACCTGAAAGGTCCATTGGAGTTGGAAGCAGGGCTTCGTTACGATTACCGAACCCTTTCAGCGGCACGATACATCGGCAATGACCTACAGGAAGCCAACCTGAACTATCAAAATGGTTCGGCTTTTCTAGGTGGCATGTACCAACTCAATTCCAATTTGGCCTTTACCTCCAACCTAGGAACTGCTTGGAGACCCCCAAATGTAAATGAGCTTTTTAGCCAGGGACTACACCATGGCGCTGCTGCCGTAGAAATTGGAGATGCTGACTTAACTTCAGAAAAATCGCTCAAATGGGTCAATTCCTTGGAATATGAAACCAAGCGGACAAGCATCGAATTGACTGGCTACACAAATCAGATTCAAGATTACATCTACCTGAATCCTACCGGTGAAACTTTCGTGAGCTTACGAGGAACCTTCAATGTCTACGAATACCTCCAAGCTGACGCCTTCTTTTATGGTTTCGATCTATCCGGAACCTACAATTTCTCCGATCATTTCAAGGGTTATGCAAAGGGTTCCATCATTCGGGCAAAAAATACCGAAACGAACCGTTACTTCCCATTTATCCCATCTGACCGGATGGATTGGGGACTATCTTATGAATTTGGAAAAGATCCAGAACATCAAAACCGCCTGACGCTAAGCCAGGTTTTGGTTGCCCAACAAAGTCGAGAACC
>CANGZP010000163.1 GCA_947458475.1 Cyclobacteriaceae bacterium | reverse complement strand
GTATTCTCCTTTATTTTTTACGCTTGGGGCGAACCGGTTTGGGTAATTCTACTCCTCTTCTCTGGGCTCTTGGATTACGTCAATGGCCTTCTCATCGACAAATTCCGAGAAAATAAGACGGTTCGGCTACTCGCCTTAGGCAACTCCATTGTCATTAACCTCGGCCTACTCGCTACCTTCAAGTATGCGGACTTCATCATTCAAAACACCAACTTTCTCCTCGGTACTACCTTTACCGAACCCAACATCCTCCTTCCAGTAGGGATTTCTTTTTACACCTTCCAAACGCTTTCCTACACCATCGATGTGTACAAAGGGGAAGTAAAAGCAGAAAGAAATCTGATTGATTTTTTAATGTTTGTCAGCTTATTTCCCCAGTTGGTCGCCGGACCCATTGTCCGCTATGCAGAGGTAGCTGCTCAAACGCGCGTACGACCTTTAGACTGGGCCAATGTATCTACCGGTGTGAACCGATTTTGCCTGGGCTTATTCAAAAAGGTGGTGCTGGCAAATAGTGTGGGGATTTTAGTGGAGAAATACCTCCAAGTACAGTTCAATGACCTCTCTACCCCCGAAGCCTGGTTTGGCATCGTGCTGTATTCCCTGCAACTCTATTTTGACTTTTCGGGCTACTCAGATATGGCCATCGGTCTGGGAAGGATCTTTGGGTTTACTTTTCCCGAAAACTTCCGGCATCCCTACGCCGCTACTTCCGTAGCCAATTTTTACCAGCGCTGGCACATGACCCTCGGGCGATTTCTGAGAGATTACGTGTACATCCCGCTCGGTGGCAACAAAAAGTACCAGATCCGCAACATCCTCGTGGTCTGGTTTCTCACCGGACTCTGGCACGGGGCAAGCTGGAATTTTGTGCTCTGGGGACTCTTTCTAGGTGGATTTATGGTGATCGAAAAAGTGCTCAAGAAGTACTTCGACCTCTTGCCACGGTTTGCGCTTTATGCCTACGCCTTGCTGGTGGTCAACTTTAGCCGATCTTTTTTTTACTTCGATGATTTTGACAAGCTGGGTATTTTCTTGGGGAAACTCTTTTATTCCCCCAATCCCATCGGTGCGGGCTGGGGTACGGACCTCGCTTCCTACGCCTTCTTGTATGTGGTCGTGATCCTGTTCTGCATCCCTTGGGATGAGATCTTTCCAAAAGACAGCCGAACCAATGAAGTTGCGAGCAGGTACTACCGCGGATTTTCATTGGGGATCAACTTGTTGTTTCTCCTCCTCGCCACGGCCTTGATCGTCGACGATACCTACAATCCATTCATCTACTTTAGGTTCTAAGATGCGCAAGAAATTAGAAATCGGATTGGTATTTGGATGCTTGGTTGCGCTCAGCCTACTCTTTGTGTTTGGCCCCAAGGAAAAAATCTCCATCTCGGAGAAGCGAAGCCTCGCCACGCTGCCTGCCTTGACCTGGGACAGCTACATTTCGGGCGCCTTTAGCAAAGGCATGCAGGGCTACATCAACGATCACTTTCCCTTTCGTGCCCAAGCCGTGCGCTTGACCGAAGCCTTCCGATACAACTTAGGCTTCCAACTTCAAAACCAAGAAAAGATTGTGGTGGTGGGCAATCCAAAAAAGGTTCAAGCACCGGAAGACAGCAACTTGGATTCCGCTGCGCAAAAGGCCTATTTGGAGGGATTTGAAGAATTTGATGCGGGCAGCGTTTTGATTTTGAATGGGAAGATCTACACCACAAATTCTGGGGATCCTTCCATCTCTCCCTATTTTGCGAAGATGCTGAATGTGTATGCCGACTCCCTGCGGGGAAAAGCACGGGTGTTCTCTGCCGTGGCGCCCTTGTCCTCAGCCTATATTCCCCTGAGATCCTACGAGCGTTATGCCAAGCGAAACGAGGAAACCCTCCAAGCCATCCAGAAAAATCTAAACCCTGGGGTCTATTTTGCGGACGTGATGGGGGAGATGAACCAGCACTACAACGACTACCTCTGGTACGGCAGTGACCACCATTGGACCGGTTTGGGTGCCTACTACGGCTATGTGGCCTTTTGCAAAGCGGCAGGGATCACGCCAGTACCCTTGAGTAGCATGGAAAAGAAAGAGCGGAAAGGGTTTTTGGGAACCCTCTACGAGCTCACCCGAGATCAATCCGTGCGGGACAACCCAGATCGTGTGGAAACCTACATTCCACCCGGCATAGAGACCAAGGCGATCTATTACAATGCCTACGACTTCAAATACCCCCAGTTGAGCAAGGTTTTTTGCCCTGCACCCAACTATTCCGCTTTTATCTGTGGGGATACGCCGCTGATGAAAATTACCACCAATGTAAAAAATGGCAAAAAGATCGCCGTTGTCAAAAATTCAATGGGAAATGCGTTCGTCGTGTATTTAATTAGCCACTACGAACAAATCTATGTCGTGGACTTCCGGTATTCGAAGCACAACCTGCTCAAGATCATTAAGGATGCGCAAGTGAATGACTTGGTTTTTGCCGTCGGCATGTATGCTGCAGTATCACGGGGGACCATCGGGATGATGCGCAATCTGGCCTATCAGAAAAACCAAGACTACGATGAAGTCTTAAAACAAGAGGAGGCCCAACGCATTTTGGATTCCATCAACGGGGTTCAGGACACGGTGGCAGTGGTTCAAAATCAATACTGATTTTTTAATTGTGAATAGGAAGAGCTGGATATGAAGCGTCGAATTGGATTGGGTTTAGTGTTTCTGTTTTTCCTAGGTCTGTTTTCGGTGCAGGCGAGGGAGGCTCAGGATTCCATTCCCGTGATCGAGCGCCTCAAACTGGATACCAGCTATGCTTTTCTGCAATACCCCAGCCTGGCCACTGCGCAAAAGCTCACGAAGCTATTCAGCGAGGCAAATGAAAACCGCCTGGTGATCTTCCACTTTGGGGCGAGCCACATCCAGTCCGAGGTAGTCACGACAGAAGCGAAGGCTTACCTCCATGAAAATTTTGGCGATGCAGGTCCCGGCTTTCTATTTCCTTTTTCTGCTGCCAAAACCTACGGCAGCATCAACTACAAGAGCAGCCATACGGGTACCTGGACCTCGGCCAAGAGTTTCCAGCTTACTCCCAAAATCCCCTTGGGTGTACGGGGGATGACGGTAGAAACCCGCGACCCTGCTGCCAGCTTTACCCTTACCTTTCCCAGCCCGCTTCCGAAGGAGGAGTACGAGCTGCTTTTGTTTTTTGACAACAACGCTCAAACCCCCGATTTCAAGTTAACCGTGGGGGAGAACCACTGGCAGGTAGATGATTCACTCCGCTCCGCCCAGGCGGGCAAGAACTACCTGCGGATCCCCCTGACGGAGGAGATTGGGAAACTTCAAGTTCAGTTGCTGCCCAGCGAGAAGTCGGGGATGCTGTTTCGATTTTATGGGATGAGCTTGGAGAAGAAGGATAGAAGCGGGGTGCTCTACCATTCCTTGGGGGTAGGAGGATCCCCATTTGAGGCGGTGTTGAACCTAGAAAAATTACGTGAGCAGTCTGAGGTCTTACAGCCCGATCTGGTGATTTTGGATTATGGGACGAACAATATTCTCTACGAAAATAAGGTCGCGGAGAGTCTACCCAAAAACGTCACCAAGGCCATTTCAAATCTTCGATCCATCAATCCAGAGATCCTGATTGTGTTGACATCTACGCAGGATCTTTTTTACAAGGGGAGGCACATCGATGCAGGGATTGAGTTTGCGAAAGCGATGGATTCGCTGGCCCGTGCCAACGAGGTGCTGTATTGGAACTATTACGACCTCTCAGGGGGCTATGGGCAGATCAAAAACTGGGAGCAGGCCGGCTACGCCCAAAAGGACCACAT
>CANGZP010000162.1 GCA_947458475.1 Cyclobacteriaceae bacterium | reverse complement strand
GGTGCAGTGATTTGGCCAGTGGTCTTTATCACAACTGACTTAATCAACGAATACTTTGGTAAAAAAGGAGTACGGAAAATCAGCTTTTTGACGGCAGGATTGATCACCTATGTTTTTGTGGTCATCAGTCTCGTAACTGCCTTGGTACCTGCAGATTTCTGGTTGGAAGTCAATAAGAGCCTGCCAGATGGTGGGGCATTTGATATCAACTACGCCTTCAATACCATATTTAGACAGGGATTGGGCATTATTGTGGGTTCGCTTACCGCCTTTTTACTCGGCCAACTGATTGATGTGTATGTTTTTCAAAAGCTTCGCGCAGTGACAGGTCCAAAAATGATTTGGCTGCGGGCCACAGGTTCCACACTTGTATCTCAATTCATCGATTCTTTTGTGGTGCTGGGGATCGCCTTCTATGTTTTTGGAAACTGGAGCATCTCCCAAATCGTGGCTGTAGGCCTCATCAACTATGTGTATAAGTTTACAGTTGCCCTAGCACTCACTCCCCTCCTGTATTTTGCACATGGCTTGATTGACCGCTACTTGGGCAAGGATCTCGCAGAAAAGATGACCGAAGAAGCGACAGAGGACCAATCGTTTTTGTAGTACAAGGTACGAGGTACAAAGTACCAAGTACGAGGATTATTTTAGTAGCAAGTAGCTAGTATCAAGACGCCTTGAGAAGCAAGAGATTAGACTAAATATTGTACGAAGTACCAAGTACAATGTACCAAGATTTCTCCGGAATAGAATTCGAATCCCAATACGAATCCCTACTTCGTACTTGGTACTTGGTACTTTTTTTTCTACATTCTTCACTCGGCGTTCAACATTCGACATTAATCGAGAAACAAGAGCCGAGAGGCAAGAAATTAGACTATATCTTGCTGAGCTTAGTAGTCTGCTTATTGCTTAGTCGCCCGCTTTCACCACTTCAGCATTATGCACTCGACGTTCGGCATTCGACATTAGAAAAATGTCGTATTTCGTACCTCGTATTTCTTTTTTTTCTCCCCCCACCAAATATATTTCGGACATCCCCCCTCAATTATACAGAATATTCTAAAAACTTGGACCCTACCCTTGGTTTACAAAATATTTCTACTTACTTTTGCATCGTCAATTTTGACAGAGCTATTTTTCGTGCCGTGAGTCCTTGCTGTTGCTTGTCTGGGATTTAGGATACCATGGCAAGAAAAACAAAGGACAACATCATGGAAAACACAATCAAATTCTCAGACCTGGGGATTTCGGAAGAAATCTTACGGGCCGTGGAAGAGATGGGCTACACCCAACCTTCCCCCATTCAACAACAAGCCATTCCTTTCGTATTGCAAGGCCGCGATCTAATCGGTCAAGCGCAAACGGGTACTGGTAAAACTGCAGCATTCGCAATTCCAATCATCGATTTGGTTGATGCTGACTTCAACAAGCCACAAGCGATTATCCTATGCCCTACCCGTGAACTAGCGGTTCAGGTAGAAGGAGAAATCCAGAAATTGGCCAAATACCACAAGAAAATTAATTCTGTAGCCATTTACGGAGGCGAATCTATTGACAAGCAGATTCGTGTGCTAAAGAAAGGCGTACAGATCGTCGTAGGAACACCTGGCCGTGTTCAAGACCACATCAACAGAGGAACTTTACGTTTGGAAGATGCAGGCATCATTGTTTTGGATGAGGCAGATGAAATGCTAGACATGGGTTTCAGAGACGATATCGAAGCAATTTTGCAAGAGATGCCAGAGGAGAGACAAACTGTCTTTTTCTCGGCTACCATGGCCAAGCCGATCCTAGACTTGACTCGCAAGTACCAAACTGATCCAGAGATCATTAAAGTTGCCAAGAACGAATTGACGGTTTCCAAAATCGATCAAGTGTTCTACGAAGTAAAGCAATCCTTGAAGATGGAGCTTATGGCCCGTCTGATGAACCTCAATAATTATGCCCTCAGCGTGGTGTTTTGTAACACAAAGCGCATGACGGATGAGGTAACCGAATCGCTAGGTGCTCGTGGCATCCTTGCAGAAGCACTTCATGGTGACCTTTCTCAGGCACAGCGCGACAAGGTAATGGGCAAGTTCAGAAAAGGACTTTGTACCGTATTGGTGGCTACAGACGTGGCTGCTCGAGGAATCGATGTAGACAATGTAGAGGCGGTATTCAACTTTGACATCCCATTGGATGAGGAGTATTACGTACACCGTATCGGAAGAACGGGCCGTGCCGGCAAATCAGGTACTGCCATTACGTTCATTACTGGCCGTAGAGAGATGATGAAGCTCAGAGACTTGGAGCGATACACCAAGGCAAACATCAACAAAATGACGCCTCCTTCGGTAGCGGAATTGGTTGAATTGAAGAAAACTCAATTTATCAAGGATGTACACCGCGTGTTGAGCAAAGAAGAGGACAACCAATTGTTTGAAGCTACCATCGGGCAGATGCTTTCCGAAGGTTTGACACAAGAACAAATCTCCCTAGGCCTACTTAAAATGGTCATGGGCGATACTGTGAAAGAAATGAAAGAGCAAGACTTCGGAATCGAAGCTCCTGCTTATGGAGACCGCAGAAGAGAAGGTGGACGTGAAGGAGGACGCGAGTCTAGATTTGGAGATAGAAGAGAAGGCGGACGTGGCGGTGAGCGATTTGGCGACCGCAGAGAAGCTGGAAGATCTGGTGAGCGATTTGATCGTGGTAGCAGATTTGGAGATCGAAAAGAAGGTGGAAGCCGTTTCGGAGATAGTGGAAGCCGCTTTGGCGACCGCAAAGAAAGCGGTAGCAGATTTGGTGACCGCAAAGAAGGACAAAGAGATTTTGCTCCCCGTACTGAGCGTGCGCGCGATGAGAACATGACTCGTTTGTTTTTGAACCTAGGTAAAAAAGACTTCATCCGTCCTGCCGACATCGTAGGGGCCATTGCAGGTGAATCTGGCCTAACAGGCAAAAGCATCGGAGGCATTGATATTTTTGACAACTTCTCCTTCGTAGATGTTCCTCACAAGGATGCAGAGCATGTAGTTCGCGTGATGAAAAATAACACCATCAAAGGCAAAACAGTGAACATGGAAATTTCAAAAGGCTAATCCCTTTATCTTTAAAAATCTTTAAAAGCACATTTCTTCATGAAATGTGCTTTTTTTGTGTTCTAGAACTGTTCACATCTCATGCAGCTTTTCTTCCAAGATTCAATCACCTCTCCTACCACCTACCTCACTGAGGAAGAATCGAAGCATTTAGTCCGCGTACTTCGGAAAAAAAAGGGGGACCAAATCCTCGTCACGGATGGAAAAGGGATGCTCTACACCTGTGTGCTGGACCAAGCAGATCCAAAAAAGGCGAGTTTGACCGTGTTGTCTTCCAAGGAAGCAGAGATCGATCCTTTTTACATCCATCTGGCCATTGCTCCAACCAAAAGTCCCGACCGCATGGAGTGGATGGTGGAGAAAATCACGGAGATTGGATTTCATGAACTGACCCTATTGGATACGATGCATGGGGAACGTAGTTTCTTGAAGACTGACCGGCTCCAGAAGAAAATTATCTCTGCTTGCAAGCAAAGCATCAAGTGGAGAACACCGGCTGTGAATGGATCTACCAAACTGAGTGAACTATTGAAGTCTGCTGACTTTGTTGATTATCAGAAATTCATCGCCTATGTAGATGAAAATCATACCCACCACCTCCTCGACTTAGCTAAAGCAGGCGGAAAGTACCTTATCCTCATTGGACCCGAAGGAGACTTTGATCCCAAAGAAATTCAACTGGCATTTGCACATGGATTTCAAGCTGTTTCTTTGGGGAAAAGCCGTTTACGAACTGAAACGGC
>CANGZP010000161.1 GCA_947458475.1 Cyclobacteriaceae bacterium | reverse complement strand
GGGACCGTATCTGCAACATAGGCTGATGTACCCGTAGGGGTGAAGCCTGCGGAAAATCCGTGTGCAAAGCGGAGAAACAAAAAGCCACTCACAAAGTGAAGGAGGGGGTAGCTTAGACCTACCACAAAACAAACACTTGCACCAAAGATCATGACCGGTATTCTTCCAATTTTATCGGCGAGCTTGCCGCTAAAAGGCCTTGAAAGTCCAGCAGATAGGGTAAATAGGGCGATAATCCACCCTTTGTAAGACTCTCCTCCCATGGAGCTGAGGTATGCGGGCAGCTCTGGAATGATCATGTTGAAGCTCGAAAAAAACAGAAAGCTACTCAAGCAGAGCAGGAAAAAATCTAGCGTAAAGAAAGAGGGGAGTAGCCTCATGGTAGGGATAAGCAATGAAAAGGCCGAGGATGATTTCCTCGGCCTGGTAACTTAGTCTTTGTTTGCACTTTCCTCGCTTTGTGCAAGAAGGAATGCTTTCATAAATTCATTCAAGCCTCCATCAAGGACACCTTGCGCATCGGAGGTTTCATGACTGGTGCGGTTGTCCTTGACCAATTTATACGGGTGCAGGACATAATTTCTAATCTGAGAACCAAAGTCCACGCGCAATTTGGAGGATTCAATTTTGGCGATTTCCGCATTTCTTTTCTCCAACTCCAATTGGTAAAGTCGAGACTTCAACATCTGCATGGCCAATTCACGGTTGGCAAGCTGTGAGCGCTCCACTTGGCACACAACCACAATACCGGTAGGCTTGTGTGTCAATTGAACCTTGGTTTCCACCTTGTTCACATTTTGACCACCTGCACCTCCAGATCTGGAAGTATGGAGTTCTACGTCTCCAGGATTGATGTCGATTTCGATCGAATCGTCTACTTCTGGATATGCGTACACTGAGGCAAAGGAAGTATGTCTTCGTCCCCCAGAGTCAAAAGGAGAGATTCGAACCAATCGGTGTACTCCGGTTTCTGATTTTAGAAATCCGTATGCCAAGGGCCCTTCGAATAGGAGTGTGGCGGACTTGATCCCAGCAACTTCACCGGGTTGCATGTCCATTTCACGTACTTTGTAGCCATTTTTTTCTCCCCACATGATGTACATACGCATGAGGATCGATGCCCAGTCGTTACTTTCTGTTCCACCTGCACCTGGGTTGATTTCAAGAACTGCATTGAGTTGATCCTCTTCGGCAGAAAGCATTTTCTTGAGTTCGAGCTCCTCTACTGCGTCTCTACCCAATAAAAATTCTTTATTTAGTTCCTCTTCGGTAACTTCTCCTGCTGTGAAAAATTCATACAGGACCTCTAAATCCTGAATTTTCAAGTCCAGGGTTTCAAAGGCAGTGGTCCAGCCTTTTCTGGCTTGGATTTGTTTCATGGTTTTTTCAGCTTCTCCTGGATTGTTCCAGAAATCAGCTTGGGCCGACACGGCCTCTAGGTCTTGGATTTCTACTTTCTTACGATCGTAGTCAAAGATACCTCCTCAAAGCCGATGTGCGGGCTTTCAAGTCTTTCAGTTGGTCTGAAGTCATCTGTCTAAGTTAAAAATGTGATACAAAAATCGGAAAAAATCTCGGTTTTACCAGTCAATGCCCTTATTCAATTTCAAGGATGACGAGTTGAACCTTGTTCTTGTCTGAAAGCGTAAACGTTTTGTAGCGTAGCGGAAGCAATCCGAACCCTGCACCGAGGAGGATGGCTGACGTCTTGATCAATCCAGGACTAAATTGCAGTTTACGCTGTTGATAAAGGCTATTGATTCCTTCCAAAGCGATAGCCATGGTGCCTGCTCCCAAAGAAAGGCTAGTCAAGTTGTTTAGCGTACGATTTCGAGGATCTTTTCTTCGGATGTCGATTTCGAGGATGTCTGAAGGGCTCAGAATATTTTCCGTCAAGTAGATGTATTCCGTATCCAAATTGACTATTCTATCGGTGACGAAGTAGCCGATCTTTTTGCTTTTGTAGGTAATGTCTTCCCCTGGGTAAAATCGAATTTGACTCTTTTGATTGGTTCCTCGTTTGAGGAGTAAAAATTTTCTGGGTTGCTCTTGTGCTAGAATAGGTCCTACAAATAAACCAAGAAATAGGAGGGCAAGGAATACCGTTCCTACTCGCTTTGATTTAATGGAGGGCTTGTTCATCAGCTTAGTGATCAAATCTTGATTATCCACTGATGCGGGTCATGTAGCTCTCCGTATTTAATGCCATTCAAGGCCTTGAGCACACGGGCTGAAAAAGCCTCTTCTGATGGTTCGGGGAGCGAATAATCTTTTCCGTTCACATTGATTTTATTGATGAATGCAATGGTGGCGGCGGTGCCAACCCCAAAAGCTTCTTCTAGACTTCCATTTTTCAAGGCTTCTTCGAGTTCGGACACTGCTAGAAAGCGCTCCTCTACCGCTTGCCCCCAGTCTTTTGCAAGTTGAAGTACTGAGTTTCTTGTAATTCCCTTGAGGATGGTGCCGCCATGCGTAGGAGCGGTAATGAGTGTTCCCTTGATTTTGAACATGACATTCATGGTTCCACTTTCCTCTATTTGGCTGTGGGTCTTGCCATCCGTCCAGAGTAATTGATCGTATCCTTCTTTTTGAGCCAATTGAGCAGGATAAAGTGAGGCTGCATAGTTGCCAGCAGCTTTTGCCTCTCCAGTACCACCTTCACAGGCACGGGTGTAGGTTGTTTCTACCTTTACGGATACTGGCTTGGAATAATAGGCCCCAACAGGGCTCGTAAAGATCATAAATCTGTAGGTCTCTGATGCTTTGACACCTAGGTAATTATCCATGGCAAACATGAAAGGGCGAATGTAGAGGCTTGATCCCTTTTCCTGTGGCACCCAACCTTTATCCACCGAGAGCAATTGCTTTAATGCTTCAATAAATACAGGTTCAGGTAGGGTTGGCATACACATCCTCGTAGCGGATTCATTCAATCGCTTCGCATTGGCTTCTGCTCGAAAGACCAAGACTTCACCCCGCTCATTTTTGTAGGCCTTCATGCCCTCAAAAATGGCTTGCCCATAGTGCAGCGTTGCATTGCCAGGGTAAATTTCCATGGGACCATAAGGAACAATTCTAAAATCTCCCCAAGCACCATTTTGGTAGTCTGCCACAAACATGTGATCCGAAATGGACTTTCCGAAAACTAAGGAAGAGAAGTCTGTTTCCGAAAGTTTGGACTGGCTAGTTTTAGTAACTGAAATCGAAAGGGTGCTCATAAAGAAGGGTGCATTTAGTAGTGCGAAGGATATTTTTCTTACGTCAGATTAGGATTACCAACGCGGTTTCCAGGTTACTTCTTCAACTTCCAGCTCTTGCGCCATTTTTCGACCCAAAACAAATAGGAAATCAGAAAGGCGGTTGAGGTATTGGATGACTAGGTCGGCCACTGGCTCTTGGGAGGCGAGCTCTACGACAATGCGTTCTGAGCGCCTGCAAACTGTTCTGGCTAGATGACAGAATGAAACCGCGGTATGCCCACCGGGTAAGATAAAGGCGGTAAGCATGGGGAGTTCCGCATCCATGGCATCCATTTCTTTTTCTAAAACTTCCACATCTTCTGAATGCAGGTCTGGTTTTTTTACCTTGTCTTTGCCTGGCACAGTTGCCAAATCTGCACCAATTGTAAAGAGGCGATCTTGAATCGTTTTGAGTAGTTCTGATCTTTTTTTATTCACTTCTTGGTCTCGGAGGAGGCCCACATAAGAGTTCAATTCATCCAAGGTGCCATAGGCATCGATGCGTAGATCTGATTTGGGTACGCGTACTCCGCCCAACAAAGAGGTGATTCCTTGATCTCCTGTTTTGGTGTAAATTTTCATAGCAACGATGAATCT
>CANGZP010000160.1 GCA_947458475.1 Cyclobacteriaceae bacterium | reverse complement strand
GTTGCCCAACAAAGTCGAGAACCGGATTTTGACCTTGCCCCTGCACCTCCAGGCTACTCCTTGGTGAACTTGGGCTTTTCCAAAAAGATACAGCTTTTCAAACATGATTTCAGTGTAAGTATGCAGGTAAATAACCTCTTAAATACTGAATTTAAAGAATACATGAACCGTTTTCGCTATTTCACAGCGGATATGGGACGGAATTTTCAACTAAAACTCAATTACCAATTCTAAATTAATTTACCATGAAAAACCTAAGAAAAGTATCCCTCTACCTCGTTGCCCTACTCGCTTTTGGATTTGCTTCTTGCGAGAGTGAAGACCCAGAAAAAGAAAATGAAGGTGAAGTAATCACTGACGTAACCCTCAAGTTTCAAGAATTGAATTCCTCGAATGCACTGGTAGGCTCTGTATTTTCTTTCAAAGCAAGTGATCCACAAGGTATTGAAGTTGGAAAGACGCCTACCGTACAATCTATCAGCCTCACCAAAGGAAAAAAGTACCAAATGACGATTGAGGTGACCAACTCCATTGAAAATGAAGACATTACCAAAGAAATCTTGGAAGAAGCTGCAGAACATCAATTTTTCTTCTTAGGTCCAGTATTTGATAGCAATATCTTCAGCATTCAGTACGCTGATGCTGGAGGGATAGCACTTGGTCTTAAAAATACGGTGACTGTATCTTCCTCTACGGGTACCAACAACAGCAGCATGCGCGTAGTGCTACGACATGACCTCAACAAAAGCTTTGCAGGTGCCAATAACCCAACCTTTGCAAACTTTGTACAGGCAGGTGGAGAAACTGATTTGGACATTACTTTCCCCGTGATTTTGAACTAAGTAAAAGTCAGTCCGAAAACAAAAGAGGCTGTCTCAAGTGATGAGACAGCCTCTTTTCATTTAAAAGCTTTTCCCACAAACAGCAATTCGATCTGGGTCAAATTCGGCCCGAGCTTTAGCCCCAATATTTCCAGCAACTAATATGACCGCATATTCTGGGCCTTCATTGGCAAGGTGAATCTTTACGTGTCCATCAAAATTGTTGAGGTCCTCAAACTTCAACCTTCTTCCATCGGATAGTTTGCCCAGCTGTGTGGTAGAAGTCAATTGCGTGGCTGGCAAGGGATTCAGAAGATGCGCTATCGGAGCATTGGCTTGATCATAGCCTCCAAAATGCAAATGTGCAGGATAGGCATACGCAGTGGACGATTTAGCTCCATCCATTCGCAACGCTAATTCCAGGTTGCCATCTACCAATTCCCTAAATTCTATGGTACCTTTATAGGCATAGGTACTCGCTTGGAAAAGTTCAAATTCGACGCTTCTTCCAGAATATTGATTTTCATCGGCATCTTTGCAAGATCCGATGCAGATCGATAAAGAAAGAAGTAGCAATAACTTTTTCATAGGAAGTCGGTTTTCTTTTTAAACGCAATTCTTAAAAAGTGGTTCAAATCAACTTCTAATTTAGGCATTCGTTTTGGCTAGTCTACTTTCTTCCTGTAAAAATCACTTTCTAGATTCTTAATTCGATGCAAATTTTTGCAGAACTAATCCATAGACTCGATCAATCGAATAAAACGGGAGACAAGCTAGAAGCCTTGGATTGGTTTTTTTCGAATGCGGCTCCAGCGGATTCAGTTTGGGTGATTGCCATTTTTTCCCATCGACGGCCTAAGCGTCAAGTGTCCACACGTCAGCTCCGGAACTGGTGTCAAGAAAAAGCAGGAATCCCAGATTGGCTCTTTGAAGAATCCTACCAAACTGTTGGGGATCTTGCAGAGACCATCGCACTCCTACTCCCAGCACCAACCCATACCCATAGCGTATCCCTCAGCGAGTGGATTACTTGGCTTCAAGAGCTGCCTGCCGACGAAGCCTTGAAAAAACAAGAAATTCTGGCTGCCTGGGATCAATTCACTAGCCTAGAGCGATTCGTATTCAACAAGTTAATCACGGGTGGATTTCGCATTGGAGTGAGCCAAAATCTCCTCATTCAAGCCCTATCCAAGTTTACTGGCTTGCCACAAGCCCAAGTGGCACATCGCTTGATGGGCAACTGGAATCCTGAACTTATCAGCATCCAAGAGCTCCTGCATCCTGAAAAGAGGGAAGAAGATTATTCCAAACCCTACCCTTTTTTCCTGGCGCATCCCATCGAAACAGAATTTCTTGAGAGCAGTTCCGTCAGTGAATGGATCGCAGAATGGAAGTGGGACGGCATTCGAGGGCAACTCATCCGAAGGGGACAGCAGTCCTTTATCTGGAGCCGAGGCGAAGAGCTGGTCAACGACAAGTTTCCTGAAATTCTCGAATTCCTAGATCAACTTCCCGATGGTACCGTTCTCGATGGAGAGCTGCTGGCCTACCAAAAGGATAGTCCCCTTCCTTTTTCAGTTCTTCAAACACGAATCACTCGTAAAAGTCTTTCCAAAAAAATCTTGCTTGAGGCTCCCGTAAGTTTCATCGCATTTGATCTTTTGGAATGGGAAGGGAAAGACCTCCGAAACGAACCGCTTTCTGAACGAAAAGCCTTGCTTGAAGAACTTACTCGACAGGCAAGTCATCCAAAATTCAAACTTTCAGATACGCTCCCTTTTGGTTCCTGGGAGGAACTCGCACGAGTCCGAGATAATGCACGAGACCTACAAACAGAAGGTCTCATGCTGAAAAAAAAGGACTCCATGTACGAAACTGGCAGAAAACGAGGCGCTTGGTGGAAATGGAAGTTAGACCCTTTGCACATCGATGGAGTGCTCATCTATGCCCAAAAAGGGCATGGCAAACGAGCAGACCTATTTACAGATTATACCTTTGGAGTCTGGGATGGGGAGGTATTGGTTTCCTTTGCCAAAGCCTACTCTGGATTAACAAATGCAGAGATTCGTGAGGTGGATGCCTATGTCAAAAAAAACACCAAGGAAAAATTTGGCCCTGTTCGAACGGTCAACCCAGGTCTAGTTTTTGAAATCGCCTTTGAAGGCATACAAGCAAGCCCACGACACAAAAGTGGAGTTGCCTTGCGATTTCCTCGCATTGCAAGGTGGCGAAAAGACAAGACCATAGCACAGGCCAATACTTTGGCTGATTTGAAAGCCCTCCTTACCTGACATGGAAGATGCACGCCTAAAACCAGGTTTAGACTACTTCAGCCAAAAAGGTTGGAGCCCCTTCCCCTTTCAGATTCAAGCCTGGACCGATTACTTGGATGGGAAATCCGGTCTCCTCAATGCTCCGACAGGCTCTGGAAAGACATTCGCACTCTGGTTTGGAGTACTTTTGAACTACATTCAAAATAATCCAAAAGACTGGCGAACCCCGCGAAAAAATGGACTGCAAGTCATTTGGGTAACTCCCCTAAGAGCCCTTGCCCAAGACCTCCAAAAAGCGATGCAAGAGGCTTGCATTGGCCTAGGATTGCCTTGGACCGTGTCGGTACGGAATGGGGACACTGATGCGAAAACACGCGCGAGCTTCAAACGGAATCCCCCTGAATGCCTGATTACCACTCCAGAAACGCTGCATATCCTTTTGTCACAAAAAGATACCCAACCCCTTTTCGAAAATCTCAGGTGCGTAGTGGTAGACGAATGGCATGAATTGGTAGGCAACAAGCGCGGCGTACAGGTGCAACTGGCACTCGCCTACTTGCAAGCAAAATGTAGCCATCCCTTTATACGCTGGGCGATATCTGCGACACTTGGCAACCTGCAGGAAGCGGCTAGCACCTTGCTGGGCAATGAACTTCCCATTCATATCATCAAGGCAAACCTTCATAAAGAAATTAGGCTACAGTCCATTTTTCCTGAAGAAATAGAAAAATATCCCTGGTCAGGGCATTTAGGCCTCCGTATGATGGATCAGGTCATCGAGACCATCGAAGCC
>CANGZP010000159.1 GCA_947458475.1 Cyclobacteriaceae bacterium | reverse complement strand
GTAGCTTTCGATGTGCTGGCACAGTTGTTCGAAGGTCTCCGACTCATTGTTGAGTACGATTTTATGCGTCACCTGTTCCTTGGCAATCTCTTGCTGGCAATTGTACAAGGCCAAGCTAACCGCATATTTACTGAGATCCACCGCCAATACATAAAATGCATCCGATGCCAATCGGTATAAGTCTGGCTTCCTTCCACCTTGAGATGCCGCCCGACCTTGTTTGATTATCTCCCCCGAACGGATTAAATCCGTCAAGAGGGCATTGACTGTGGGTAAAGAAATCCCCATGCTACCACAGATTTCATTGGCAGTGGAAGCACCTTTCTGGTAGAGGCTTTTGATCAGCCGAATCTTCAGGAGGTAGTTTTTCCCTTCTACTACGCCCTCAATTTTCGAGAGGGCATTATGTGGATTAATTAAGTGCATGGCTCGGAAGTGAGCGTTCAAATACGCAATAAATCAGCCAGCATAAAAACACTTTTAAAAAAAAATTAAAGAAGATGCCGGTAATTTGTTTAAGAAAATGGGGAAGTAGGTACTATTTCTTTTAGAATCTATTTCTAAAGAGCAGTTTTACATTTTAAGTTGCTCCATTCTAGAAACTGAAAAAATATCTATTTTTGGGTTCTTTTTTAATTCATTTTATGAAGCCACTTATTCTTTCCCATGACTTGACTAAATCTCAAGTTGCAGCAGTTGTAGAAACCTATTTAGGAGAAGCCGGATTTTCGATTTCCACTCAAGATTTTGAGCGCCCCTGGGGAGGGTTTTTTGTGTTGGATGAAACGCAAATTCGAGCATTTAAAGCACAATTTTTCCCAGAAGTAATCCTTTCGGAAGAGCAGTATGCGCAGAAGTTGAGCCCTAAATTCTTACTTGTTGCACCAGGAGCTCGACTCTCATGGCAGTACCATTTCCGTCGTGCAGAGTTGTGGACTTTAGTGGCAGGTGAAGCAGCAATCAGTAGAAGTTTGGACGATGCTCAAGGTCCTGTAGTAGCGATGATTCCCAATGAAATCGTGTCCCTGAAGCAGGGAGAGCGCCATCGCTTGATTGGTACAGCAGGCTGGGGGGTAGTCGCTGAGATTTGGATGCATACGGATGCAAGCCAACCTTCAGATGAAGCCGATATCGTCCGATTGCAGGACGATTACGCTAGAAAGTAAGTGTGAATTAGCCCTTGTTGAGGGCGTCGATTTGCTTGGCTACTTCTTCTGCTTCGGCCATCAATTTGTCTGCAGCCGTTCGATTGCTATGCGATAGTTTGTGGGCATCTGCCATCATCTTGGCATAGGTTTCTTGAAGTTTTTCCTTCTCGCTTTTCTTTTTGAATAATCCAAACATGGGTATCGGTTTTAGGTTTAACCGAGATTAACGAGGAATGTTTTCCTGCCTTCGGCAGACAGGTCAGCCTTCGGCAGGTTTACCTGCCGAAGAAAAATGATTTATCGAAAAAAGACTATTGCCTAGCCGGATTTGCTTTTGGATACTGGATTTCGTCATCTTTAAACTGAAGGAGGTCCTCCAACCGTCCCGCTGAGTTGTAAAATTTCCAAGGGCCCTGCTTTTTGCCATCTTTCATCATGCCTTCAGAGGCTTTTCTCCCTGATTCATGGTAATAGATCCAGAGGCCCTCTGATTTACCGCCCAGGTAGCTTCCTTCAGATTCTTTTTGTCCTGTGACATAGTAAGTGATGCGGGTTCCCTTTCCGTCACTCAAAGTTCCCTTGTCGCGAGTTTCTTTTCCGTCTTGGGTGTAATAGTCACTTACATTGAGTAGCCTGCCGTTGTCCCAAAACTCCTCTTGGGTTAGCTGCTTGTTGTCGTAGAATAAACCCCAAATCCCATCTTCAAAACCTAGATTAAATCTGCCTACAGATTTCAGTTGACCGCCATCGTAGTAATACACCCACTGCCCATTCTCCATGCCCAGTAGGTATTCCCCTTCAGCAGCCAACACCCCGATTTTATTGAAATACTTCCATAGGCCTGTTTTGAGGTCATTTTTATATTCTCCGATCGCATACAATTGCCCGTCTGGATAAAAATTCTTCCAAACCCCCACTTTTGCACCTCCTGCATATTGACCTTGTACCGAGGGTTTGCCTGAACTGTGATTTTCTACATAGTCTCCTTCAGGAACTCCTAAGACATAGGTTTTTCGTTTGGAGATTTCCTTGTTTGGAAAGTATTCCTCCCACACGCCAACGGCTACATTGTTTTCATAGCGTTCTTTTCGTGCAAGTCGTCCAGTTTCGTAGTAATAGTTCCATTCTCCAATGCGATTTCCGGATGCATCGTAGAATTCTTCCGATTCAGGGATTTTGGTACCAGGGAAAAAGCTTTTCCACTCGCCAATTTTCTCCCCGTTTTTGTAAGTACCTGACTGGTAAACCACGTTCGGTAGAGAATAGGTCTTGTAAACACCATCAAACTGCCCTTTGACTGCAGTGGCTTCTGCCAAGACATTTCCTTCAGGATCAAATTCGAAATAGGGGCCTTCTCGTAACCCATTCACATAAAACTCCCGCACAGCGAGTTCACCCTCGGGGAAATAGCTGAGCCATTGCCCCACTTTTTTTCCTGCTGCATAATTACCTTCCAACTTGACTTGGCTGGGATCTATGTAAAAATCTTGTTCAGTACTTCCATAATACTCGATGTATTTGCCAATCAAAATGCTGTCTTGAAAGATCATGTCTTTGACTAGAAATCCATTGACATCAAAAAATCGAGCTGGACCAAAAAGTTTTCCCTCTCGGTAATCTGCTAGTTCTTTTCGCTTGCCATTGGCATGGTAACTTGTCCATTGCCCATCACGAACGCCATTTTTAAAGATTCCTTCCGTAACTAGGGTATTGGTTTTAGTCGTGTAGAACTTCCAAAGCCCATTTGGAATGTTTTTTTCGACCAAGCCTGTTCCCACAATGGATGAATCACTGGAATAGCGAACCGCGACTTTAGAAGTCTGTGCAGCAATCGAAAAATGAAGAAGGGAGAAGAATAGAATCAGCACATACTTCATGGCAAAAAGGGGTTCTTATGGTAGGTTGGCAACAGTTTTCAGTACGCGGAATTGGATAATTTCCCTATTCCTACGTAAAAAATCATTTCCTGTTTAAAAGTACATGAAATCCTTAACTTTTTAAGTTACTCCTAGCCATTTGCCTGGAGAATTTTCTTCAATTCCTTACACAAAATTTCGAGACAGGTATCCCGATCTCCAACCAAGGCAATTTCTTTGATCCAAAGCCTTGCATCGTCTTGTTTGTGTGAGCTTTTGGAATCGGCAGCCTGGTTCTTTATCCAGTCTACTTGTGCAGATAAATCCCAAGGAAGGTCATTTCTCCCCAATTTGAATCCATTTTCAACAAATGATTGATCCGGAAGGAGTTTGGTTTTGCCCAGAAATACGCAGCAATACAGGCCATGGCCAAACCAACTTACAAAACGGATGTTGCAGCCTGTTTCCAAATCAAAATCACGAATCAGGTCAAGCACGAGGTAGGGGAAGCCGAGCAATTGATTTCCTTTGGAGATTTTTTTACCCTTCGAGTTTGTGAAAAAATGGGACAACTCCTCACTCCTAACAGAGTTGCCGAGCTGCTCAAAAAGGTCTATAAAATCAGTTTTCAGCTGATTTTGCCGTTGGACAATTGTTTGATCGAGCCAAAGAGGAAGGTCTAGCTCCGGCTTCACTCGTTTACCATTTCAAGATTGCAGAAGCCCAAGAAAATCCTGAACCAAAAGCAGCCAAACAAATCAGGTCATTTTCTTTCAATCGTTCTTGTTCCCAAGCTTGGGATAACGCAATTGGAATGGTTCCTGCAGTCGTATTGCCCAGATGCATGATGTTGTTAAACACCTTCTGGTCAGGCAACTCCAATTTTTGTTGGATGTATTGTGAGATTC
>CANGZP010000158.1 GCA_947458475.1 Cyclobacteriaceae bacterium | reverse complement strand
TGCATTGATTAGCTCCTCTTCGGAAACAATTAGAGGTTCATTGATGACTAGTTCACAAGAAACAACTAGCAGGGCGATCAAAAAAATAGCGATGCGTTTCATAGTTTTGTTTTTTTCTCAGAACGAAAGAAGTTGGTGTTTCGCTACACCAAAATTAAAAAAAAGAATAGCCCGATGCATGCATCGGGCTAAGATGTCTTTTCGACAGAATGAAAAGAGGATTAAACCACGTCTTCTCCTCGAAGTTTGATCACCGCACCTTCCAGCTGATCTCCAATCCGAATCTGGCAAGCCAATCGAGAAGTAGGGAAGTATTCCGGTAGGTTTTCCAATTGGTCTAACTCTGTATCTGTAGCATTACCTAGGCCGGCTTGGCCTTCCAAGATTTCCACATGGCAAGTGGCACAGAGCGCCATGCCACCGCAGGTAGCCAAGATGGGGTATTCGGAAGCCTTAAGAATTTCCATTAGGCTGAGGCCCATGTCTGTAGGAGCTTCTACTTCTTGGCGACCGCCCTGCTGGTCTTCTACGGTAAATTTGATGATTTTCATAACGTCTTAGAATGCGTTTACCCCGTTTACGGTGGTGTATTTGAAACTTAGTTTTTGGTCTGGGTACACATATTTGAAGGCTGAGTGCATCATGATTGCCGCTTCATGGAAGCCACAAAGGATGAGTTTCAACTTTCCTGGATAGGTATTGATGTCTCCAATGGCATAGATGCGCTCCACGCCGGTGGAGTAATCGCGGGTATCCACTTCGATTGCGTTTTTGTCAATGCTGAGTCCCCAGTCGGCGATAGGTCCTAGTTTTGGAGAGAGGCCAAACAAAGGGATCAAGTAATCTGCATCCAAAACGATTTCCTGGTTGTCCTTATCTTCTAAAATTACTTTTTCGAGGCGTTCGTTTCCACTTGCTTCCTTCAAGTTGGCTGAAAGAATCAAATCGATCTTCCCTTGTTGAGCAAGGTCAAATACCTTGGAAGCAGAATCTGGCGCGCCACGGAAGGTTTCGTTTCGGTGCACCAAAGTCACGCGCTCCGCTACATTGGCCAAGAAAATGGTCCAATCCAAAGCCGAATCTCCACCTCCTGCGATGACCACTTTTTTGTCACGGAAGGTCTCTGGATTCTTGACCATGTAATGAATACCCTTACCCTCAAAGGCTTCTAGGTTGTTCAAAACAGGCTTTCTAGGTTCGAAGCAACCCAATCCGCCAGCAATGATGATGACCTTGGCATGCACCTGGGTCTTGTCGCTGGTGGTGACGATAAAGCTTCCATCCTCTTGACGGTCCAGAAGATCTACACGTTCGCCAAGGGTGAAGGTGGGATTAAAAGGTTTGGCCTGCTCCATCAGGTTGTCCACCAAGTCCTGTGCTTTGATTTCAGGGTATCCCGGGATGTCGTAGATGGGTTTCTGAGGATAGATTTCAGAAAGTTGTCCACCAATCTGTGGCAAGGCATCGATCAGGTGACATCTCATTTTGAGAAGGCCTGCTTCAAAAACTGCGAATAAACCGACCGGCCCGGCGCCGATGATGCATAAATCAGTGTGGATGGTGGGGGTGTTCATGGAGTAGTTAAATGCGTTTGGTTAGGGCCTGGAATTCGTCTACTGAATTCCAAACTAGCTGTTGGTTTCTTTGTTTGAATCGTCCAAATTTTGGTAGATGGTATTCAAGATGCGCTTGAATTCCAAGAAGTCCTTTTCGGTCAGATTTTCCCAAGCTTTTTCTCTAAATTGAAGGACTTTCGGCCGCAATTCAGCGACTTTAGTTACCCCTGCTTCAGTCAAGTGCAATTGGAAACTTCTGCGATCCTGTGGGTGCTGCACCCGAATGATGTACCCTTTTTTATGAAGCAAATCCAAAATTCGGGTGAGTGTGGGATGATCCTTGAAAACTAGGTTTGCCAATTCGGTTTGGCTGAGTTCTGGATTTTCCGACAGGTTTTTTAAGACCAACCATTGATCTACCGTCACGTCAAAGCCTCCTCGCTTAAACTGCTGCTGCGCATATTGCTTCACCTTGCGGGCCGTGCGGTCCAGCAGAAAGGAATAGCTAGCAAAGAGTTCTTGTGTCATAGCAATTGTTAGTGTGACAAATATATGTATAAGTTTTTTTAATTACTAAAATCTAGGTGCGGTAGAATTTTTAAGACCCTCAACCAGGCCCTCCATTTTTTTCTTGGCTTGCTCTCCCTTATTTTTGAAAAGGTCGACTCAATGCTAAGTCAAGGGATTTGTACTTGATATCTACTGATTCTGCTCTAGGAGTACTCCATTTTTAATCGTTTAGCCATGCGTTATTGCCTCACACTTATCCTTGCCCTGCTTCTTTTTTCCTTTGGTTCTCAGGCGCAGCAGCAGACCTACTGCAATCCCATCAACCTGGATTATGGCTACACGCCCATCCCGAATTTCTCGGAATGGGGCAGGCATCGGGCCACCGCAGATCCGGTGGTGGTCAACTACCAGGGTTCCTACATTCTTTTTTCTACGAATCAGTGGGGCTATTGGACCAGTGACAACATGTTGAACTGGGAATTCCATTCCAGGCGCTTTCTTCAGCCTTGGAATAAGGTTTACGATGAATTGTGTGCTCCCGCAGTAGGCATTGTTGGGGATACCGTGCTGGTAATGGGCTCTACCTACGAAAAAGATTTTACGATCTGGATGAGCACCAATCCCAAGGCAAATGAGTGGAAACCGCTGGTCGAAAAATTTGAAATTGGGGGTTGGGACCCCGACTTCTTCACCGACGACGACGGCCGACTCTACATGTACAATGGTAGCTCCAACCGCTATCCTTTGTATGGAATTGAGTTGAACCGAAAAACAATGGCCGCCATCGGAACGCGAAAGGAACTCTACCTCCTCGAGCCAGACAAGTATGGCTGGCAGCGATTTGGGGAGCACATGGACAACACCTTCTTGGATCCCTTTATGGAAGGCGCCCACGTGACCAAACACAACGGAAAATACTACCTGCAGTACGGTGCACCAGGTACCGAATTCTCTGGCTATTCAGACGGGGTAGTGGTTGGCCCAACGCCCTTGGGGCCCTTTACTCCCCAATCCGATCCCTTGAGCATGAAGCTGGGAGGCTTTGCCCGAGGAGCTGGTCATGGCAGTACTTTTCGGGACAACCAAGGGAAATACTGGCACATCAGCACGATCATGATTTCGGTCAAAAACACCTTTGAGAGGCGCCTAGGCATTTGGCCTGCTGGCTTCGATAAAGACGATGTGATGTGGTCCAGCACCGCATTTGGCGATTACCCGCATTACCTACCCAATACCGAAAAGGCTGGAAAGTTTACCGGATGGATGCTGCTCAACTACGACAAACCCATGCAGGTGTCGTCCACTTTGGGAGGGTTTTCGCCCAACAAGGCGAATGACGAGGACCTGAAGACCTACTGGAGTGCTCAAACCGGAGCCAAGGGAGAGTGGATCCAAACGGATCTCGGCCAAGTGAGTACGGTAAATGCAGTTCAGATCAACTATGCCGATCAAGACGTGGACACTGACCGACTCGGCAAGCGAACCGACCAATACCACCAGTACCTACTCTATCATTCCTTAGACGGGAAAAAGTGGGAGATCTTGGTGGACAAAAGCAAAAACACCACGGATATCCCGCACGAGTACGTAGAACTGAAGAACCCTGTAAAAACTAGGTACCTCAAATTGGTCAATGTGTGGATGCCTACCGGCAAATTTGCGCTCTCTGGATTCCGGGTTTTCGGAAATGCAGGTGGAGCGGTACCCAATAAGGTGTCTCAATTTATGGTCTTCCGTACCGAAAAAGACAAGCGAAGTGCCTTCATTAAGTGGTCGCCGTCATCGGATGCTTATGCCTACAACATCTATTATGGTACTGCGCCTGACAAGTTGTACACGTCCATCATGGTTCTTGGCAATAACGAATACTGGCTCAAAACCTTAGATCGTACCAAGCCTTACTATTTCACCATCGAAGCCATCAACGAGAATGGAGTGAGTGAATGGTATCCCATTCAAAAGGTAGAGTA
>CANGZP010000157.1 GCA_947458475.1 Cyclobacteriaceae bacterium | reverse complement strand
CTCATTCGGCTTCTCCAAGCACTTGCCTATCAATTGGGTTCGCAAGTTTCCTACCATGAACTAGGGCAGCTCTGCGGACTGGATTCTAAAACTATTGAAAAGTACATCCAGATCTTGGAGCAAGCTTTTGTGATTTATCGATTGGGCTCATTCAGTAGAAACTTGCGTAACGAATTGAAAAACAGTAAAAAAATCTACTTCTACGACAATGGTATTAGAAATGCCATTATTGCAAATTTTGCTCCAGTAGAATCTCGCAGCGATGTGGGCGCTCTTTGGGAAAATTTCATTCTATCCGAGCGTCTCAAAAAAAATAGGTACGAAAGCAGGTGGGTAAATCAGTGGTTTTGGCGAACGAAAGAACAAAAGGAAATCGACTACCTCGAAGAAGCAGATGGACAACTTTCCTCCTTTGAATTTAAATGGAATCCCAAGGCCAAAGCGAAAATTCCATTAGCGTTTTTAAACGCCTATCCCAATTCAGAAACCAAAATTATTGATCAATCCAATTTTGAGGAGTTTATTCTTTAAGAAAAAGGAAGTGGGAAGTAGAAAGAGTGTTGGCAAGGTAAATACAAGCGATGTACCACACCCCAGAGGGGTGAACCAATTATGACCCCGGGTGAAACCCGGGGTTAGAAAGCGATAAAGATCAGGAGAGCCCCGTAGGCGGCGATACAAAAAGTTACTGGTAGCGCCCCTTCGGGGCTTTTTCTTAATCAATAATACTTTTACCCCCGGTTTCACCGGGGGTCATCGTTGTTCAGTTACTTCGGAACTGGGATTTACCACTAATTCTTACCGCAGATTTCCTCTTAAAACTTCCGCAGATCAAACCCATTAAATATGGGTGCTTTTTTTCCTTAAATCAGCGTGAAAAAAAAAAATCATCCACGGCGGATAACAAACCGCGCTACCCCTTCAATCCCTTCGCGGCTCCGCGTCTTTGCGTCTTTGCGAGATAAAACTTTAATCCTTCGAGGTCTTTGGAGACCTCAAAGGATGGGTGTACCGCTCCACGAGCTTTTCGGCGCAGCGCTCCCCATCCATGGCGGCGGAGACGATGCCGCCGGCATAGCCCGCCCCTTCCCCGCAGGGAAATAAGCGCTTGAGCTGCGGATGCTCAAAACTTTCCTTGTCCCGTGGAATTCGCACCGGCGAGGAAGTACGGCTTTCCAATCCGATCAACTGCGCCTCGTTGGTCAAATAGCCCTTCATCTTCTGTCCGAAGGACTCAAAAGCCATCGCCAAGCGTGCTGAAATAAAGTCAGGCAATACCTCTCGCATCTCCACAGCCGCCAATCCCGGTTGGTAGGAGGTGTCCAGCAAGCTGCTGCTTACCTTTTTGTTTACAAAGTCCACCATGCGCTGCGCGGGAGCCACTTGGCTTTTGCCACCCTTCTCCCAAGCACGCTGCTCTACTGCCGCCTGAAAATGCAAGGCCGCCAAGGGACCGTATTTCTGATATTCGGGTAGGTCCTCCAGTTCCACAGATACCACCATGCCCGAATTCGCAAACCGGCTGTCGCGGCGACTCGGACTCATGCCATTGACTACCAGTTCCCCGGGAGCCGTAGCCGCAGGCACGATAAATCCCCCTGGACACATGCAAAAACTAAATACCCCCCGCTGCTTTCCCTGGTAAGTGGTCTGCTGCACCAAGGAGTATGCTGAGGCAGGCAAATAGGGCCCTCGATCTACGGCACAGTGGTACTGGATGCGGTCGATTAAATTTTGCGGATGCTCGATGCGTACGCCCAAGGCAAAGGGTTTGGCTTCGATAAGCACCTGTCTGCGGTGCAGCAACTCAAAAATATCGCGTGCGGAGTGGCCCGTGGCCAAGATTACCCCCATGCCTTGAATGCGGTCGCCATTCTGGGTGACTACCCCTTTGATTTCATTGTACTCCAGGATCAGGTCTTCCACGCGGGTCTCGAAGTGGATCTCCCCTCCTGCTTCCAGGATGGTCTCGCGCAACTTGGCCACGAGCACGGGCAACTTATTCGTTCCGATATGCGGGTGGGCATCTACCAAGATCTCCTCCGTAGCGCCATGGGCCACCAGGATCTCCATGATGCGGCGGATGTCTCCTCGCTTCTTGGAGCGGGTGTAGAGCTTGCCATCCGAGTAGGTGCCGGCACCACCCTCTCCAAAGCAGTAGTTGGAGTCGGGATGCACGATGCCTTCCTTATTGATGGCTGCGAGATCGCGTCGACGGGCACGCACGTCTTTTCCCCGCTCGAGGAGAATGGGCTTGACCCCGAGTTCGATGGCGCGTAGTGCCGCAAAAAGTCCTGCCGGCCCTGCTCCTACGATCAGGATGGGCTCGGCTTTGGCTACGTTTTCGTAGGTCGGAAAATGATCGAGTAAAGACCCTGGGGTCTCGTTGAAAAAGAGTTCCGCTTCCACATTCACGAGTACCTTTCTTCCTCGGGCATCGATGGAGCGGCGCGTCTGGCGCGCAAAGGTTTGGGGAGTAGTGGCGGGCACGCCCGCTTTTTTCAATACGACTTCCTTAAATAAGTCCGGATCGTAGGCTTCCTCGGGAGAAAGCTGCAAGGTAAAGTTCTTCTTCATGGTAAGGTAGTTATCCTTCAATGGGAAGGTAAAAATAAGGGGTTGAATTGGTTATCCGCCGTGGCGGATGGTTAAAAGTTAAAAATGCCTGCTTGCCGCAGGTAGGTTAGATAGTGCAATTCAAAAATAATACGCTTGCAAAGACGCAGATCCGCAAAGAAATCCCCCCTACCCCCTTGGTAAGGGGGAGTTACCCGAATTGCTCCTCAAGCAATTATTTTGGATTCAAGATTCATTTAAAATCAAAAAAATCCCTCTTCTTAGTTAATTCTCAATGGCAACAAAGATGCGACTCCCCCTTGAAAGGGGGCAAGGGGGATTTACCCCCCTCGCTCAACTATTCACCAAATGATCGATAGAATGACTTTCTATCGATCATTTCATTCGATTTTTTGAGGTATAGAAATAAATTCAATCGCTCATTCCCTGTATTTGGTAGAGATCGGATTGGCCTCTCCATCAACGGCCGCGTGAAACATTTTTTTTACGCTATCAAAGTGGCAAAGAATCCGCCTCTGTGGATTAGTCCGCTGGGGTGGATTAGTCCGCTGAGGCGGGAAACCAAAAATCAGTGGATTTTTAACTCCTGGAGCTGCGTGAAAATCAAAAAACTATATTCAATTGCATATAAAAATTGGTTAAAATTTATTTTTATACGTAAAAACATATAAATAAAATATTTTTGATAAATTTATACGCAAATACATATAAAATGAATCCAATAGCCAAATTTGTAAAAGCCAGAAGGAAGCAACTGGGGATGACTCAGGAAGAATTTGCCGACAAAGCGGGAGTCGCACTTACCGTGATTCGGAAAATCGAACAAGGCAAAGAAAACCTAAGCTTGTCAAAGGTAAACCAAGTACTCAGCATGTTTGGCCATGAATTGAGACCTAGCAACCAAAAAGATGCGGACAGGAATAATAAAGTATAACCACGAATTAGCTGGTTTTTTAACAGAAGAAGATTCTGGGGAATATGTGTTTGTGTACGACGAATCCTACGTCAAAAAATACCCCAATCAATTCATCACGTTTCGAATGCCCGTGACCACTCGCCCCTATCGAAGCACACGCTTATTCCCTTTTTTTGATGGTTTGATTCCCGAGGGTTGGCTATTGAACATCGCGTCTGAAAGCTGGAAGATCACCAAAAATGACCGGATGGGACTACTTTTAGCATGCTGTCAAAATGCGATTGGAGCTGTGAGTGTTCACCCCTTGAACTCAAAAAGCCATGAATAGTTGTCTTTATTGTTACGAACCATTAAGCGAAAATCAAGTAGGAGATTACCATCACCTTTGCGTCAAAAAATTTTTTGGGACCTTGCATGCCCCGTTGCTTCCCTACCACTTGTCTGAAATGGAGATTTTGGCAAAGCAAATCGCGGAAAGATCGATTACAGTTCCGGGAGTTCAACCCAAACTATCCCTGGGATGGATAAAGACCGAATTGAAAAATGGTCATCAAGGACG
>CANGZP010000156.1 GCA_947458475.1 Cyclobacteriaceae bacterium | reverse complement strand
GTGTTTGCCAATGGGGCCAACTTATTGAATCGGAATAACATGCGTTGGATGAACTATCCAGTGCGTGGAATTCAAGGAGTTGGAGGGCTGAGTTTCAAATTTTAATTTACCAATGCCTAGGGTTGGGCTTTACCTAGTTTTAAGTTAGTTTCGTATCTTCTCAATAGCACCATGGCAGAAAAAGAATCGAATCCCAAACAATGGTCAGATCCCAAGGATTTTGGTCTCCCTTTTGTAGAAATTAGCCCACTTTCTAAATCAAAGTCTAAGGCGAAAGAAACAAAGGTTTCAACGCCTGCTCCTGTTGAGGAACTACCAAAGGCTCCGCCTGTCGCTACAGTAGAAAAGAAAAAAGAAACAAAGCCAAGTAGACCAGTTGAAGCGCCAAAGCCTCCTGTAAAGAATGTGGAAAAGAAATCCAAAACATGGGTTTGGGTGGTTGTATTTGCATTTATTGGAGCAGTTTCCGTAATCGTATTTCAACTTAAAATCAATCAGGAACCCCTAGAAGGGGATGTAGAAGTTGCTGTAACGCCACCGATTACTTCAGCCCCACAAAAACCGCAAGTAGATAGCTCAGCACTTGCAGCTGTAGATTCAGTTCCAGTTCCGGTTCAAGATTCTACTGGAAGTACTGTTTCCGAATTACCTATGGCTGCCACTACTTCTGGCACATCAATTGCAACGAAATCAAAGATTACCCGAGTAACCCAGAAGGAAGGAAAAACGAAGTTTTTCTTGGTGATCGGTAGCTTTGGAACCGAGGAAGAAACAGATCGTTTTATTCAGAAAACAGGCAATAAGTTTGCTGAATACTACATGATTTATCCTTATGAGGGGAGCACAAACTATAGATTGGCAGTTGGATCATTCAATTCATGGAATGAAGCTTCCAACAAGCTTACTGAGTTGAAAGCACAACAATCAAATGGATATTGGATATTGAAATTTTGACCATGATTTTATTACAAACAATTGCTATTGATTCCGTCACCGCTGCTCCAGCTGCAGTAGCAGCTAGCAGTCAGTCCATTGGGCTTTTGGATCTTTTGATCAAGGGTGGCTACATGATGATTCCACTTTACGTATTGTTCGTATTGGCGATTTTCATATTCATCCAGAAGCTATTGGTAATCCGAAAGGCTTCCAAAACTCCAGGGAGTTTGATGGATCAAGTAAAGATCTTGGTACAAAATGGACAGGTTGAAAAAGCAAAAATGCTTTGTGCAGGTGAAAATACACCTGTAGCAGCCATGATTTCCAAAGGGATAGACCGTATTGGTTCACCTTTGAAAAATATCGAAGTGGCGATCGAGAATGTGGGGAAATTGGAAATCTACAAGTTGGAGAAAAACCTAGGGGTTTTGGCTACTGTATCTGGTGCTGCTCCGATGATAGGATTTTTGGGCACTGTAACGGGGATGATTCAAGCCTTTATCTCTATTGCACAAGAGGATGGCATGGTGTCCCCCAAATTGCTTTCTTCGGGTATTTATGAAGCAATGATTACTACTGCCGCAGGATTGGTGGTTGGAATCATCGCTTACCTGGGTTACAACTATTTGGTTACCCAAGTATCCAAATTGGTACACCACATGGAGTACACTTCTATTGAATTCATCGATCTTCTTCAAGACAAATAGTGATGGGATTGCAGCAGAAAAATAAAGTCGACGCTTCCTTCAGCATGTCCTCCATGACGGACATTATCTTTTTGTTGCTGATATTTTTCATGCTTACTTCCTCATTTATCACTCCTTCAGGCTTATCGGTGAATTTGCCATCAAGTGAAACTTCCGATATCGTCATGCAGGAAGTGACCGTATCGGTTACCAAAGACCTTCAGTTTTCGGTCAATGATCAGTTGGTGACAAGAGACCAACTCAAATCAGTGCTTACTCCCTTGTTGGAGGGCAAAAAGGGCCAGGTAGTCTTGCATTTGGACAAGGAGGTACCTGTAGAATATCTAGTTGAAATTGGAGGCATCGCAGCAGGACTGGGCGCCAATGTATCTATAGCGACTAAACCCTACAATTGATGCTGGGTGTGAACTCCAATTCACTCGAGCAAAAAAGCCGAATCCAATCGGCACTAATCACCCTGGGAGTTCAGGTTTTGCTTTTTCTTGCATTTTATTTTATTGTGGTTTGGGAGCAACCCGATCCTCCAAAACCAACCTATGGAATGGAGTTGAACTTGGGGTTTTCAGACCTTGGTGCTGGAGATCAGACACAATTACCTACGAACACTTCTGAAACTACTGCGGCCGAGGCTCCTGCTCCAGGTGAGGTGACAACTACGCAGCAAGCAGTCGCTACAACGACTCCAAAAACAACTTCTTCAAAGCCAAGTACCAACCAAGCGGTAAGTACCCAGGCTTCTCCCATCAAAGGGGAAACCACAGCGACTGCTGCGCCAGCAAAAGAAGTACCGAAAGAAGTAAACCCAAAAGTAGTGGAGCAACCCAAAGTGGATCAGCGGGCACTTTTTGGAGCTGGAGGGAAGTCTGGAAAGGGCAGCACTTCAAGTGCTTCTACGGGTCAAGGAACGTCTAATTCCAAAGGCGATCAAGGCAATCCTTCAGGTACGGGTAATGGTGCCGCAGGCGGTGCTGGGTATAGTTTGGATCTGGCAGGCTGGGATTTTGCCTCCCGACCAGCAATCAACGATAGGGTATCCACCAGAAATGGTAAAATCGTATTTGAAATAACCATAGATGGGTATGGAAAAGTCGTTCAAGCAAGAACTAAGGAATCAAATGTGTCCAATGCGGTATTGGCCTATTATCGCCAAGTAGTCAACCAACTCAATTTTAAAAAATCTGGGTCTGCTGCTGCGGCTGATTTTTCAACAGGGAAAATCACATTTGTGGTCAAGGTGGAGTAGCATGACTTACGGAGAAACATTAGATTACCTTTTTAATGCCTTACCCATGTTTCAACGGGTAGGGGCTTCCGCTTACAAAGCTGATTTGACGAATACGATTTCCCTCTGTGCTCATCTGGGCAATCCGCAAGATACTTTCAAAACGATTCATATTGCAGGGACCAATGGAAAGGGGAGTACCTCTCATGCCTTGGCTGCTGTTTTCCAAGCTGCAGGGTATAAAACAGGACTTTATACTTCTCCACACCTCCGATCCTTCACTGAACGAATTCGTATTGATGGCAAGGAAATCACCGAAGAAGGGGTGGTTGAATTTGTGGCCAACAACAAGGCCTTTTTGGACGAGCTTCAACCCAGTTTCTTTGAGATGACCGTAGGAATGGCATTCTGGTATTTTGCCCAGGAAGCCGTGGATGTTGCAGTGATCGAAGTGGGGATGGGAGGCCGCTTGGATAGTACCAATGTGATTCATCCCGAGCTTTGCGTCATTACGAATATCGGTTACGACCACATACAATTCCTGGGAAATACCCTTCCCTTGATTGCAGGAGAAAAAGCAGGAATCATCAAAGCAGGTGTCCCGGTTGTCATCAGCCAAAGTCAAAAAGAAACACAAGCAGTTTTTGCTCAGAAGGCAGCTGCAATGCAGGCAAGAATTGTATTTGCGGACGAGCTGTGGGAGGTAACTAAAATTCAAAAATCAGAAGGTGTTTCCTCTGATATTGGAGCCAATTTCCTAGTTCGAAGCAGCGCCGGAGCGTTTGAATTAAAGCTAGACTTGAATGGCGACTACCAACGCTTTAACCTTCCGGGGATCTTGGAGGCAGTTAAGCAGCTTCGGGATCAGGGTTGGAACCTTTTGGATTATGCTTTGAAAGTGGGATTAGAAAGTATTTCGCAGCGAACCGGCTTAAAGGGGAGATGGCAGATTCTACAAACTAAGCCCCTTACGATTGCTGACACAGGGCACAATGAAGCTGGAATACTAGAAGTAGTGACTCAGCTGAAGAATTACACCTATACGAAGCTTTGGATGGTGCTCGGAATGGTCAATGACAAAGATATCTCCAAGGTTTTGGGCTTGCTACCTCTTGAGGCGAGCTATATTTTTTGCCAAGCAAGTATCCCACGAGCGATGGATGCCAATGAATTGGCAAGTAAGGCTAGAGAAAAAGGGTTGAATGGGCAGGTAATTCCCAAGGTGATGGATGCCTTAGAATTTGCAAGAAAAAATGCTAC
>CANGZP010000155.1 GCA_947458475.1 Cyclobacteriaceae bacterium | reverse complement strand
GTCAACCCAATATTTATACCTACGAGCTAACACCCAACTCGTTTTTCACCAACCCCAACAACCTCACCATTTACCGTCTGGGTCTAGTATTCCGAAATGCGGACGGAACCAAAGAAGGGAAGACCAGTTCCAATACTGATTTTTTCGTAGACCTAGCGCAAGGTTTTGATGTCAAATTTACTGCCCCGCAGGCCTCTGGATCCATATCTTTTGAGGTAGGAGATCAATACACTTTCAAGGTTGCTGCTACGGAAGCGGCCAACCTTAGCCTGGAATTGGATGGGCTCAAGGTAGCCGAAGCAAGTAATGCCGTAGAACTCAGCTACAACTACACTGCCACCAAGGCAGGAAACTCTAAACTAATAGCTAAAGCTATTAAAGGAACTACTCAGGATTCCCAAACCCTAGATATTGTCGTCTTTGCACCCTCAGAGGTGGCAACTCTACCAGCTGGCGTAAAGCTGGGCATCAATTACCTCTCGACCACGGAAGTAATCTTGGCTCTGCAAGCACCAGACAAAAGCATTGCACATGTGATCGGGGACTTCAACGACTGGAAGGTGCTTCCCGAGTACCAACTCAAGAAAACTCCAGATGGTAAAGTATTTTGGATTAAGTTGACGGGGCTCGTGCCTCAAAAAGAATACATTTTTCAGTACCTCGTGGACGGAGACATCCGCATAGGCGACCCCTATGCCGACAAAGTTTCTGACCCATTCAACGATCAAGAAATTATCTCCCAAAATCGCCACCCTGGCTTACTGCCTTATCCAAGCGGAAAGACAGAATTCCAAGCGACCTACCTCCAAACAGGGCAGGTGCCTTATGCCTGGAAGAACTCCAATTTCACAAAGCCTAAGCCAGAAGAATTGGTGATTTACGAACTACTCGTTCGTGATTTTGACCAGAAAAGAACCTACCAAGCAGTTATCGATCGCTTGGATTACCTCAAGGATTTGGGAATCAATGCCATTGAATTGATGCCAGTAGGGGAGTTTGAAGGAAATTTGTCTTGGGGCTACAATCCCTCCTTTTTCTTTGCGCCAGATAAGTACTACGGCACTAAAAATGACTTGAAGCGCCTCATTGATGAAGCGCATGGCAAAGGTATTGCCGTGATTTTGGACATGGTTCTTAATCATGCTTTCGGCCAAAGTCCAATGGTTCGCCTCTACAATGATGGGGACTACGGTGCACCTACCGAAGACAATCCATGGTTTAACCGAGTAGCTAAGCACCCTTTCAACGTGGGTTACGACTTCAACCACGAAAGTCCCTACACGAAGGCCTTTGTTGATTCGGTCAATAACTACTGGCTCACCGAATACAAAGTCGATGGCTTCCGCTTTGACCTCTCCAAAGGGTTTACGCAGGTAAACTCAGGATCCAATGTGAATATCTGGTCCCAATACGATCCTTCACGAGTTAAGATTTGGAAGCATATCTACGATCGCATCAAGGCCAACCACCCGGATGCCTACGTGATCTTGGAGCACCTTTCGGTCAATGAAGAGGAAAAAGAGTTGGCCAACTACGGCATGCTTTTCTGGGGGAATATGAATGGTGCTTCCCGTAACCTTGCCAAAGGCAACAACGACAACATGGAGTGGGCCTATTTTAAAAACCGGCAATGGACCAAGAATGGACTGATATCCTATCAGGAATCACACGATGAGGAACGGGTGTTTTGGGAAACCATAAATTTTGGAGCTACCAGTCCACTCAATCTCAAAAGTATTGAGAATGCTGTGAATCGCCACCAACTCATGACCGCCTTCTTCCTCGCCATTCCAGGGCCAAAAATGATCTGGCAGTTTGGGGAGTTTGGCTATGACCTCGAGCTCAACAACGACCGCCTTGGTGTCAAACCTACCCGTTGGGAATACATGAGTAACTCCGATCGACTTCGACTGTTGCAACTTTATAAAGAGATGTTTAAGCTTCGAGCCAAGTATCCGGTGTTCAATTTCCCTAGCAATGCAAGCATCAACCTGGGCTCATCGCAAAAAACCATCCATTTGCAGCACCCTGATCTGCAGGTGTTTTTGTTTGGTAACTTTGACCTAGTTACCCAAGGAAATCAATCCATCACTTTTCCGAAGACCGGGAAGTGGTACAACTATTTTACAGGCAAGGAATTAAACGTGACGTCGGCTCAAATGTCTTTTGGGCTCCGACCTAATGAATTTTACCTGTTTACCGACAAGCCCCTGCCTTTGCCAGAGAAGGATATCTTGCAGGCTGATTTTATCACGAGCATTCCAGAAGAAGTGGATGAGGGGGGATTTGTAATCTATCCCAACCCAACCACTTCCAATGTCATGGTCGAGTTGCCCAAGGAAATGGCTGGAGCACAGTACCGCGTTCTCGATGTGGCAGGAAGGGTAATTTTTGAGGGAAAAGGAAGTTCAGCGCTGCCGATTTTAGAACTGGAATTAGGTGGAATTCAACCGGGGATGTATATCTTTGAGGCATTTGATACCAAGCGCGTCCTACACAAACGCTTTATCAAGCAGTAATCAAACCTAAGCACACTATGAAATTTAAACCTGGAGTAAAATACGGATCAGAATTGCGTGATCTATTGGCTTATGCCAAAGAAAATGAGTTTGCTTTGCCTGCAGTCAATGTAATTGGTACCAACTCGGTGAATGCCGTTTTGGAAACCGCCAAAAAGTTGAACTCACCCGTAATCATACAGTTTTCGAATGGGGGAGCCCAATTTTTTGCAGGCAAAGGATTACCCAATGACAAGCAGCAAGCAAGCATCGCTGGAGGTATTTCTGGAGCACACCATGTACACCAAATGGCAGAAGCTTATGGTGTACCTGTAATTCTACACACTGACCACGCTGCCTTAAAGCTTCTGCCTTGGATCGATGGACTTCTAGAGGCTGGTAAAGCTTACCACCAAGCCTACAAAAGACCCTTGTTTAGCTCGCACATGTTGGACCTTTCTGAGGAGCCTTTACACGAAAACATTGAGATTTCTGCTTCCTATTTCCGTGAGTTTGTGAAGTTGGACATGGCAATAGAGATTGAATTGGGTGTAACGGGTGGAGAAGAAGATGGCGTGGACAATTCCGATGTGGACTCATCCAAATTGTACACCCAGCCAGAGGAGGTTGCTTACGCATACGAGCACCTGCGAGAAATTGGAGACCTTTTCACCATTGCAGCTGCTTTTGGAAATGTGCATGGTGTATACAAGCCTGGAAATGTGAGCTTGAAGCCGATCATTCTTAAAAACTCTCAGGATTTCATCAACGCCAAATACGGCACTACTGGCAAGCCTCTTAATTTCGTGTTCCACGGAGGATCTGGTTCTTCCGTTGAGGAGATTCGCGAGGCAAATAGCTACGGTTCCATCAAAATGAATATTGATACCGACATGCAGTGGGCCATGTGGGAAGGTATTCTCAACTATTACAAGAAAAATGAAGGCTATCTTCAAAGCCAGTTGGGCAACCCAGAAGGTGCAGATAGCCCCAATAAGAAATACTACGACCCGCGCGTTTGGCTTCGCAAAGGGGAGGAAAACTTTGTAAAGCGTCTCGAACTAGCTTTCGATATGCTGAACGCGGTTAATCGTAATTAAGAGATCGTTGGGATAGGCCCTTTGTAAGTAGGGTTTCGTTCCTCTTTTCCTTGATTTTAATTTTCATGAGAAAGTCACTTGTAGAGGTGACTTTTTCTTTTCCTTATACTACTATGAAAAAACAAGTTGTATTCAGTTTGCTGACACTTTTGCTAGTTCAGATCAGCAGTGTACAAATTCAAGCTCAACAGGCCAAAAACTATTGGCCAAAGGCAGGGGTGACTTATGAGATTTTCGTCCAATCCTTTAGCGATTCAAATGGAGATGGGATTGGTGACTTCAATGGGGTAACTGAGAAATTGGATTACATCAAGGAATTGGGTGCCAACGCAATCTGGTTTATGCCCATTATGCCTTCACCCACCTACCATAAGTATGATGTGACGGATTACAAGGCTGTGCATCCAGATTATGGGACAATGGCCGATTTCAAAAGACTCCTCGATGAAGCCCACAAGCGGGACATCAAGATAGTGATCGACATGATCATCAACCATACAGGAACAGATCATCCCTGGTTTCAAGCTTCCAAATCAGGCCGAGAAAATGCTTTCCGAGACTACTACGT
>CANGZP010000154.1 GCA_947458475.1 Cyclobacteriaceae bacterium | reverse complement strand
TTGCTGTCCCAGATCAGGCCAGAGAAGGCACCAGGATTTTGCGAGCCAATCAGCACGTTGACCATGCCGTAGGCGTCCGTCTGAAGGGTATGCACCTCTTCAAACTCTTGAACGAAGGTGGAAGAGAAGAGCTTAAACTTCAGGGACACCGCCCCATTCACAAAGGGCTGTCCCGTGATGTCTTGTCCCGGAATTTCAATTGGATTAGGGTCCAAGATGATCGCCTGATAGGAGATGCCTTTTTGGGCATAGCCTAGGACCGAACAGGTAAGTAAGAGCGCGAGGGAGAAAATTACTTTTTTCATATACTGATTAATTACTTAGCACAAGGCCAATACTGAAAGTGGATGGGACAAAGTTCACCGTAGAGGTGCCTGTCTTGTTGGGTTCAATGAATTGCTTGTAGCTGGTCAGGTATTGGTAGCTCACAAAGGTGCTCACCTGGCTGTTGATCTGCTTTCGTAGCTCTAGAGACAAGCCATACATCGATCGTATGGAGTTGAACTGCTCGTCTTCGGCCAAGTTGATGTAGCGATTCAGCAGCATCTGGTTGCCTTGGATCATCTTCACTGCAGAAACTCGGCCCTTCACCACTAGGGAGGTGGTCTTGCCTAGCTTGATGCGGGGGCCTATCCCTGCTCCTAGTCCGATAAAGTCGGTGGCATAGCTCATCGGGATGTTTTGTACATCGCCTACTGCATTGAATTGGTTGAAGCTAATCCCCAAGTCGTAGTAGAAGTCATTCGAAATCGCCTTCTCCCGATTGATGCTCAGGTGCATTCCCGATGCGGAACGCATGTTGGCCGGATTGACCGAAACCGAGTTGACAAACAGGTAGGAGGTCAAGTTCGAGCCTACTGAAAACTGATAGCTTTGGGAGTAGGCAGGAAGGGAGAGGAGAAAGAAGAATAGAAATTTTTTCATCACTTAGTGTTTAATCAGCGTTTGGGTAAATACCTGTTGGGTCGTGTACAGGCGGAGTAGGTAGACCCCTGAAGAGAGCTGATCCATCTGATCCAGGTTGAGCTCTTGGGTATGGGCAGGAAACTCTCCCGACCATACCACTAGGCCTGCGATTGAGAATAGTTGGAGTTGTAGCGGATATGGATAGCTGCGATCCAGTTTTAGCTTCAGCTGGGAAGTAAAGGGGTTGGGATAGGCCTGCAGGCGAATCAGTTCCAGGGGCTCTCGAGTACGCGAGACGATCGGGAAGTCCGGAGCCAGAAATCCTTGCAGTAGGTCGTAGGATTGTACCCGACTCAATCCAATCACCACCGAAGACTGCCCGATGGATTGGGGGTAGGTGGAGCTTCCTACAGCTGAGGAAAAGGTGGCGCGCTTGACCCCAGTAGTCTGGGCAAAGACCCCCGTGGAAAGGCACAGCAAGAAGGATAAAAGAAGAATTCGATTGGGCATTGATTCACATTTTGATGCGCTTTGATTTGCATCTGGATGTAAAACAAACCCTTCAAAAGATCAAAAAATGGCCTTTTTAGATGATTTTAGTTCAATTAATATTTTTTTGAACAACTAGTTGATTCGGGTATGGTTCGATAAATAATTTTTCGAACTAGGTTTGTTTGAAGCAATAGACACATGTTACTCACCTCAGTCCTCCTCAGCTTACTTATATCCAGTATTTTGCTGATCAGCCATTGGTCAGCGAACAAAGGCATTGTCTATCTAATTGTCGTTACTGTTCTTTTTAGCATCCGGCAATTCATTTTTATTTTGATCCATAGCGATGCACACGTAGAAGTTCTCGCCCTGCTACTCTTCCATTTGGACCCCTTGTTTTTTTTGCTTGGACCTTTTTTTCTGTATTACCTCAAAAGCGTAGTGCATGGGAAATTGGTGGTGGATAAGTACTTGCTTGTCTATTCGATTCCAGCACTTATTGCGCTGATCAACACGCTACCCTATTACAGCTATTCTTTTGCGGAGAAGGTAGCTGAAAGTGCCGCCATTCAAGGAAATTACTTCTTGGATGGACCCGTCAACTTCCAGCTTTTATTCTTTCCATTTAAATACCAACTACGATTGGCGGCTTTGTATAATTTGAGCGTTGTTCTGTTTTCTTTTGTTTATTTGATCCGATTGAAGAAAAACAGCGCAATTCCGCTAAAGAAAAAGGTTTCGGTTTTGCTCAACCGCATTTTGGCAGCGACCACACTCGTAGTGATCGTCCCCAATTTGATGGTATTACTCTATGTACTTGTAAATTCTCCAAAAAAAGGAGAATTGGTATTTCGACAAGCCGCATTCGAGGGAAATGGAGCGATTTTTTTCATGACCTTGCTGCTTCCTTTGAGCTTTTTCTTGATTCCGAGCTGGTTGTACAACGACCAAGCGAGTACAAATCCCCTCGATAAAATCCAAGCCTTCCTGCAAAGACTAGGTCAACGCAGATCTGAAGCTAGAGTAGCAGCCCACCCCTGTGAAAAGTCAGCAGATTTGGAGCGCATCCTCGACTATCTAGAAACAAAAAAGCCCTATGTACAGGTGAGCTTTTCCCTGCACGAGCTCTCCCAGGCCCTCAATATTCCCCATTCCCGTGTGACGACCTGCTTCAACAAGGAACTGAATACCTCTTTCCCCAGTTATCGAAATAAATTGCGCGTAGCTCATGCCATTTCCCTGCTGCGCCAGGGCGCTCATTTGACCACCTCCATCGAGGGCGTCGCGGAGCGCTCCGGGTTCAAGAGCAAGTCCATCTTCTACGCTGCCTTCAAGGAGGAGTTTGGCATGACACCCAAGGACTGGATTAAAGAAAATTTGTAAGTAGAAAAGAAGCCCCAATTGAGAACCGGATGCTCTAAAAATAACTGCTATGCTACAAACACCACTTATTCTTGTCATCATCGTATCGTTTATTTTCATAGTCAATCACTGGGGACAGAACAAAGGGATTATTTATTTGGTGTTTATCGCCTTGGATAAAGCCTTGACCCAATTTGCTTTGCTTGAACTCAATGCAACGCAGGATCCTACTGTATTTTCTTTAGTTTACCACCTGGAACCCTTAATTGTACTTCAAGGCCCCTTCTTTTTATACTACTTGAAGAGCATCATGAAGGGTGCTTTTGTTTGGGACAGGTACCTGCTGCTGCTTTCAATCCCTTCCCTGATCTTCCTTATAAACTTAATCCCATTCTATGCCTTACCCTTTCCAGATCGGGTCGCTTATTTTAGTGATGCATCAGTAAATCCAGGTCTAAAAGGCTACCTATTCCTCTCGCTGTCACAACAATATTTATTCATCTCCATATACAATACTGCCTTTATTGTTTATGGTGTCGCGTTTATAAATAAAATGAAATCAGGAGGGGGAGTCTACATTAAAAAGAAAGTCAATATTTTATTCACACGCATTTTTATTGTAGCCCTTTTGACAATTATTCCCGGTTTAGTAGTCCTGTTTTTGTTGGCTTTGAAATCCCCCCAAGAGGGGATGATTGATTTTTTAAATCCAGACGCGGTCAATAACAATTACTTATACTTTCAATCGTTGGTCTTGCCCTTGAGTTTCTTTTTTGTACCCAACTGGTTGTACAATGAAAAGGAGCCCTTTTCATTTTTAGATAATTTCATGGCTGCTTGGAAGAAGGTGGTACAATCCAATTCGATGGTATCCCAGGAGAGCTCCTTCGGAAAATCCTCTGATTCAGAACGCATCGTTTCCTATATCGAAACCGAAAAGCCCTACCTCAAAACAGATTTCTCCCTGCACGACATTTCTCAAGCACTCAACATCCCCCGTATCCGTGTGACCAACTGCTTCAACAAGGAGCTGAATACCCCCTTTCCCAGCTATCGAAATAAATTGCGTGTGGCGCATTCCATCTCCCTGCTGCGTGCAGGGGCTCATTTGACTACCTCCATCGAGGGCATCGCGGAGCGCTCCGGGTTCAAGAGCAAGTCCATCTTCTACGCTGCCTTCAAGGAGGAGTATGACATGACCCCTACGGAATGGATCAAGAAGCATTTGTAGGGGGGAGCTAACGCATACCAGAGTGACTCTTCTATGGCCTGAAGTTTACAAAAAAAGCGCGCCACTCTAGGTAAGAGTAACGCGCTTCTAAATGTAGCAAAACTTAGTAAGCCAAAATCCCCGGACTTGATTATTCCACCGTCACCGACTTGGCTAAGTTTCGAGGTTGATCCACGTTACAGCCACGCATCACCGCGATGTGATACGAAAACAGCTGCAAAGGCACCACCGACACAAGTGGTGTAAAGGCCTCATGCGTGAGAGGCACC
>CANGZP010000153.1 GCA_947458475.1 Cyclobacteriaceae bacterium | reverse complement strand
TGTGGTAGGAGTCCAAATATTAACCATAATCAGTTGGTCCCCTCTACCATAACCATTGATATCTTTGATTCCTTTGCCTTTGAGGCGAAGCATTTTTCCGCTTTGCGTTCCCGGATCAATTTTGATTTTCACCTTCCCATCTAGGGTAGGAACTTCTACGGACTCACCTAGGGCCGCATCAATAAATGAAATATGGAGGTCATAGATGACATTGTTGCCTTCCCGTTGGAAAAGACCATCCTCTGCCTCTTCGATTACAATCAATAAATCTCCCGGTATTCCACCAGGCATTTCATTCCCTTTGCTAGACATGCTAAGCTGCATCCCTTCGCCCACACCGCCTGGGATGGTGATGGAGATCACTTCTTCCTTCAATAGGAGGCCACGAGCATCTGCATCATCTGGTTTCTTGTCTACAAGCTGCCCAGATCCACCACATACCCCACAGGTGCTCGCTGAGACCATTTGACCCAACATGGTGTTGACTACCTTCTTCACCTGCCCAGATCCTTGACAGGAAGCACAAGATTTGAAGGTCACGCCAGGGGCAACTACCTGTCGCTTCACTTTAATTTTCTTCTCTACGCCATTTGCGATTTCACTGAGCGTAAGCTTCAGCTTTACCCGGAGGTTCGTCCCTTTTTTGGTTCGTCTACCACCTCCACCGCCGCCGCCAAAGAAGGAACCAAAGCCTCCTCCTCCGAAGATGTCGCCAAACTGAGAGAAAATATCCTCCATGTTCATGCCTCCACCGCCAAAGCCTCCGTTACCTCCTAGGCCTTGGTGGCCAAATTGATCGTAACGCTGCTTCTTTTCTGGATTGCTCAACACCTCATAGGCTTCCGCAGCTTCCTTAAACTTATCTTCAGCTTCAGGATTGTCAGGGTTTTTGTCAGGGTGGTACTGGATCGCAAGTTTGCGATAGGCTTTCTTGATGTCATCTGCACTTGCAGACTTGGTCACACCAAGTACCTCGTAATAGTCTCTTTTTGCCATAATTTGTTATGCTCCGGTCACTACTTTAGCGAATCGAACAACCTTTTCGCCCAAGAAGTAGCCTTTTTCAACCACATCCACCACGGCACCCTTTAACTCTGGACTAGGGGATGGAATTTGCGTAATCGCCTCCTGGGTATCAGGATTAAAGGGTTGCCCAATCAAATCTTCCATAGGCTTCAAGCCTTTAGACTCAAGAATTTTTACCAGTTTATGAAAAATCAGCTGGTTTCCTTCCTGAATTTTCTGTGTATCTGCTTCCTTTTCGGCTGCCTTGAAGGCACGCTCAAAATCATCTACTACGGGAATAAGGTCTTTCAATACCTCTTCTGAGGCTGTTTTGATCAGATCAATCCGCTCTTTAGCTGTCCTCTTTCTGAAATTTTCAAAATCAGAATAGAGGCGGAGGTATTTCTCTTTCAGTTCAGCTACCTCAGCAGTTAGTTTTTCTTCCTGACTCTGCTCATTTTCTGTAAGGGACTCTCCTGTTTCGGGGCTAGTCTCGTCCACTTGCGTTTCGTCTAACTTCAATTCTCCTTCTTGCTGTTCTTGATTTTTAGTTTCCATGGGTATATCGATCGTAGTTGGCTTTTTTGAACTAACAAGGATTTTGCCAGACCATCAATGCTGACAAAGTGACGGATTTAGGAATGAATTGCCTGCCAAATTAAATCCTTAAGTTTTTCCAAGTTGTATTGGCTGACCGATGAAATGAATACATAAGGTAGGTCCTTGGGAATGTCGCGCTCCATTTCTTGCATCAGCTCCTCATCGAGCATGTCCACCTTGGAGATCGCCAGCAAACGCTTTTTGTCTAGAAGCTCAGGATTGTATTTGCGAAGTTCCCCCAGAAGAATTCGGTACTGATCTCCAATATCTTTGGCATCGGCGGGGATCAAAAAAAGTAAAATGGAGTTGCGCTCAATATGTCTCAAGAATCGAATTCCGAGCCCTTTACCTTCAGCAGCTCCTTCTATGATTCCGGGAATGTCCGCCATCACAAAAGATTTATCATCTCGGTAGCTGACTACTCCCAAATTTGGTACAAGGGTCGTAAATGGGTAATCCCCAATTTCTGGTTTCGCGGCAGAGATGGAAGAAAGTAAGGTTGACTTTCCTGCATTTGGAAAGCCTACCAGACCCACATCTGCAAGCAACTTCAATTCAAGAATAATCCATTCCTCAATGCCCTCTTCCCCGGGTTGCGCATAGTGTGGCGCCTGATTGGTAGAAGACTTAAAATGATCATTTCCTAATCCTCCACGACCTCCTTTGGTCAGAATGACTTCTTGCCCATCGGTAGTTATTTCAAAGCGCTTCTCACCAGTTTCGGCGTCTTTGGCTACCGTTCCCAGTGGCACTTCTAGGATCACGTCTTTTCCATCGGCCCCTGTTCTCCTTCCTCCATCTCCTCCTTTTCCAGGTTCTGCAATGACGTGCTTTTTGTATTTAAGGTGAAGGAGCGTCCAAACCTGTGTGCTCCCTCTCAAAATAATATGGCCACCGCGGCCCCCATCTCCTCCATCAGGCCCTCCTTTGGGCACATGCTTCTCCCTACGGAAATGCATGGCACCAGCACCCCCTGCACCAGATCTGGAACAGAATTTTACGTAGTCGATGAAATTAGAGTCAGCCATAGATGGATAAAGAAAAAAGGCTAAGCCCTAGAGCCTAGCCAAGTCTTGGAAATGCAAATTTAGCAAAAGCTAGGGATCAGTACCCATCAATTACGGCAGTAATCTGACTAAAGATTTCTTCAATCTTCCCTACGCCATTGATTTGGTGAAATTTACCCTGCTTTTCGTAGTAGGCAGCTACAGGCAATGTTTCGTCTAGGTATACCTGAATTCGGGTATTTATTTTTGCTTCTTCTTGGTCATCTACTCGACCTGAAGTTTTTCCTCTTTCTAAAATCCGCTCTTTCAAAATCGCTTGTGGAACATCCAAGGCGATCATCCCTGAAATGTGCATGCCATTTTTTTGCAACATCGCATCCAGTGCTTCCGCTTGAGCGGTAGTTCTAGGGAAGCCATCAAAAATAAACCCTTGGCTATCCTTGGTGCTTGCTATCTTATCTTCCACCATTTGGATGACCACCTCATCGGGCACCAAGTGGCCTCGATCCATGTATCCCTTTGCCAACACTCCAAGAGCAGTGCCTTCGCCAAGGTGTTTTCGAAACAAATCACCTGTAGACAAATGGGTCAAACCATAAGATGCAATGATTTTTTCACTCTGAGTGCCTTTGCCAGCCCCTGGAGGACCAAACAAAACAAGATTTAGCATATTAAACTAGTTTTATGGGATACTTAGCTGATAAATATCTGGATAGTTACGACCCGCTCCATCGTAATCGAGACCAAATCCAACCACAAATTTATTCGGAATTTCAAAACCGACATAATCCAAGGGATAATTAAACAAGAAAGCCTCTTTTTTGAAGAGTAGCGTGGCAATTGAGATACGCTTGGGATGAAAAGCCTCCAATTGCTCTTTTAGGTAAGCCATGCTGTTGCCCGTATCGACTATATCCTCCACCACAAGCACATTCTTTCCTTCAATTGACGCTGGAATTCCAATCACCTCCATCACCTTCCCTGTGGATGCCATGCCAGAATAGGAGGAGATTTTAATGAATTCACAACTCAACGGCAGCGGAATTGTTCGCACTAAATCCGCCATCACTACAAATGAACCATTGAGCACACCCAACAATACCAATTCTTCTCCTTCAAAATCAGCTCCTATTTGAACCCCTAATTCCTCGATTCGCTGCTTAATTTGTCCTTCCGTCAGGTAGGTTTCAAAAGTTTTGTCTTTGATCTGAATCTTCTTCATGATTGAAATTAGAGTTCTTTTACCAGGTATTGATACACGCGCACCATGGAATCTAAGTCTCGAAGGGACACCTTCTCATCCGGACTGTGCACTTGATCTTCGGCAGCGCCAATAAAACACCAATCGATGGCATAAGGAGAAAATTGAACTTCTCGACCATCACTCCCCCCATACGCTTCTACTTCCAATTGAAACGGGATTCCACTTTGCTGCACTAGTTGAATGATTCGATCGATGAATTTTTTCCTGGGAATAAACTTATCCCGAATGGAAACCACAACTCCTTCGTGGTGATGTACCCCATCCGTGATCCAAGTGATATCGGAGATGAGCGCTTGCTTGATGGGGGCAGTATTTTGGATAAACTGAAGTAAAAAAGGCATACTTCCACCTCCATGCTCTTCGTAAGTGGTAAAAACAACCCAGCCATCTTCGATGGTTTCGCAAAGCTGCAAAGCTGCATGCACCCC
>CANGZP010000152.1 GCA_947458475.1 Cyclobacteriaceae bacterium | reverse complement strand
GAGCAAGTTGGTCGAGGAAGGAAAGTATATCCTGAATGCGGTATCCCATTTTTTTCTTTAATTTGAACAAAAATAGCAATTCTATTCAATGCCTTGGTACGCCTACCTACTCGCTCCGGCAGCTTTTCTTTTTCATGGGATTACTGCGGTACGAAACTTTCTGTTTGACCGAGGGCTGATCCGTAGTCAGAAATCGCCCATTCCTACGCTTGTTGTCGGCAATCTTTCAGTAGGCGGAACAGGCAAAACTCCCTGGGTCGAATTTTTGGTAACGAAGCTTCGCGACGAGGTGAAGCTCGGTACGCTCAGCAGGGGTTATGGACGCAAAACCAATGGCTTCCTCCAAGTGCTCCCAGCGAGTTTACCAGCAGAAGTGGGAGATGAACCACTTCAGATTTACCAGCAGTTCAAGGGGGAGGTTCCAGTATTTGTTGGAGAAGATCGGGTAGGGGCTACGCAAAAGATACAGCAAATCTTCCCTGATCTTCAGCTTCTGATCTTAGACGATGCCTTTCAACACCGGAAATTGAATCCTGATTTCCGGATCGTATTGACTCCTTACAGTTCCCCATTCTCCAAAGATTACCTACTTCCCATGGGCAGACTTCGGGAGTCTCGGGCTGGAGCAAAGCGTGCGGATGTGATAGTGGTAACCAAGTGTCCGGCCGACCTGAGTCAGGATGAAAAAATTAAATTAGCCGGGGCGCTAGCACCTTATTTAAATTCGGAGGCGGATCTTTTCTTTTCTTCCCTAACCTATGGAAAGCCCTACCAAGTGTCTGGCCCAAAACAAACAGATTTTACCGCGGTCATTGCCCTTGCAGGCTTGGCGAATAATGAGCCATTTTTTACCTATTGCAAGCAGCAGTTTGCCGTAGTCGACACCTTTTCTTTTTCAGATCACTATGCTTACAAACCGGAGGACGCAGGTCAGATTTTGGAAGTTCTTGGACAAGAAATTGGGCAACATGCCGTGCTATTGACCACGGAAAAGGATGCGGTGAAACTTAAATCCCTTGCTGCAACCGAAATGTGGTCGAAAATTCCGATTTTTGCCCTGCCTATTCAAGTTGCGCTGGACCCAAGTCAAGAGGTGCAGCTGCTCCAAAGGCTACGAAAAAACCTTCTTCACCCGTGATCAGGAAGCTCCTCAGTCTTTCCGTAGTTAGCTTACTTCTAGTAGCACAAGCTGCTTTTGGACAGCGCCCTGTTCCTCGTCCTACGCAACCGATAAATCCGGGTAATCCTGCTGCTGCTCGTCCCACCAAGCAACTGGCGGATCCCAAGGAGGTAGAAGATCCAGAAGGCAGACGAACACTTCTGGACGACAGCACCAAGCAGGTTTATGGTCCCAAAACTACCCTCTATTTTTACGAGCAGGCAATCAAGCGCAACAGCCTGGTTTTGTATGAGGTGGATACCTTACTTACTAATTTTCACAACTACGACCCGGTAGCCAAGTCGGGCTGGAAATACCAGGATCTGGGCAACATTGGTTCGGCTGCCAAACCAGTCTATTTTGGCCTCCCTGAACAAATCGGGTTGAGTTCAGGCTTTGATGCCTACGACCTCCATTTTAAGGACCCTTCCCAGCGGAAGTACTACGATAGCAAGTCCCCATTTACTGAAATGGCCGCTTTTTTTGGGGGTGGACACCGGAATATGCTCGACCTATCCTTTGCGCGAAATGTAAATCCGCGCTGGAATGTTGGCTTTGATTTTTCCACGCAGCGGGTGCGCAAAACCTTAAATCCTGCCAAGCGGGAGGACAACATGGTGGTGCAAAATGCCTATTCCTTCCATACCAACTACCGCTCTGAAAATGGCAGGTACTGGTTGTTAGGTTCCTTTTCTCGGATGAAGCATGTAGTCAACGAGATTGGAGGCATCGTTCCTACATCAGTGGACCCTAGCTCACTTTACTTTACCTACGAGGATGCTAAGGTGTGGCTGCAGGAGTCTAGGGCTCGAGAGCTGAGACAGGAATACCACCTGTACCAAGAGTTCAAACTGGGCAATGGCCTGCAGTTTTACCATGTATTGGACCGTAAAAACCAAGCCTTGGTATTTGAATCCTTGCTCAGTGGTTCGGATGGTTTATTTTTCCCTAAAGAGCGCTTGATCGATCCGGATAGCACCCAAAACAGAAATGACTTTGCGGAGTGGAGAAATGAGTTGGGGCTCAAGGGCACCTATAAAGGCTTTTATTACAATACCTATGCAAAGTTGCGGAATGGCAACCGCTGGTCTCCACAACTCACGGATCCTACACGAACGTTTACGGAGGTGTATGTAGGAGGAGAGTTGATAGGAAAGCTTTCCGATACCTGGCAACTGCAGGCGGATGGGGAGTATTTGCTTCCGGGCAACTTTCGATTGCATGGGCTTTTTATTTCTCCTTGGCTGGATGTGGACTACACCAAGGCCTTGTACAAACCGAGTTTATTTCATCAGCAATACCGAGGCAATCACCGAGAGTGGAGCAATGACTTCAGTGATATTGGAGTAGATCAGTTGAAGGGAACCGTGAAAGTACCCTTGAAAAAAATCCAGTTGCGCCCCAGTTTGACGCTAACTCGAGTAAACAATTTTGTTTTCATCGGAACTGACTTGAAAGCGCAGCAAGCCACGGGTCAGGCCTTCTTGTTAATGCCATCGCTAAAGGCAACACTGCCTGTGGGGAAGAAATTTAAGGTGGATTCAGAACTAATTTACACCAAGGTAAGTGGAGAGTCCGCGGACGTATTGCGAATCCCAACTTGGTACAACAATACCCGAGTGTACTTTGATGGGCCGCTGTTTGACGACAATGTGTACGTGCAGATGGGGATGGATGTGCGTTTCCGCTCTTCCTTTTTCGCAGATGCCTACCAGCCATCCCTGCAGCAGTTTCACCTGCAAAACAGCTTTGAGGTACAGGGCTATCCTGTAGTCGATTTATTCCTGGATTTCCGGATCAACCGAACTCGCGTATTGTTTAAGTACAACCACTTGAATGCAGGTTTGATGGCTCAGGAAGGCTATTTCGTCACGCCAGACTACACCGGCTACCGGTCCTTCTTGGATCTGGGGATTAGTTGGTACCTTTTTGATTAAATGTACCAGGTACAAAGTACCATGTACCAAGTAATTGCAATCACTTCTTAATTCAGCAATCAGCGTTGGACATTCGACATTGAAAAAAGTACCAAGTACTAAGTACAATGTACCAAGTATCTTCTACTTCATCATTCTGCTATCAGCGTTCGGCGTTCAAAATTTGAAAAAGGTACAAAGTACCATGTACCTGCCTATCGGCAGACAGGCCAAGTATCCCAGGAATGCATGTTGTGATCGAAATGAGAATTATTCTTTCAAATATCAGTACAAGCATTCTGCTAGCAGAATGCTTGTACTTTGTACTTCGTACTTGGTACCTTGTACAAAAAAGGTCCTCAAAATTATCAATAGCTAAAATTAGAAAGTAACTTGCCTTGAATTCTAATTTTTACATATACTTGATTTCAACTAGCGAGAATTTCTGCTCTAGCTGTTCCAAAACGAACATTCCATGAATTTGATCGAAAATGTCCGCGAAGCCCTCACCTCGGTAAAGTTACACCTTCTCAGAACGGTGTTGACTGGGGCCATTATTGCCATCGGAATATCTTCCCTGGTAGGCATGTTGACCGCGATTGACGGCATCAAAGCTCAGATTGCGGAGAGTTTTGCCGGTTTGGGAGCCAATTCCTTTGACATTCGGAACAGTGGTTCCAATGGTGGCAGGGTAGTTCAGGAAGGCAAAACAGAAAAAACATATCCGCCCATTACCTTTCGCGAGGCAGTAAGTTTCAAGGAAGAATATGCGGCTATCGGCATCTCTACCGTATTTACTACCGTTTCGGGCATTGCTGAAATCAAACGTGGTTCCAAAAAAACCAACCCCAACATCCGAATTCGTGGAGGCGATGAGAACTACCTTGCCATCAAAGCAATGAAGTTGCTGGAAGGAAGAAATTTCACGCAGATGGAAGTGCAGTATGGCAATAGTGTGGCGATCATCGGCAAGGAGCTCGAAGAAACCCTATTTACCGGAGGTGAAGAGGCTCTTAATGAATCCATTACCATTTTTGGACGGCCCTATACCATTATCGGGGTTTTGGATAAGCAAGGAGGGGTAGGGCAAGATCAGGGTGCCGATCGGCAAATTTTGATTCCAATTGACAATGCAGCGAGGCTAGATCTTCGAGGCACCTTCAACTACCGCATCACAGGTGTGGCTTCTGATCCCGTAAAGATTGATTACGAGATGGGGCAGGCAACAGG
>CANGZP010000151.1 GCA_947458475.1 Cyclobacteriaceae bacterium | reverse complement strand
GGAAGCACTTCTTCCTGATCTTCCCATACAGCGGATACCCCGCCCTTCGCCTCGATCAACAAATTTACCGCCCTGCAAATGGAAGCATCGTCTACCCCTACCGCAATGATGTTGTGGGAGTCATGGCCTACCGAGGAAGCAATGGCCCCTGTCTTCAATCCAAAATTTTTAATAAATGCGAGAGCTGGAGGGGCATCTTGGTAGCGATTCACTACGGTGATTTTGAGGATGTCCATTACCGGATTAGAAAAGGCAAAGCCCTCTTGAATTAAGATTTCACCTTGGATCTCGGGAGTGATCAGCTGCCCATCCAGCGCTTCAATGACGCGAACTTGCTTGCCCTGAGCTTGGATTTGGAAATCCTTTGGGCTTTTGGGGGAGGTATTGAAGTGATTGATGACCTCATTTTTTACACGAGGAATCCGTGTTTCCCCATTCTCTGCTACTTTTTCCCCTCGGATGTAGGTGGCTAGCACGGCAAATTTTTCTAGGTCTTGGACCACAATAAAATCCGCTCCATCTCCTTCGCGGAGCTGCCCTACCGGAAGATCGTAGTGGAGAATGGGATTGATGCAGGCCGCACGCAGCACATCAAACACATTTTTTCCTTTAGCTACTGCACGGCAAACCAGCTCGTTGATGTGGCTCAAGGCAAGGTTGTCTGGGTGCTTGTCGTCCGAACAAAATAGCAGCATCTCCGGATAGTCATCGATGAGGTCAATTAGCGCATCAAAGTTTTTGGCGGCCGAACCCTCACGAATTGAGATTTTCATACCGAGTTTTATTTTCCCCAGCGCTTCCGCGTAGGTAAAGCATTCGTGGTCTGTGCTTGGTCCTGCAGCTACATATTTTGCTGCCAATTCGCCCATCAAACCCGGAGCATGACCATCGATGGGTTTGCCATAGTGCTGGGAAATCCGAATTTTCTCCATCACTTCAGGATCTCGGTTAACTGTTCCGGGCCAGTTCATCATCTCTGCGAGGTAGCGAATTTCCGGCCGGCTCATCAGGGATTCAATATCGGCCACATTGATTTCTCCACCGGCAGTTTCAAAAGGTGTGGCAGGCACACAGGAAGGGGCGCCAAAGAAAAAGTGAAAGGGAACCTGATTTCCATTTTCTATCATGTATTCTACGCCCTGCATGCCACAGACATTGGCGATCTCATGCGGATCGGAGATGGTGGCAACGGTCCCGTGAACGACCGCAAGACGTGCAAATTCCGATGGGACGAGCATGGAGGATTCCACATGAACATGCGCATCAATAAACCCTGGGAGGAGGTAGGGTAATCCTGGTTTGGGATCTATTGGAGTGATTTTCTTTATTTTTTGCGCTGCTACCTCTAGGGCAACTGGGTAAATTTGTCGGAGGTGGAGGTCAATCAGCTGCGCTTCTAGGATCATGGAACACGAATTCATTTGGGCAAAGATATCTACTTGATTTTACAGCAATGATCTTTGATTTTTTAAAGATAGGTACTGCTAAAACTACTATATTTGCCCAGATTTTAGGCAGTATAAATAGAGAGGTTTTTTGATGAACAAGATTGTCATCGCCATAGACGGGTATTCGGGTTGTGGAAAAAGTTCGACTGCGAAGGAGGTAGCCAAGAAACTTGGCTTTACCTACATCGATTCGGGGGCTATGTACCGGGCCACAGCGCTCCATTTTTTAAATAAAAATCTATCTCCACTTCGTGCTGCCGATGTAGCAGAAGGCTTGAAAAGTCTTCAAATCTCATTTCAGCAAAATCCTACCACGCACCAACAGGAAACTTACCTCAATGGGGTCAATGTGGAGGACGAGATTCGGACCATGCGAATATCCGAGCGAGTGAGTGAAGTAGCCACAGTCAAGGAGATTCGTGCAGCGCTTGTAGCTCAACAACAAAAGCTTGGTCAACAGAAAGGAGTGGTCATGGATGGAAGAGACATCGGCTCCGTAGTCTTCCCGGAAGCGGAACTTAAACTTTTCATGACTGCAGACGTAGAGACACGAGCCAAGCGTCGCCAATTGGAATTGCTTGGGAAGGGGGAACAGGCCTCCTTAGAAGAGATCAAATTGAACTTAGAAACTAGAGATGAGGTAGACTCCAATAGGACGGAGAGCCCCTTACTGAAAGTTTCAGATGCCATTGAAATTGACACCAGTTCCTTGACTTTTTCCGAACAAGTGGAACAAATCATCGACTTGGTAAAAAAAGTAACGCTTAATTAAGTGACCTATGGAAGTGAAGATCGATAAAAATTCGGGCTATTGTTTTGGGGTGGAGTTTGCCATTAAAATGGCAGAGGATGAGATGGAAAACAAGGAACCGCTGTATTGTCTTGGCGACATTGTGCACAACGACATGGAAGTCAAGCGACTCAGCGCGAAGGGCTTGGTGGTGATTGATCGGGAGCAACTTCAGGAGTTGAGCAACTGTAAGGTATTGATCCGCGCGCATGGCGAACCGCCAGAAACCTACAAGTTGGCAATTGAAAATAACATTGAATTGATTGATGCTTCCTGCCCAGTCGTTTTGAAACTCCAGCATCGGGTCAAGAATGCCTTCGACAAGATGGAGCGCGAAAATGGTCAGATTGTCATCTATGGAAAGAAAGGCCACGCAGAGGTCATTGGACTTACGGGTCAGACCTTAGAAAAAGCGATTGTGGTGATGGAAGATGCTGATTTGGAAAAAATCGATTACAATCGGCCGATCACTTTGTTTAGTCAGACTACTAAGAGCACCAAAGGATTTTATGCCTTGTCAGCGAAAATTGAAGAAAAAATTAAGGCTACCAAAGGGGAATTGACGGAGATTGATTTCAACTCCAATGATTCCATTTGCAGACAGGTATCCAATCGGGAGCCACAGTTGCAGCGATTTGCTCAGGAAAACGATGTCATTTTATTTGTGTCAGGTAAGAAGAGTTCCAATGGAAAAGCCTTGTATCAAGTGTGTCTTTCTGAGAATCCGAGAAGCTATTTCATTGAAAGTGAGGAAGAAATCGATCAAGACTGGTTTCAACAGGCTGAGCGTGTAGGAATCTGTGGAGCAACTTCCACGCCGATGTGGTTGATGGAACAAGTGAAATCTTATGTGGATGGCATTGAAGAGCGTTTACTTCAAGATTAAGTTTGTCTCTCGCTAGCAAAATTCTTTATAACAAAAGTTCTAACAATTAATGTGACTTAAGCTCCATCTCAAAAGGTTTTTACTTAGATTTGTGGCGTTTTTCAAGGCTCATAGTTCCATACAGATATGTCAAAAATAGTGAAGCTTAAAAAAGGATTTGACCTGAAGCTAGTTGGCAAAGCTCCCCTAGAGTTTATCCAAGTAGCAGCAGCGACCACCTTTGCCATTAAACCCACGGATTTCCCGGGGATTCAGCGTCCCAAAGTGCTCGTAAATGAGGGAGATACTGTGAAAGCAGGTACTCCAATTCTTTTGGACAAAGCCATGGACCAGGTCATCTATGCTTCCCCAGTTTCTGGAGAGGTAGTGGAGATCAAAAGAGGGGACAAGAGAAAGCTATTGGAAATTAAAATTCTTGCGGATGCTTCGGTTTCGCATGAAAAATCTGGTGCTTTGGACCTCAACCAAGATCGAGCTGCTCTAGCGAGTAAGCTTGCCGCTTCTGGTGTCTGGCCAAATTTGATTCAGCGTCCTTTTGGTATTGTTGCCAATCCTGCAGACACTCCTAAAGCGATTTTTGTTTCTGGATTTGACACACATCCCTTGGCTCCTGAAGTTCCCTTCTTACTTCAAGGGGAGGAGCGCTATTTTCAGGCTGGCATTGATGCCCTTGCTAAATTGACTTCGGGCAAAGTCCACCTCAGTGTAGATGGCTCCAAGGCGGTTCCAGCAATTTTTTCAGGTGTAAAAAATGCACAAATCAACCAGTTTTCTGGACCACACCCTGCGGGAAATGTAGGGACGCAGATCCATCATTTAGATCCAATCAACAAAGGAGATATCGCTTGGACAATCGCACCTTATGGGGTAGTTCAACTGGGAAAATTTGTTTTGGAAGGCATTTATGATGCTACCAAGGTAATTGCCTTGACAGGTTCTGAAATGACTCAAAGAGGATACGTAAAGACCTACACTGGAGCAAACGTAAGCACGTTTGTAGGTGGTATCGCTCAGGCAGATAGCCTTAGAATTATCGCAGGCAATGTGTTGACAGGTGAAAAAGTAGATGCACAAGGGTATCTAGGTTTTTACCACAACCAGGTAACGGTAATTCCTGAAGGGAAATACGAAGAGTTTTTGGGTTGGTTGAAGCCTAGCTCTTCCAAACTTAGCTTTCACAAGGCGAT
>CANGZP010000150.1 GCA_947458475.1 Cyclobacteriaceae bacterium | reverse complement strand
GGGGCCATTGCTTCCTCGGTAGGCCATGACTCCCACAACATCATTGCGGTAGGGGTAGACGATGCTTCCATTTGCAGGGCGGTAAATTTGTTGATCGAGGCGAAGGGCGGGGTATCCGCTGTATGGGAAGATCAGGAAGAAGTGCTTCCACTACCGGTGGCTGGAATCATGTCCCCAGAAGATGGATACGAAGTAGCGGCAGCCTACACCCGCATCGACCGAATGGCCAAAGCAATGGGTTCTACCCTCAATTCACCCTTTATGACCCTTAGCTTCATGGCCTTGCTGGTGATTCCAGACCTCAAACTCAGCGACAAAGGGCTTTTTGACGGGAAAAAATTTGGGTTTACAGATGTTTTTAAAGGAAGGTGACTCCAAGATTCTAAATCACAAACTGGAAAAATGTGGAATCAGATTCCACATTTTTCCATATTTAAGCTTTAATACGGATCACTAGCCTTATTTATTTAAAACTCCGAAGTAAAGTGGAATTCGATTTCTGGGTAGTTGTCCTGCACCATCTGTAGCCAGGATTTAGACTCGGCCATAAAGACTAACTTATCGTCTTTGTCTCGCGCGATGTAGCGGTTTTTGGAGCGAACAAATTCATCCAATTGCTTCTTGTCTGCACAGCTAATCCAACAGGCTTTGTAGAGGTTCATTGGATGAAACTCCACCGTGGCATTGTATTCGTTTTTCAAACGAAACTGAATTACTTCAAACTGCAGTTGTCCCACTGTACCCACCACTTTTCTGGCTCCCATCTCAAAGGTGAACAATTGGGCTACTCCCTCTTCCATCAATTGCTTCAATCCTTTCTCCAGCTGCTTGGTCTTCATCGCATCCTTGTTGACTACCTCCCGGAAGATCTCGGGAGAGAAACTAGGAATTCCTGTGAATACTAGGTTTTCCCCCTCCGTCAGCGTATCTCCAATTTTCAGGTTACCAGTATCGTACAAGCCCACAATATCACCTGGAAATGCCTCGTCAATGATTTCTTTGTCCTGCGCCATAAACTGGGTCACGTTGGAAAAACGAAGTGGCTTTGGCCCACGTACGTGATTGTAGGGCTTGTTCCGCTCAAACTTCCCCGAACAGATGCGCAAAAAGGCAATTCGGTTGCGGTGGTTGGGATCCATGTTGGCATGGATTTTAAACACAAATCCGGAAAACTTGGATTCATCTGGAGCAACTTTCCGAAGATCTGTTTCCCGACTCTGTGGGATCGGAGCAATCTGGATAAACGTATCCAACATTTCATTCACCCCGAAATTATTCACGGCAGAACCAAAAAATACAGGGGCAATTTTCCCCTCTAAGTAGTCATTCACGTCAAAGTCAGGGTACACGCCTTCGATCAAATCTACGTCTTCGCGGAGCTGATTGGCATTACCCGGGCCAATCAAGGCATCCAACTGGGGATCGTCTAAATTTTCAAACACCTGCCGATCGTCACTCAACTTCCGCTGGGAAGGCGTAAATAGGTTGAGCTTCTTTTCGTATAGATTATACACTCCTTTAAACCCTTTTCCCATCCCGATAGGCCAGGAAAGCGGGCGAACTTTAATGCCAAGCTTGGACTCTACCTCATCCAAAAGATCGTAGGGATCACGACCTTCACGGTCCAGCTTGTTGATAAAGCAAATCACAGGGGTGCTCCGCATCCGGCACACCTCCATGAGTTTTTCGGTTTGAATCTCCACCCCTTTCACACAGTCGATGACCATGATTACCGAATCGACTGCAGTCAAGGTTCGGTAGGTGTCTTCTGCAAAATCCTGGTGACCTGGTGTATCTAAAAGATTAATTTTGATGTCTTTGTATTCAAAGCCCATCACCGAAGTTGCAACGGAAATTCCACGCTGCTTTTCAATTTCCATCCAGTCAGACTTGGTAGCTGTATCAATCTTGTTTGATTTTACTGCTCCAGCCGTCTGTATTGCCCCTCCAAAAAGAAGCAATTTTTCGGTTAAGGTAGTCTTCCCAGCATCCGGGTGAGCAATGATGGCAAAGGTTCTCCGTTTATTGATTTCGGTTGTTAAACTCATGACTGCTAAAATTCAGGCAGCAAAGGTAGCTAAAAATGAATCAACCCCATTTTTTAAGTTGTACATCAGGCATGTCTATTTAGAGGCAGCTTCACCCCACAAGTTGGGACCCTATCCAATTCCATCCCACATTCCTTTGCTTTTGAAGGGAGTTCCTTCCAATAGGGGTACGGGTAGTAAAATCCGAAAAGTAGTGCCTTTTCCCAACTCAGACTGTTTGACAAAAATCTTCCCGCCATGGTAGCCCTCTACAATACGCTTGGATAAGGTGAGTCCTAGCCCCCAGCCTCTTTTTCTGGATGAAAATCCTGGAGTAAACACTTTCTTGAACTTCATTTTCTCAATTCCGACCCCTGTATCACTGATATCGATCCCTACAAACTTGTCGCTTTCTTGGAACAGCACGATGCGAAGCATCCCCTTTCCCTTCATGGCATCCACCGCATTCTTGCAGACATTTTCAATGACCCAATCAAATAAGGGCTTGTTTAGGAGGGCCACCAAATCCTTGGAATCGGATTGAATCTCCCACTCCACCTTGGTGGAAATCCGAGGTCTGAGGTAGGAAACTGCCTCTTCGATGATTTCATAAACATTCTCTGGCTGGATTACAGGACTGCTGCCAATGCTACTAAATCGCTCCGTGACTACCCGAAGTTTGGCCACATCCTTATCCATTTCCTGAATGATTTCCTGGTTTTCATCCCAAACGGGAGAATTTTTGAGGTAATCCATCCAAGCCATCAAGGAGGCAATAGGCGTGCCGAGCTGGTGTGCGGTTTCCTTGGTTAAGCCTGCCCAAACTCGATTCTGTTCCGAAAGTTTGCTTTGATTGAAGACCACATACACGAGCAGTCCAAAAAGTAAAATCACTGCCAGTTGGATGTAAGGGTAATATTTTAAGTTGGTCAGCAACTCAGAATTCCGGTAATAAATCCGGATATCTGCTTCTTGCAGCACAATCGGAGGATAATCCTCCTGCATTTCTAGCAACTCCTTTTTTAATAGCTGCATGGAATCCGACTGATTCCGACTGTTCTTAAATGCTATATTTCGATAGTCAATTGGATTGCCTTGCCCATCCGCCATGATGATGGGAAAGGAGTAGTTCTGCTGAATAATCTCTTGATTGATAAAAGTCAGGTTCTCAGTCGTCGTCGCTGCATAATCCAAAGCCGCCGACAAGACCCGAATTTGCCTATCCTCCCGCTCTCTCAGTTCCTCCACGAGTCGGTGGGTGTACCCAATTGATCCCAGTCCCAGCAAAAGCGAAATGAAAAAAATCAGCCATTTCACCAACTTTTTGTTTTGGTAGAAGTCAATCGAGGCCAAATCCTGAAAGCGGTTTTTCATTCACAAAAAAAGTGGATTGTATATTTAACTATAAATTGAAAATAAAAGTATAGTTATATCCACTTAATTACGAATAGGTAGAGAAAATAAGGGTTGAAGTTTAAATGAATGTGCTGTGGACTGTGGACGGTCAGCTGTCGACGATTATCCGCAGGTCCTGAGATTAGATTTGAACTTTTCCTAGGATTGCGGATCATCAAATAAAAGTATCTCTAGCTCAGGAAAAATAAGATTTTCTTGCAAAACCAACTACGCAGTGTCCGAATAATTCAACCTGAAGCACCGCCTAAAAAACCTTAGGAACTAGTCCTAAGCCATCTCCACATGGTCTTGTAGGAAGGTTTGGTTCCGTGCATTAAAATCCCGATTCGGTAAATTTTAGCCGCCAGCCAGGTGGTTCCTAAAAATCCGAGCACCAGCAAGCCCATCGATAAGGCCAACTCCCACAACGGAACCCCATAGCTGATCCGACCCATCATCGCTATTGGCGAGGTGAGCGGAATGATGGAAAGCCAAAAAGAAATGCTGCTACTTGGGTCTTGGAGCACAAAAACAAACAAGCCCATATACCCAACCAATAAAGGGATCGTTATGGGAAACATAAATTGCTGGGCATCCGAAGGTGCATCTACTGCAGCACCTACTGCAGCAAACAAAGCGCCGTACAACAAATACCCGCCTAGAAAATAAAACACAAAGGCCGACACCAAGGACACAAAGTCAATGCCGTCGATGACCTGAAGTATCGCTCCCAATTCCCCTGTGTCAGGGGTTGCTGCCATCAATTCTGGGTTTGCCATCTCCATTGCCTGCTGCTGGGGCATTTGCATGCCCAACACCCCCATCACCAGCGTGGAAAGTGTGCTGATGAGCAGCACCCAAATTAAAAATTGGGTCAATCCCACTGCACCAATGCCAACGATTTTGCCCATCATGAGTTG
>CANGZP010000149.1 GCA_947458475.1 Cyclobacteriaceae bacterium | reverse complement strand
TAACCCGTAAACAAAAAAACCGGGATTTTCACCCGGTTTTACTTTTAGGACAAGGAAGCCAGAAGCTGCTTGAAGGTAGCACTAGGCTGCATGGCCTGTGCACACTTGGCTTCATCCGGTCGGTAATAGCCGCCTAGATCAATGGCTTTGCCTTGAGAACTGTTGTATTCGTCTACGATCTTGGCTTCTTGGTCCAAAAGCGATTTGGATAATGCCGTAAACTTGGCAGCCAATGCGGTATCCTTGGTTTGCGAAGCCAGCGCCTGAGCCCAGTACAGGGCCAAGTAGAAGTGTCCTCCACGGTTGTCCAATTTGCCGACTACACGAGCAGGGGACTTATCTTCTTCCAACCATCTGCCTGTCGCTTGGTCAAGCGTCTCTCCCAAGAGTATGGCGGTAGGGTTATCAAAGGTTTGTCCGAGGTGCTCCAAGGAGACGGCCAAGGCCAAAAACTCGCCTAAGGAATCCCAACGCAGGTGACCCTCTTCGGTAAACTGCTCTACGTGCTTGGGAGCAGATCCACCGGCACCGGTTTCAAACAAGCCTCCTCCATTCATCAAGGGAACGATGGAAAGCATCTTGGCTGAAGTACCTACTTCCAAAATAGGGAAGAGGTCAGTCAAGTAGTCACGAAGCACGTTACCTGTTACCGAGATGGTATCCTTACCCTCCACGATGCGCTCACAAGAGAATAGGGTTGCCTCAACAGGCGATAGAATATGAATCTCAAGCCCTTTGGTATCGTGCTGTGGGAGGTATTTGTGGACTTTCTGAATCAGCTGGGCATCGTGTGCACGAGCCTTGTCCAGCCAGAAGACTGCAGGAGTCTGCGACAATCTTGCCCGACTCACGGCTAGCTTTACCCAGTCCTGAATGGGGGCATCCTTGGTTTGACACATTCTCCAGAGATCCCCTTGCTCTACTTGGTGAGAGAAAAGGACAGTTCCTTCCGCATCGGTTACTTCTACCGTGCCGGCAAAGGGAATTTCAAAAGTTTTGTCGTGGGAACCGTATTCCTCAGCCTTTTGAGCCATCAAACCCACATTGGGTACGGAGCCCATGGTAGCTGGATTGAATGCGCCATTTTTCTTACAAAAATCAAATACTGCCTGGTACACCCCTGCATAACAACGGTCTGGGATGATCGCTTTGGTGTCTTGAAGTTTTCCTTCCTTGTTCCACATTTTACCAGAGGTACGGATCATGGCTGGCATGGACGCATCAATGATCACGTCACTCGGCACGTGCAGGTTGGTGATTCCTTTGTCGGAATTCACCATGGCTACTGCTGGACTTGCTGCATAGCAGGCATCGATATCTTGGAGGATTTCCGCTTTTTTGTCAGCAGGAAGTTTATCAAGGTTGGCCAAAAGGTCGCCAAAACCATTGTTCACATCCACGCCAATAGCCTCCAAGGTGGCCCCATGCTTGGTAAATACAGGTTCAAAAAAGACCTTGACGGCGTGACCGAACAAGATAGGATCGGAAACCTTCATCATGGTTGCCTTGAGGTGTAGGGAAAACAAGATCCCCTTTGCTTTGGCATCTTCTTTCGCCTTTTTCAAAAAGGCTCGGTACTGAGCGATGCTCAAGGTGGCAGCATCGATGACTTCACCTTCTTGCACCTTCAAACCAGTTTTTAGCACCTCTTGTGTTCCGGATGTTCCGCGAAGCGTGATGGTCAACTGGCTAGCACTAGCCATCGTGTGCGATTGCTCAGAGCCGTAAAAATCTCCAGCTGTCATGCTGTCCACATGGGATGCGGAGTCCGCAGTCCAGGCCCCCATGGAGTGAGGATGCTTGCGTGCATAGTTTTTAACTGCCAATGGAGCACGACGGTCTGAGTTACCTTCCCGAAGGACAGGGTTTACTGCCGAACCTTTGATCTTATCGTATTTGGACTTTGCGGTCTTTTCTTCTTCTGTTTTTGGCTCCTCTGGGTAGTCAGGCAAGGCATATCCTTGGCTTTGCAATTCTTTGATAGCCGCCTTCAGCTGAGGAACGGATGCTGAAATATTGGGCAGCTTCACAATGTTGGCCTCGGGAGTGGTTGCCAGATGGCCCAACTCAGCTAGGTCGTCGTTGATGCGTTGTGATTCGCTGAGGTATTCTGGAAAATTGGCAAGAATGCGTCCAGAAAGTGAGATATCTCGTGTTTCTACTTGAATGCCTGCCGTCTTGGTAAATGCCTGCACGATGGGCAACAAGGAATAGGTAGCAAGTGCAGGGGCCTCATCAGTGAGGGTGTAGAGAATTTTTGGCGTCTTGGACATGGGCTCAGTGTTTAGCTAAAAATGAGTTCAATAGGTTGATCTAGTCTTTCGTTTGAATGCGCTCTTTGCAGCAACATTCCCCAAAAAGAGCAATGGGTGGACAAAAATACAAATATCAAGCAGGATTTTGTTCCGTTTGTGGAAATCCTACTTGGAGGGCTAGGAGTCTAAGGTAAACGGATCGGCATCTTTCCACGCGGGAAATTTGCTTCGGTATTCTTCCAAGGCCTTGGAATCGAGGCTGATCACCTGAACTTGGTCCTGTTCTCCAAGATCCAGCAATTTTTCTCCCTTGAAATCATAGACCGCAGAATGCCCGTTGTAAGGGATCTGATTTCCATCGATGCCTACTCGGTTTACCCCGATGGAGTAGGAAAGGTTTTCGATGGCACGGGCAGGGAGTAGGGCATCCCAGGCAGAAACGCGTGCTGCAGGCCAGGAGGCCACGTAAAAAAGTAGGTCGTAAGCAGCCTCTCCATCTTTCCATTGATTGCGGGCCCAAACCGGGAAGCGAAGGTCGTAGCAGATTTGGGGGCAGATCTTCCAGCCCTTCAGTTCAAATACGGGAAGTTGCGCTCCTGCTGCAAAGCTGGCGTCCTCATTGGCCATGCGGAAGAGGTGGCGCTTGTCGTAGGTTTGGGTGCTGCCAGTTGGGGCTACCCAAAGCAGTCGATTGTAGAAGTTTCCCCCTTCGGAAATGATGGCGCTACCAGTGATCACTGCACCAGTTTGGGCAGCCAGTTGCTTCATCCACTTATGCACCTGCAGGTTCATCGGCTCGGCAAGGAGGGCTGACTCCATGGAAAAGCCTGTAGGAAACATTTCAGGCAGGACAATCAGGTCACAGCTGTTTTTTAGCGACCAGATTTTCTCCTCCAAAAGGGCCAAATTGGCCGTCTTGTCCTGCCAATGCAGGTCGGTTTGTACGAGTGCAACGCGGAGATCTTGCCTTTGCTGCATTATTTGAGGGGATAGATCATGCGGTAGTCGGTGGATACCTTGCCTTTGCTCACGTCGATCAATTTGGATTGGATCATTCGCTTTTTAAGACCTTTGAGGTAATCTACAAAGAGAATGCCTTCGAGGTGGTCGTATTCGTGTTGGATCACACGGGCGGTCAAGCCGCTAAACTCTTCCTCCTTCAGGTTCCAGTTTTCATCGTAGTATTCCAGAGTCAATTTTTCGGGACGGATGATTTCTGCCCGGACGTCTGGGATGCTCAGGCAACCTTCCTCAAAGCCAAAGTTGTCTCCATACTCATCGAGCAGGATGGGATTGATGAATACCCGGCGAATGCCTTTTTCTTCGTCATCCTCATCCAGCATCAAGGTGCTGTCGATGACAAATAGGCGCACCCCCTGGTTGATCTGTGGAGCGGCAAGACCTACACCCTGGGCATGGTCCATGGTGGCATACATGTCTTGAATCAATTGCGTCAGGTCGCTTCCTTCAGGCAGTTCTTCTGCTTCTTTTTTCAATACCGGGTGGCCGTAAGCGACGATAGGGTAAATCATTGTCTTTCTAAATAGGATTGTAAGATAATTGCGGCGGATACCTTGTCCAAGTTACCCGCCTTCTCCTTGCGGTCTTTTTTCTTGCTGCCCATGGCGATCATTGTTTGCATGGCCATTTTGGAGGTATAGCGCTCGTCGATCAGCACCACTTTTTGTTCGGGAAATTCGAGCTCGAGTTTTTCTTTCAAGGCGAGCACCAAGGGGGTCATTTCGTTGGCCTGCCCATTGAGTCGGGTAGGGTGACCGAGTACCAAGACTTCTACAACTTCTTTGGCGCAGTAGGCCTTGAGGTAGGGCATCAGTTTCGCGGTCTCGATGGTTTCCAGGGGATTGCAGGTGATCTGTAAGGGATCTGTTACTGCCAGGCCGGTACGCTTGGTGCCCAAGTCTATCGCTAGTACTCTGGACATCAGTTGGTTTGTATTTGTTTGCGAATCTTGCGTAGCGCTTCTTTTTCCAATTCCACCGCTTTGGGAAAGAGGAGTTCATCCTCAATGCGTGCGTGGATGGAGAGTTCCTTCTCAAAATTTTGAAGCTCGTGGTAGAGCACCTTCATGGTCAAGGGGGCGT
>CANGZP010000148.1 GCA_947458475.1 Cyclobacteriaceae bacterium | reverse complement strand
TACGGAAAGAATATCCAACAACTGGTTCAGCATGTAATTGGCATTGAAGATCGGGAACGGCGGACACAAAGTGCACACACCATTGTCGAGATCATCAAGCAGCTCAATCCTTCCGTCAAGCAGGAAAATGACCAGAAGCTTTGGGACGATTTGTACATCATGTCCAATTTTACCTTGGATATAGATGGCCCCTATCCCATGCCAGAAAAGGAATTGCTTGGCAAAAAGCCTCCACACATTGGCTACCCCAAAGGTCAAATCAAGTTCAAGCACTACGGCAGAAACATCGAAAAGCTGATCGAAAAAGCCATTGAAATTGAGAACGACGAAGAGCAGGAAAATGCGATCATCTACATCGGACAGCTGATGCGGAGCTTCCATTCTACCTGGAACAGGGACAATTTTGACGACGGCATCATCCTCGACGATATCAAAACGCTTTCCAAAGGCAAGCTACACATTGACCTAGAGAAAGTGCGCGAGAATGCCCTCTTTGAATCCAACACGCGACGGGATTTTAAAATCCCACACCAAGAGGAAGAGCATTCCGGCAAAAAGAAAAATAACCACGGGAAAAAATTCCGTCCTGCCCACAAAAAACGCAGATAAACACATGGCCTCTTTTAAAGTAGAAGGTGGACTCCGCCTCAAAGGAGAAATCACTCCACAGGGAGCAAAAAACGAAGCACTTCAAATCCTTTGTGCCGTACTTCTAACCGCTGAAAAAGTTACGATCCACAAGGTCCCAAATATCCGGGATGTCAACAAGCTCATCGAACTCCTCTCAGATATGGGGGTGAAGGTGCAGAAGCTAGGACCCGAGTCCTATACCTTCCAGGCCGATGCCGTGAACTTAGATTACCTTGAAACGCAAGATTTTCTAAACAAAGCCTCCGCATTGCGCGGTTCGGTGATGATTCTTGGACCTTTATTGACTCGATTCGGCACAGGGAAACTTTCCAAGCCAGGAGGAGACAAAATCGGTCGCCGCCGCATGGATACCCACTTCTTTGGCTTCCAAAAGCTAGGAGCTGAGTTTCGTTACGATGCCAAAAATGAGATCTTTCATATCGATGGCAAAAACCTGAAAGGAACTTACATGCTCCTCGATGAGGCTTCCGTCACCGGTACCGCCAACATCGTCATGGCTGCAGTGATGGCCGAAGGGAAGACCACTATTTACAATGCTGCCTGCGAACCGTATTTACAGCAGCTTTGCGACATGCTCAACCGCATGGGTGCACAGATCACAGGAGTGGGTTCTAATTTGCTCCACATCGAAGGGGTAAAAACCCTCGGAGGAACGACCCATACACTACTTCCAGACATGATCGAGATCGGCTCCTTTATCGGGATGGCCGCCATGACCCAGTCTGAAATCACCATCAAGGACTGTCAAATCCACCGCTTGGGCATCATCCCAGACACCTTCCGTCGCATGGGTATTCACTTGGAATTTAGAGGAGACGACATCTTTGTGCCGGAGCAAAAGCACTACGAGATCGAAACCTTTATTGATGGTTCCATCCTTACGGTAGCAGATCAAATCTGGCCTGGATTCACACCAGACCTCCTATCCATCATTTTGGTGACCGCTACGCAAGCCAAAGGAACAGTTTTGGTGCACCAAAAAATGTTTGAATCCCGCTTGTTCTTTGTGGACAAATTGATCGACATGGGCGCCCAGATTATTCTTTGTGATCCGCACCGCGCAACGGTGATCGGTTTGGATCGCAAGTACCCACTTCGTGGCATCAAAATGACCTCTCCAGATATCCGTGCAGGAGTAGCCCTCTTGATCGCGGCCATGTCTGCCACCGGCACTTCGGTGATTGACAACATCGAGCAAATCGACCGCGGCTACCAAAACATCGACGAGCGCCTCAATGCCCTCGGTGCTAAAATCACTAGAATAGACTAAAATCGCTGTTCAATAACGCTTCCCGATCCCCTTGATTCCGAATCAAGGGGATTTTTTATGCCTCCATCCACTTTTTCATTTCATCCCGCTCATCCATTTTCCAGATTTTTTGGTAACTTCTTGGCCAATTCAAAGAACCCAAGTAACCTCATGGCCAAAAAGAAACTCCGTAGCCAGGAGTGGTACGGTAGAACCGGCAAAGACGGATTTATCTACCGATCCTGGATGAAAAACCAAGGACTTCCGCACCACCTTTTTGAAGGCGAAAAGCCAGTGATCGGCATCTGCAATACCTGGTCTGAGCTGACTCCCTGCAATGCACACTTCCGTGATTTGGCAGAGGCATTGAAGCGCGGCATCTGGGAAGCAGGCGGATTTCCATTGGAATTTCCAGTCATGTCCCTCGGGGAATGCTCCATCAAGCCTACCGCAATGCTCTTTCGAAATCTCGCCTCCATGGACGTGGAGGAGAGCATCCGCGCCAATCCCATGGATGGTGTCATCCTGATGTGTGGCTGTGACAAAACCACCCCTTCTTTGGTGATGGGCGCGGCTTCAGTCAACCTGCCCACCCTTGTACTTTCTGGCGGCCCCATGCTCGTAGGGAGGTTCAAAGGCAAAAAAATAGGAACTTCTGATATTTGGCGCTTTGCAGAAGATTTTAAACTTGGCAAACTCTCCCAAGAGGAATTTATCGAAGCAGAAGCAGCCATGTCCCGATCCGTAGGGCACTGCGCTCCCATGGGCACCGCCTCCACCATGGCCGCCATGGTCGAAGCTCTAGGCTTAGCACTCCCGGACAATGCCACCATCCCGGCTGCTGATTCCCGACGCAAAGTAATGGCGCATCTAGCCGGCATGCGTATTGTGGAAATGGTCAGGGAAGACCTGACTATGGACAAGATCCTTACCCGCAAAGCCTTTGAAAATTCCATCATGGTCAATGCCGCTGTCGGAGGATCCACCAATTACATCCTGCACCTCATCGCCATCGCCAAACGAATAGGTGTTCCCTTGGATCTCGCTGACTTTGATGAATTTTCCTCTCGGATCCCACTCATCGCCAATGTCCAGCCTTCCGGCGAGCATTGGGTAGAAGACCTTTTTTATGCAGGCGGACTGCCTGCGGTCATGAAGGAGATCGAAAAGCACCTCCATACCGATGCGCTCACAGTGAATGGCAAGACCTTGGGTGAAAACATAGCCAAAGCCGAATGCTGGGACAGAAACCTGATTGGCACCTTCGAAAATCCCATCAAACCGGAGTCTGGTATCGCCGTACTGAAGGGCAACCTATGCCCCAATGGCGCTGTACTGAAGCCTTCCGCTGCTACTCCTAGCTTATTGACCCATACCGGAAGGGCAGTGGTATTTGAAGACATTGACGACTACAAAGCACGAGTAGACGATCCCAACCTGGATATTGACGAAACCTGTGTGATGGTCTTGAAAAAAGTAGGACCCAAAGGATACCCAGGCATGCCCGAAGTGGGCAACATGGGGCTTCCCAAAAAATTGCTGGAAAAAGGAGTCAAAGACATGGTTCGCATTTCAGATGGGCGAATGAGCGGCACGGGCTTTGGTACCGTGGTGCTGCACGTCTCCCCTGAGTCCGCGATCGGCGGGCCACTAGCACTGGTCCAGAATGGAGATAGGATCGCATTGGACGTACCCAATCGCAGCTTGAATCTGCTGATCTCTGAAGAGGAATTTGCCACAAGAAAGGCCGCATTTTCTCCAAGCCCTCTTCCTTACGACAGAGGCTATGTCAACTTGTTTCTCGACAAGGTCAACCAAGCCCATGAAGGGGTAGATTTCGATTTTCTCCAAGGAAGTTCGGGGCCCGAAGTAAAGCGAGATTCCCATTAGGATTTTAATACGCATCGAATTGGCCACCTGAAGGCGAACCCTCGCAAATAAAATATGACCAAAGTAGCACTCATCACCGGAGCAGGACAAGGGATAGGACTCGCCATCGCCAAAAAGTTGCTGGAAGAAGGTTCCCATATCCTTCTGAATGATCGCGAAAAAAGCCTAACCGAGGAGGCTGTAGCCCAGCTTTCCCGTTTAGGAAAAGGATCGGTCATCGGCTGCTCCGGAGATGCCGCAGACCCAGAGGTCATCGAGGAGATGCTTGACCTTGCGGTCAAAAATCACGGCACCATCGACCAGCTGGTTTGCAATGCCGGCATCACGCTGTTTGGTAATTTTTTGGACTACGGAAGGGAAGATTTTATGGAAGTGGCCCGGGTCAATCAGGCAGGAACTTTCTTCCTCACCCAGGCAGTGGCTCGGCTAATGAAATCTCAAGAAAAAGGGGGAGCAATCCTGTTCACCTCCTCGGTGACTGCCCACCAAAGTCATGAGAATTTGGCGGCCTATGCCATGAGCAAGGCGGCCATCGAGATGCTCGCAAAAAATCTGGTGCTAGAACTTGCCCCCTTGGGCATTCGCATCAATACCATTGCCCCAGGGGCCACCTTGACGGAACGAACCACTTCGGAC
>CANGZP010000147.1 GCA_947458475.1 Cyclobacteriaceae bacterium | reverse complement strand
GTTTTTCGAAAATCCAAATGTGATTTTTTCGTGATTTTAAAGTGATCGAAGAATGAATTTTTCTCCAAGCCCATGCTTCTCAACGCGGAAGACAGAACATAAGTTTTAGCGACCCGTTTTTGCCCATTCTAAGGTTTCCTGGATTGTGCGGTATTCAAAGCCAAGGTATTCCTCCACCTTTTGGTTGCCGTATCGCGTTTTGCGCTGTGCATTTTTTGCCACCTGGGCCGTCAAGGGTAGCTTTTTCCCGACCAACCAAGACAGGCCTTTCAAGATTGGAAATCCCCAAGAAATTAGCCAATCGGGCAGCTTGGTTTTCGGCGGAACTCCTCCAAGCACCGCTGCAGCTTGTTGAAAAAACACTTCGTAAGGCAGACTCTCTTTGGACAACACAAAACGCTCGCCCCAAGCTCCTTTTTCAACCAAGGCCCGCGTAATCGCTGCCACATCCCGTACATCAATGTAATTGAGATTGCCTGCAGGAAAAAAAGCGGCTCCCTTTTGCACCGCCTGATACAGCCCCCCACTACTCCGAGTGTAAGAAATCTTGCCTAAAACCACGGCTGGGTTGATCACCAAAACTTCCAAGCCCTCTTGCTCTCCTCTCCACACTTCCAGCTCCGCCTTGTATTTGGACAAAGCATAGGCAGTAGGATTTGGGACATCTACCCAAACGGATTTTTCATCGTATTCTTCTTGGTCTGGAACCTGACCCAAGGCTGCGACGGTGCTGACGTATACCAACCTGGGCACACCTGCTGCAAGGAGCGCATTCACCACATGGACTGTACCTTGATGATTTACTTGAAAAAGTACCCGCTCGTCTTGGGGCAAAAAGGATACTTTTCCTGCAGCATGGATCACTAAATCCATCCCTTCCACGGCTTCCAAGATTGAATTAAAATCCAACACATCCCCTTCATGCCAGTGGATATCCAAACCTTCTAGATCCACCGCACCGAGATCAGCGTTTGCACGCTTCAAGCCATGAATCCGTCCCAGGGAGCTGAATTCTCGTGCCAACTCACTGCCAACTAGTCCAGTTACTCCCGTGATCAGAATGTTCATTGTCAGTTTCTCTAGACCTAATTGAGTCTTGTGAATTTATAGCCCTCCTTGAAACGCTTCTACAAACTCAGCGAGTGTCGGTAGGATCTGGTCTTTTTCGGATACAATAGGTTCGGACACCTGCCAGTCAATGCCCAAACTGGGATCTGACCAACGTACGCCTCCTTCGGAATCCTTGTGGTAATAGTTGGAGCACTTGTACACAAAAACCGCATCTTCCAAAACCGAAAATCCATGCCCAAAACCCGCTGGAATGTACAGCAAGTTATTTTTCTCCGTATCCAAAATGGTAGAATAGACCTGCCCAAACGAGGGCGATCCCTTTCTCAAATCCACGGCTACGTCCAGTACTTTGCCAGCAATGACACGGACCAATTTGGCTTGTGCATGTGCCCCACGCTGAAAATGAATTCCGCGCACAGTTCCCTTTTGTGAAAAAGACTGGTTGTCTTGTACCCAGGATTCATGAACGCCCAGTTGGTCCAACCAATCTTGGCGAAAGGATTCAAAAAAATAACCCCTACTGTCTGGGAAAACGCGTGGAAAAATCTCGAGTACACCTGGGAGGGAAGTTTGCTTTATTTCTGCCATTGGGGCGGTTAATTTTTGCTTTCAGCAGCAAAATAACCACTCCCCAAGAGAGTATCCTAATCTATTCTAAGGAATTATGCTCAAATTTGGGGAGGTAATCCCGCGATCAGGCTTTTGAAACCTGTTTTCCTGGGTAGCCTCTCTATCTTTTAGCTGATTTAGTCCATGAGTAAATTTTCACGCAAACTCCAAAAACTACACGATACCGCTCCTCGTCAGGAAACTGCCGTGCTGGTTTCCTTGGTGCGGCAGCACCAGCCCGACCAAGAGGTAGAGGAGCATTTGGATGAGTTGGCCTTCTTGGCCGAGACCCTTGGAGCCAAAACCGTGTACCGCTTCAAACAAAAAATGGACAAGCCCGACATCCGCACCTTTGTGGGCAAAGGGAAGCTGGAGGAAATTCAAACCTACGTAGAGCACTTTGGAGTGGACATGGTCATCTTTGACGATGACTTGAGCCCTTCCCAAATGCGGAATTTGGAGAACGAGATAAAGGTCAAAATCTACGATCGCTCCTTACTTATTCTAGACATATTCTTGCAGCGAGCCCAGTCCGCACAAGCCAAAACACAGGTAGAACTGGCCCGATTCCAATACCTCTTGCCCCGATTGACCCGCATGTGGACCCACTTGGAGCGGCAGCGAGGGGGTACTGGCACTCGAGGAGGATCTGGAGAAAAGGAAATTGAAACCGATAAGCGGGACATCCGCACTAAAATCTCCCTACTCAAGGATAAGCTAATCGAAATAGAAAAACAGGGAATCACCCAGCGCAAAGGCCGAAAGGGAATTGTCCGCGTGGCCTTGGTCGGCTACACCAACGTGGGCAAGTCCACCCTGATGAACTTGATCACCAAAACGGATATTCTTGCCGAAAACAAACTCTTTGCCACTGTAGATGCAACGGTGCGGAAGGTGGTCCTGGAAAATATACCCTTCCTGCTTTCCGATACCGTAGGTTTTATCCGAAAACTACCTACACACCTCATCGAATCTTTCAAATCCACCCTCGATGAAATCCGTGAAGCGGACCTTTTGGTGCATGTGGTCGACCTTTCCCACCACGCTTTTGAAGACCATATTGAGGTAGTTACCCAGACCCTGCAAGAAATCAAAGCTGGTGATAAGCCCATTTTGCTGGTGTTCAACAAGGTAGATCTGGTGGAGCAGATGCCTTCCGAAGAAGAGCTATTGCAAATTTCTGAGCACGAACTTCAGGAAACCCGCTACCTAGATTTCAAGGCGCTTTCAGAAGCCTTTGAAAAGAAAAATGGAATTACTCCCGTATTTATGGCCGCCTCTCTAGCCGAGAATGTAGAAGGATTCCGGGAAGCGCTAGTTCAAGAGGTCAAAAAGCAACACCGCAAACTGTACCCCCATTACTTGGAGGATCAGGTGGTGGACTGGGGAAATTCCTGGGAAGAGGGGCAGTAATTTAATTCTCTGCAATTCCGATCAAGTTCCTGGAAGTGAAATCCCCTTTACTCTTCGGTAGAGATTGAGTGCATACTTGTCCGTCATGCCTGAGATAAAATCCACCAAGGCACGCAGCAGTGGATAGGCATTTGATTCGGTCCCAAAGCCTTTGAGTGGAAAGTCCTCTGGAAGGAGGCGAAGCAAACTTTTTTCCTGCCCAGAGGATAGTTCCGGGGCATAGCAATGGTGGTAAAGCGCTTGGCTAAATGCCGTCAACAGACCATCCAACACCTGAAAACCGATGGCTTCTTTTTCTAGCACCACTTGGGAACGGTAAATCTGACGAATCGAGCGCTGTGAGATTTCTGCAAGGGCCTTGGCAGAAGGGATCATGTCTGTCAAGGCTTTGTCAAAATTCCCTTTGCGCATGCCTTCCTCATAGGTAGCAAAGGCCTCCACACTTTCCCGGATGAGCTTTCCGATGGTCAAGGCTCGGAGCGCACCTAAATTTTGTGTTTGAGTTCGGTTCTTCAGTTTCTCCGGATCAAACTGCTCACCCAAAATAGGCTTCAAGAGGTCCAGCGTATCTTCAAAAGAAATTAGTCCCAGGGTACAGCCGTCCTCCAAGTCAATGATGCTGTAGCAGATGTCATCCGCAGCCTCCACCAAGAAGGCAAGGGGATGTCGAGCCCAGCAATCAGCTCCCACTTTTTCAAGGCCTAGTGCCTGAGCCATCTGCTCAAAATCTTGAAGTTGGTTGATAAAAAAGCCGTACTTCTTTTGACTCTTTCGGGCGATATCCCGCTGTGCAATGAGGCTCGGACGGGGATATTTCGTGAATGCAGCTAGAGTGGCATAGGTCAACTTTAGCCCGTACTGCTTAGATACCAGCATGCGGAATCCCTGTGCATTGCCTTCAAAATTGGTCAGGTCCGCCCACTGATCCCCGCGAACATGGGGCATCCAAACCTTTCCGGCTGGCTGCAGTCTAAAGAAATCAGAGATGGCCTCCTCGCCCGCATGCCCAAAAGGAGGATTCCCAATGTCATGCGTAAGCGCCGCCGCGGCCACAATGGAACCAATACCGGCGGCAGTGACACCTTTGGATGCAAGTTTGGGGTATTTTTCAAGTAAAATTTCTCCTGCTGCCTTGCCCAAGGACCGGCCTACAGAGGATACTTCTAAGCTATGTGTCAATCGGGTGTGAACAAATGCTTGCTCGGGAAGGGGAAAAACCTGGGTTTTATCCTGAAGATTTCGAAAGGGCGCGGAAAAAATAATTCGGTCGTAGTCGACTTCAAACTCGGATCGTGCCGAGTCAGATCCTGTTGCTTTACCTTGTTCTCCAAAGCGCCCAAAGGCGAGTAAATTCTCCCAATTCATCATACACAAAAGTACAGCTAGTGCTAGAAATTTCATGCCCTAGTCACAAAGAATACTATG
>CANGZP010000146.1 GCA_947458475.1 Cyclobacteriaceae bacterium | reverse complement strand
AAAAAGAATACTGCACCTTTGCTTCTCCCTTGGCTGCGGTAAACCAGCCTACTAGTACAGTCTTTCCACTTGCGACCACCTTGGGGCCATTGACCGGGCAACCCGCTATTTCCCAGCCGTCGGGATGGATGATCCTTGGTTCGGTCCAGGTTCCATCCACCAGGCGGGTGATGGCAATGTCTCTGATTTCTCGATCAGATCGGTTGCGGTAGACCACCACCGCACCTTGGGAAGTAATCGCCGTGCTAGTCTGGCAGCAATCACAGGTTTTGCCATCCAGCAGGGTGTCCCAAAGCACCTGTCCATGCAGGGTTACTTCCGCCGCTCGGATGCTCATCGCTCCTGAATGTACATCATGGCTGTCATGCCCTCCACCTCCGGTGTTGCGTCCATCTAGCCAGGATACGAAAAAAGTGGAATCCGTGTAGGCCGCTGCAGACACAAATCCATGTTCGGTCAGCGTGGAATCGCGGTGCAAGGGAAGTCCAGAACGCCAGATTAGCCCTCCCTTAGGCAAGGCATGCAGGAGGATGTCGTAGGAAAATTTGCCTGGAGAGGATTTTTGAAGGTGGTAGGCTAGGAGCGAACCCTTGTTTTGAACGAGTGCTGGGTAGTCCGCCCAGTTGACAAACCAGTTGCTGCCCTCGGCAATCTGCTCAGGGCTAGACCAAGTTCCTTCTGCTCCAAGGCGTGCAAACTGGAATTGTGCCGTGCTATCCGTGGGAGTAGTTACCCAGGAAAGGAGCAGCTGTGTCCCATCTGAAGAGAGGGAAGGTAAAGACATTTCCGCCCCGCCCGGAAAAGGGATGTCTTGTGCAGCTACAGGAGCTGGGGGAGCCGAAGTGCAGGAGGCTAGATAAAGTCCAGAAAAGGCAAGTAGTGTGAGTAGGATGCGGCTCATGGCTTTTGGGAGATTAGGTCTTCAATGGAGGGGACTTCCTGCCAGTTTAACTGACCCATGTGTCGATACACCACTTTGCCTGTGTTATCTAGAACAAGCGTAGTGGGTAGGGCATGCACTTCAAAATCAGCAAGCGTACCTTTTTTCAGCTGGAGAAAGTCCAAGCCGAAGGTACGTTTTTCTTCAAAGGCTCGGATTTGATCCATATCCTCCTCCGTAGCGAGGAAAAATGCAACGCCATCGCTTTGCAGTCGGGGAAGGGCTGCTTTTAATTCTGGAAACTCTGCCAAGCAAGGCTTGCACCAGGTGGCCCAAAAGTGCAATACGGTATAGGTTTTCTGTTCGGGTGCCAAGCCAAATTCAGTTCCATCGAGCCGCTGAAATCGTACGTCAGACATAGCGAATGGAGTTGCCTCAGCTGTAGTAACGTTTTCAGCAGGAGCCTTGGATTGGCAGCTACTAAATAGAAAACCTGTATTCAGCAACAAAGATCCCCAAAAAAATAGGAAGAGGTGACTCTTTTGGGAAAGCAACTTAGATTTAAATTTAAGCATAGGGATAAGAATACAACAGTTAAACCTACTCAAAATTCAGCTGCTCCCCAAGTGGCTTCTCTTGAAATAAGTATTGGTTAAAAAAGTAAAAAGGACAAACTTTTTTTAGTGTCGAACTAGTAGATTAGTGTTTTTTCAATTCCTAAGAAAGGAGCGCATCCGTTTCCATCTCGACTAGATAGCCCTCCCCAATTAGGGTTGCCTGCACCAGGGTATTGGCAGGTTGAATTCCAGCAAAGCGCTGCCCATGGGCTCGAGAGACGGCTTCCCAATCCGACTCCCGCTGCACAAAAATCCGTGTGCGCACCACGTCCTCCAGGCTGCCTCCAAGCGCACGGATGGCTCCCTCAACCTTGTCGATGATGAAATGCATTTGTGCGGCAGGATCATCTCCACCCATGCGAATGACGCCATGCGTGGCAGTAGTGCCGGATACCAAAATGTGATTTCCCTTGCGGACTGCCCTGCTGAATCCTGCGATATCTTCCCAGATGGTGCCGCTCAGCGCTTTGATGCGCCCATCTGCTCCCTCGACCGTAGGGTAAGGGCTGGGCAAGGTATCGATGTGGTGGCTTAGGTCCCCCGATGCGGTCAGGAAAGGGGCCTTTCGGTACTCATCCCCGCAATCTCCAGGGATTTTCTGGAGGCTACTCAAGGCACTTTGAATTTTGGATAGGTCTGCCGCATCGAGTTGGATCGAGAACAACCGCTCATTTTCTGCAACATGTTGACTTTGTCCCAAGCGCGCGCCGATGATCACACCAGCCACTGCGGGTTGACAGAGCATGTAATGACTCGCCAAGGTTGCAATGCCCACCCCATGCTTTTGGGCAATCGGCTGCAGTGTCAGAAGGAGGCTTTGGAAGCGTTCCCATCCTCCGGCAGCATCAATGAAGCGTTTGTACTTCATTTGAGACCAGGTGAGTGACTCATTCAATACAGGCTCGGGTTTGCCTAGCCATTTCTCCGAAAGAAAGCCTCCCGCCACGGTTCCGAATGCCAGCAGCTTCACTCCATGTTTCAAACAGAGGCTGGTCATTTCGCCAGCAGCCCGTTGATCCAGCAGGGAGTAACATACCTGGTTGGAAACCACTTCTATCCCGGAGTTGACCACGATCTGAAGATGTGCCGTATCAAAATTGGTTAAGCCCAAATGTCCGATCAACCCTTCCTGCTTGAGTTCCTGTAGCCAAAAAAGGCAGTCCACCCAGCTTGGGTGTGCATATTGCCAGGCATGAAACTGCATCAGGTCAATCCGGTCGGTCTTCATTCTGCGCATTGCTTTTTCTACCGCCCCTCTTACTTGGGCGGCAGTGATTTTGCCCGGAGAGGGAACCCATTTGGTAAAAAATTGGGTAGCAGCTGTGCCGTAAGTGTCACGGAATACCCCCGTGATTTCCTCGGACGAGCCATAGTGGTCCGCCATGTCAAAGGTGGTAAACCCCGCATCCACATAGGCTTTCATGTGCTTCGCGGCTTCCGAAGCGTTGACCTTGTTGCCATCTCGTTCGAGATCTGCAATCTGCCAAAGTCCTGTGAGTGCCCTGCTGATCGTTAGGCCAGGTGCGAGTTCCGTATATTTTGAGAGGGTCATCGTTTCTTAGGGTAATTTTGAAAATTTTTCGAGTAGGCTAGGGTCTGCTTCTTTAAGTTTTTTCCAACGGAAAAAAAACAAGAGAGAAGCCATCCCCATCACAAGCAACCAGATCCGAGTGGAATGAAAATACCATCCATCGACCGATGAATTCAAATCCTTGTAGGTGTGGATGCCTAAAAAGGAGAGTAGGAAAATAAGGCCGATTCCGACGATAATCGCCCGAAGGATCGGGTTAGGAAAAATCAGAATTTGGGTTGCCAGCGTTGGGTTTCTTTTGGGTAGCCAGGCCACCGAAAGGCACATAAATATAAAATTGACAAGCATGGAGGTCACCATGATGTCGATGCCTAGGAAGAAGTCGCCCGCAAAGTGGCTGCCCAATATTCCAATGGAGGAAACTGTTCCGCTCAAAAGTATAGCCGGTACGGGCGTCTGGTATTTGGGATGGATGGCAGCCAGGTTTTTTGGAAAAATCCCGTCCTCAGCCCAGGCAAATACGAGGCGTGAAACGGATAGGATCATTGCCGGTAGATCGTTAAGCAAGGCAATGGCGGCACCTAAAAGTATCGCAATGCCGATTCCAGAGGGAAGGAGCAAGGAAAGGAGTCCGGCGGCTGTCAGGTCTTTGGATTGGGCTTCCTCAGCTACAAATTGCCAAGGAACCGTATGGTAGACGGCATACGTAAAGGAAATGTAGAAGAAGCCAACCACCGTAATGGCCAATCCAATGGCTCGGGGCAGGTTTCGAACTGGGTTTTTCGCCTCCCCGCCAGCTTGTGCGATGGAGTCAAAACCTATATAACTCGAGAACAAAATAGCCGATGCCGATAGAAAAGTGGTCCAGTTGAAGGGGATCTCGATCAGGTCCACCTGCCTACCACCTTGCGTAGCCAGAGCCGTCAAATACTCCCCCTGGCTGTAGCTCAATCCCGCCACGATCACTACAAACCCCAAGACAAACATCAATAGCATCAGTGGAATGAGCGTTCGCTCGTAAAAGGATAGGCCGAGGATATTGATTCCTATAAAAAACCAGAGGAGCACCAACGCCAGCACCACCCGGACGAGCCCTTGGTCCAGCCAGTTGGCCAGCATCGTCCAGTCTAAGGCGTAGGCAACATCCCTAAAAAAGGGAACCACCACATACGCAATCACGCCAATGACGATGGATAGGCCAAACCATTGGGAAAAGCTCGCCACAAATCCCCAAAAAGGGTGCAGGGATCTGCTGGCATACAGGTAGGAGCCTCCCGCTCTGGGCATGGCTGATGCCAACATGGAATAGGCCAGCGCTGCGAAAATTGCCGGAATCGAGGCAAACAAAAAGGCAGGAAGTACATAGGGACCAATTCCGGGAACATTCCGTTGAATCATGAAGGGGACCACATAGATGGAGGCGCCGATCATGGAACAGACACCCGTGGCGGTTAAGCCCACTAGGCCCAGACTTCTATTGAGGGTGGATGAGTTGCTGTCCATACGAGGCTAAAGTAAGGAAAAATGGTTAGTCTCCTAGGGGTTTTT
>CANGZP010000145.1 GCA_947458475.1 Cyclobacteriaceae bacterium | reverse complement strand
TTGGCCTGTGGAAGAGGTGAATTTACCTTGGGCTTAGGTCGACAGTACCCCAACCAAAATTTTATTGGAGTAGACATCAAAGGCAGTAGAATTTGGAAGGGTAGCTCCAGTGCTACGGCTGAGGGAATACATACCGTGGCTTTTTTGCGTACCCAAATTCAACAGCTGCAGGAATTTTTTGCTCCAGGTGAGATCTCAGAACTCTGGATTACCTTCCCAGATCCATTTCCAAGGGATGGGGATGAAAAGCGAAGATTGACATCCCCAAAGTTTTTGGAAATGTACAAGCAGTTAGTCAAGACGGGTGGACTCATCCACTTCAAAACAGACAACACTGGGCTTTATGAGTACACCGACATGGTATTGAAGGATCGACCGGATTGTCAAATCCATTTCAATACTGCTGATTTTTACGAAAGTGAACTTCGTGATGCACATCACGGCATCAAGACGCGCTACGAGAAGATTTTTTCGGATAAGGGCGAAAAAATCAAATACATCCAATTTTCATTTACAGAATAAAGTCGGGTTCCCTATAGCGTGGATTGGGGTAGGTATAGAATCCTTCTCCGGTTTTCTCGCCTAGTTTTCCTTGTTCAATGTACGTTTTCAAAAGCGCTGCAAAGGCTTGTGAAGCTGAGTCGGGCATCTTGTGGGTGACATGCCAAGCCGTATCCAGTCCAATAGAATCCAAAATGCCAAAGGGTCCCATCGGCATGTGGAAATTGACCATCCAAGATTTGTCGATGTCTTCAATGCTGCCCACTTCTCGAGTGATCAATTTCCCGGCAGCACCCAAAAGGGCCATTAGCATGGTGTTGAACAAGTACCCTGGATTTTCTTTGCGTACGATGACTGGAACCTGATTTAATTGCCTTCCGAGTACTTCCAATAACTCGATTAGGGCAGGGTCTGTACCTGGATGAGGCATGATATCAACCACTCTTGAATAGAACACATCATGAAAGTGGAAGGCACAAAACTGCTTAGGACGACCCGTTTCTTCTGCAAACTGGGATGGCAGTAGGTAGGAGGTATTTGTAGTCAACCAGGTATGTGGGTCGGCAAGCTGTCCAACTTCCGTCCACAACGCTTTCTTGATGGTAACATCTTCGGTCACACTTTCATTTACCAAATCAGCACCTTTCAAAGCTTCTCTAAGATCCAAGGTAGGTTGCACGCGTTCAAGGATTTCTGGAACCTGTGATTCAGCAAGGTTTCCTGCGCGAACAAGTTGGCGAAGAATTTTTTGCATGGTCAGCTTGGCTGAGTCTAGGGATGCTTGTCTCAGGTCAAAGAGGGTCACTGTAAACCCTGAAATTGCAGCTTGAAGTGCTACGCGTGATCCAAGTGTTCCTGCACCTAGGATGCAAATTTTTTGAAGAGTCATGTGAATTAAAATTGATTCGTTTGAAGGGTTTGTATTGCTTTTTTGCCTGCAGCTTCCACAACAAAGATCAGTTGTGCAAACCTGGAATCATTGGAATGGCCCAGGGAATACCTTTTGAAGATTTGCTGGGCGATTACTGCAACTTTAACTAGTCCAAAAACATAATAAAAGATCATTTCTTCCTTGGATCCGGCAGCTTTTTTAAAATAGTAATCCATCAGCTCTTCCCTGCTGAGGTTGCCTGGAAGGTGGCTCAAATTAAATAGTTTGAGTATTTCTGGATCGCTTTCTTCCGCCCAATACGCTAGCGTTGTACCTAAATCCATTAAGGGATTACCAATTGTCGCCATCTCCCAGTCCAGTACCGAGCGAATACTGCAGGGGTCCTCAGGATCCAAAACCAAATTGTCGTATTTGAAGTCGTTGTGAATAAAGGCCGTGTATTCTGTAGAAGGAATATTTTCCTGAAGCCAAGTGGCTGCATTTTCCAATTCTGGAATTTCCTTTGTTTTTGCTCGGAAGTACCGCTCCACCCATCCGACCACTTGCCGTTGAGTAAAGCCTTCCGGCTTGCCCAACTGAATAAGTCCAGATTCCTGAAGTTCCAATTGGTGGAGCTCCACCAAGCAGTCTACGGCACTTCTAGAAAGCTTTTCAAATTCCTGCTGGCCTAGCAACATTCCCTGAGGCACCTTATTTCGAATAATCGCTCCTTCCATAAATTCCATTAAAAAAAAGGGGGCTCCAAAAATGGATTCGTCTTCACAGAACAGAATAGGGGTAGGGCTTTTGGTGTAACCTGCTTTTTTTAAGCCTTGAAGGATGGCAAACTCTCTTCCCATATCGTGAGCTTTGGCAATTTTTTCACCAAAGGGAGGACGTCTCAAGATGAGTTTTTGAGCGGGGCTTTCCACCAAAAAACTCAGGTTGGAATACCCTCCAGGAAGCTGGGTGATTTGAATTTGCTCAGAAGGACAGTTTAGGGGTGTAGCCAAGTATTCTTTGAGCAAATCAAAAGTTAGCGTACTGCTCATTTGCTGCTGTAATTTTTCAGAATGCTTCTTGCCAAAGCTGATTTATGCACTTCGTCGGGGCCATCGTAGATCCGTGCACCACGCTCGTGTCGGTACCAGAAGGAGAGGAGCGTATCGTCCGTGATTCCCAAGGCACCATGTACTTGAATCGCCCGATCAACTACTTTCATGAGCACATCGGCCACGAAAAATTTGATGGTGGAGATATCTTCTTTTACAGCTTTCGCTCCCAATTCCTGCATTTTCTGCGCAGTATCCAAGACCATCAAACGGCTAGCTTTGATTTCGGCTCGACTTTCAGCAATCCAGTTTTGGATGGTTTGCTTTTCAGCCAAAACTTTACCTACCTCGAGTTCTCGGGAAAGGGCGCGAGTACACATCATGTCAAACACGCGTTCACAGATACCAATCCAACGCATGCAATGGTGTATTCGTCCAGGACCAAGTCGCTCTTGTGCCAGTGCAAATCCTTGGCCTTCCAGTCCAATTCGATTGGTAAGCGGCACTCTGCACTGCTCAAATTTTACTTCGGCATGGGAAAGGTAATCTTCACCCGCTTCTCCCATAATGGGAATGTTGCGAACCAAAGTATAGCCAGGCGTATCTAGAGGAAGTAAAATCATGCTGGCCTTCTGGTAGGGAGAGGAAGCATTGGGATTGGTTACCGCCATGACAATGGTGAATTGTGCCCCATCGGCAGCTGTAGTAAACCATTTGTGACCATTAATGAGGTAGTCCTCCCCATCAACTACCGCTGTGGTAGCTAGATTGACCGGGTTACTTCCTGCAAAATCTGGTTCGGTCATCGCAAAGCAAGAGCGTATTTCTCCGCGCTGCAGGGGACCAAGCCATTTCGCTTTTTGCTCCTCAGAGCCAAATTGATGGAGCAATTCCATGTTGCCGATATCAGGGGCGGCACAGTTGAATACGTAATGTCCAATCGGGCTTTGGCCTAAAATTTCAGAGACATGCGCAAATTGAAGAAGATTAAGACCCAGCCCCCCTTCGTTTTTGGGAAGGTGGGGAGCAAAAAGCCCGAGGGACTTTGCTTGTTCACGAAGGGCTTTAAGTCGAGGCAAATACTGTTTGAAGGGGCCTCTGACCACCTGAAGATCAATTGGGAAGATTTCCTTTTCTACAAACTGTCGGTAGGCTTTTAGGAGTTCCTGAAGTTGTTCAGGAGAAATTTCTTGTGTAGGCTGCATGATCAATCAAATGGTAAAGCCTCCATCTGCGGTCAAAATCGCTCCGGTGGTGTAGGTGGATGCTGGGGAAGCTAGGAACAAGGCCATTGCACCGATCTCTTCTGCAGTACCTGCACGTTTGATCGCCAATTGTTTGATAATCATAGACATGATTTTTTCATTGGACCAAAGTGCCTCGGAGAATTTGGTTTGGATAAGGCCAGGGCAAATGGCATTGACGCGAATCTTTGAATCGCCCCATTCCTTGGCAAAAACTTTGGTCAACGAGATTAATGCAGCTTTTGAAACGGAGTATATTCCGAGCCCTTGTTCAGGCGATAAGCCGCCAATGCTCGAAATGTTGATCACGGAAGCATTAGATGACTTCCGCAAGTGAGGATAACAAAGTCTGCTTAGCTCAAATGCTGCCTTGACATTGACATTCATGATTTTGTCGAAGGCCTCAAGTGTAGTCTCGTGTACAGGTCCAAAAACAGGATTACTAGCGGCATTATTTACGAGGATATCGATGGTTCCGTATTTTTCTACTGTCTTTTCAACAAGTAGAGCGAGCTCGGACATGTTGCCTACATTGCAGGCTATTGGGGTCACTTCGTATCCTTTTGAATTGAGCTGAAGTGCTTGTTCATCCAGCGCATCTTGCTTTCTACTACTGATGACTACTTTAGCTCCAGCGGCAGCGAAGATTTCTGCAATGCTAAATCCGATTCCTTTACTAGCGCCTGTGATCAGGGCTACCTTTCCATCTAATGAAAAAACTGAAGATAAATCCATTCGTTTTTGGGTTAATTTTCTTCCAAAAGATAGGAAAAATATGGCCATGCTGTAACTTGTGGCCCAAGCAATTTGAAATTATACCACACATTTTATCCTTTTTACGAGCACATGAAAGAATTAATTTTTGATCAAACAGGTACGCCTCAAGAAGTATTGTATCTCAAAGAAAGTGAAATGCCTCAGGCTAAGCCACATGAGGTGCTCATTCGGGTAAC
>CANGZP010000144.1 GCA_947458475.1 Cyclobacteriaceae bacterium | reverse complement strand
CTGAGCATACACAAGGTGTAAAGGGAATCCCATTACAGTAAAGTAAGAACCCGTAATGCTACTCACCCCAACAAAACCTATCCATTCTTGAATACCATACGAACCCGCTTTGTCATAGGGTTGGTACTGCTTGATGTAATACCAAATCTCCTCCTCATCCAAAAATCGAAGGGTCACCTCTGCTTCATCCTCTAATGTGATGGAGGTTTTCCGATCCTTGATGGTTACCGCAGTCATCACGGTATGGGTAGAACCCGACAGACTTTTTAACATTTCAAAGGCTTCTTGCTCAGTTGCTGGTTTGCCCAGCACCTTCCCACGATCGATCACCACCGTATCCGCCGTGATGAGCAGTTCATTTTCTTGAAGTTCCCCAGGAAATGCATCTGCCTTCAGTTTGGAAAGGTAGGCAGCTGCATACTGCGCAGGAAGATCCGAAGGAATTGCTTCCTCAATTGGATGTACCCTCACCTCAAAATCGAGTTCCAATCCTCGAAGGAGTTCCTGTCTCCTCGGGGAGTTTGACCCCAAAATAATTTTTTTAGAGGCTAGATTCGTTAAAAAACTGGGCATAGTCGTAGTTAAATTCTTCTTGATTTACTGTGGCAAATAGCATTCCACCAAGCGCTTTGGGATAGAAATAAGTGGATTTTTGGGGCATCACTTGCCCGGAGTTACATACTTCAATCACCTGACTCAAATCAATCTCACGGGTGATGATGGCAAATCGGGCATTACCGGCCTGAACCTCTTGAACGCATCGCGAAAAATTTCGCTCAAAAGCCAAGGCTGGAGTACTTCGTTGTTCAACTGGAGAAAGGCCCAAAAGTTTATCAAAGACCACGTCATGCAAAAGAACCAAATCCAATTGCCTGAGGACTTCGGGTAAAGCAGTAGCTACTTGATCCATTTTTTCAGGCCTAAATTTGATTACATAGGCAGCATCTTCCCATACCAAGCCGAAAGAATGTTTACGTTGAAAAGAATAGTTTGAAAGTTCAGCGGCATCACCCATGGGTCGAATCTCAAACCATTCTTCAATGGCCTTAAAAAAGTGCTCTTTTTCAAGTCCTTTCCCATAGTACAGCCGATGGGTAGGCAGAATTTCCAAGTGATTTCCAACCACATTGGTGAAGTACATCAAATGGTAGTCTGAAGCCCTCCAATTGGAAGAAATAGGCAATTGGCTTTGCTCTTTTCGATAGGCAATTGCCGCCTCCAAACGATGATGGCCATCTGCCAAAATCACTTTTTTCGGAGCTAAAGTCTTTAAAAATAATTGAATGATGCTCGGATCCGTGATTCGAGCCAAAACTTCCCGCACTCCTTGGTAATCTTCCAACTCATACAAGGGCTGTTCCATGGCCCGATCCATCCAAGGTTCCAATTCCTGAGTTGGATCCTCGTAAAGTCCATGGGTTGGGCTTGCTTGAATCTCAGTTGCTCGAAGCAAATCTACTCGATCATTTACAGCCGAGACAATCGTATTTTCATGCCTCAAAATGATGTTATCCTCCCAATCGCTTGCCTTTATTTGTGCAATAAATCCTTTTCTACAGCGCTCCTCCTTTTCTCCAGGAAGTCGAAAATATTGGTAATAGACATAGATCCCCGGAGCGGCATCTTGCTCCAAAATTCCAGTGGTTTTCCATTTTTGAAGTAAACTTTTTGCAGTCAAATGTCCATTAACTCCCTCAGGAACAGATAGATGAATGCTATTCAGCGGGTTTTGATACAATAAGTCCCGCTGTTTGGAGGTCACTACATCAAAAAGTGGGGCCGTGAGTTTTTCTAAATTTTCTGCAAGTTCATTGGAATATCTCCAAGCTTTAAGCGGTAATAGTTCAGCCATCAGATCAAGCGATTGGTCCAATTGGTGCTAGAACTTGTTTTAAGAGGCGTCCTAGGATTTTTTCGCTGATCTTCTTTCTCGAAAAATTCGACCGCCAACGCAGCCAGCAAGGCTTTCTCTTCTTCCGTAAACTGTGGTTCGAGGAGTTCAGGACTAAAGTAGCGCTCCACAAACTTGGTGTCAAAATTTCCTGAGCGGAACGCGTCATGCTCTAGTGCAAAGCGGCAAAAATCCAGCGTGGTCTGAATCCCAGTAATGCGGTAATCGTCGATTGCACGAATCATTCGATCAATGGCCTCTTCTCGAGTAGCCCCATGTGCAATCAATTTGGCAATCATCGGATCGTAATAGATAGGAATCTCCATTCCTTCCTCAAAGCCATCGTCTACTCGAATTCCTGGTCCTTGAGGGCGACGGTAGGTCACTAGCTTTCCGATGTCCGGCAAAAAGTTATTTTTTGGATCCTCAGCGTAAACCCGTACCTCTACGGCATGTCCCTGAATGGTTAAGTCCTCCTGAGCAAAGGAAAGCGACTTTCCTTCAGCAATCCAAATTTGCTCACGCACCAAATCTTTTCCAGTGATCATCTCTGTGACAGGATGCTCCACCTGAAGACGGGTGTTCATTTCAAGAAAGTAGAAATTGAGCTTTTCATCCACAATAAATTCTACGGTGCCTGCACCATAGTAATTACATGCTTTGGCCACACCAATGGCAGCTTCTCCCATGGCGGTTCGCATGGCTGGGCTCACCACTGCAGATGGCGCCTCTTCAATGACCTTTTGATGTCTTCGTTGAACCGAACATTCCCGTTCAAACAAGTAAACCAAGTTGCCCTGCTGATCCCCTAAAACCTGGATTTCAATATGACGAGGCGAAGAAATGTACTTTTCAATAAAAACCGCTCCATCACCAAAGGAGGATATCGCCTCAGAGACAGCGCGGTTCATTTGTTCATCAAACTCTGCTTCTGACTCAACGATTCGCATTCCTTTGCCTCCCCCACCCGCAGAAGCTTTAATTAAAATAGGATAGCCGATCTCTCTCGCTTTTGATTTGGCTACAGCCACATCAGAAATCGCCTCTTCAGTACCTGGGACGAGCGGGATATCATAGGCTGCTACTGCCTGCTTGGCAGCTAGTTTGGAACCCATCACCTCGATAGCTGCTGGAGAGGGTCCTACAAACAAAATTCCAGCTTCCTGTACTTGCTTCGCAAAAGCAGCATTTTCAGACAAAAACCCATATCCAGGATGGATTGCATCTACGGACAACTCCTTACAGACCGCAATAATTTTATCTGCTACTAAATACGATTGATTGGAAGGTGCAGGTCCGAGGCAGCGGGCTTCATCGGCGAAGCGCACATGAGGAGAAAGTCGGTCTGCTTCGGAGTAAACTGCCACCGTGGCGATGCCCATTTCCCGGGCTGTACGCATGATTCGTAGCGCTATCTCGCCACGATTGGCTACCAAAAGTTTGGTGATTTTTTTCATTGGTCCACTAAAGTTTGACTTGGGCTGCTCCGGAGAGCTAAAGCGAAATACGGAATTTATTTTGAGCTTTGATACTTACGAACTGATTTTTGCTTCCAAGGAAGGAAAGTCTTATTTTTGGCTGTTTTAAAAAACGAACCCCTTTCCTCGAACACTCTAAATTCTTACGACATTGGATTTATTTGCAAAGTTAAAAACGAATATGGGCCCTTTGGGCAAACACTCTGAGTTTGCAGACGGCTATTGGTCATTTCCTAAACTTGAGGGTGAAATCGCTCCCAGAATGATGTTTAAAGGGAAAGAAGTGCTTACCTGGAGCTTAAATAATTACCTAGGCTTAGCCAATCACCCAGATATCCGAAAGGCAGATGCAGATGCAGCCGCCAAATGGGGTGCTGCCTATCCAATGGGTGCTCGAATGATGTCTGGTCAAACCGATCTTCACGAGCAATTGGAAGACGAGCTAGCTGCCTTCGTGGGCAAAGAAAAATCCTACCTTCTAAATTACGGTTACCAAGGGATCATGTCAGTGATTGACGCCCTATTGGATAGAAAAGACGTAGTCGTATACGATTCAGAATGCCATGCTTGTATCATTGATGCCTTGCGTATGCATTTAGGCAAGCGTTATGTATTCCCACACAACGACATTGAAAGTTGTGAGAAACAACTTCAGCGTGCGACCAAGTTGGCTGAAGAAACCGGGGGAGGTATCTTGTTGATTACCGAAGGGGTATTTGGAATGACTGGAGACCAGGGCAAGTTGAAAGAAATCGTTGAACTGAAAAAGAAATTTGATTTCCGCTTATTGGTCGATGATGCACATGGTTTTGGAACGATGGGTAAAACTGGAGCCGGCACAGGAGAAGAGCAAGGGGTGCAAGATCAAATTGATTTGTACTTCTCTACCTTCGCCAAGTCAATGGCTTCGATAGGTGCCTTCATCGCTGCCGATGCGGATGTGATCTTATTTTTGAGATACAACATGCGTTCTCAAATCTTTGCCAAGTCCCTACCCATGCTTTTGGTGGAAGGTGCACTCAAGCGAATAGACATGCTACGCAGCCAGCCAGAATTGAAGGACAACCTTTGGAAAATTGTATATGCACTTCGCAAAGGCTTGGTTGAAAATGGATTCAGCACCGGAAAATCCAATTCACCCGTTACTCCAGTGGTCCTAAATGGCACCGTAGGAGAAGCTGCTGCACTTTCCATGGATCTTCGTGAGAATTTTGGCATCTTCTGTTCTGTAGTAATTTATCCTGTAATACCTAAAGGCATGATTATCTTGAGGTTAATTCCTACAGCAGTTCATACTTTGGATGATGTAAACATCACGGTAAAAGCTTTTGCTGCAGTGAAAGACAAGCTCACTTCTGGTGTTTTCAAGTATTCAGCCATCGCACTTTCTT
>CANGZP010000143.1 GCA_947458475.1 Cyclobacteriaceae bacterium | reverse complement strand
TGGTTTCATGGGCAGGTAGTGGACATGTTTTACTTTGACATATGGGAAGGATATGTTCCGGAGTGGATTCCGCTGTGGGGAGGAAGTTATACTGCCCTTTGGCCGATATTCAATGTGGCGGATGCTTCCATATTTATAGGAGTAGGCATTATTCTACTATTTCAAAATCGGTTTTTTCCAGAAGCAAGCCCTAAGGCACCTTCCAAAACACAAGAAGAGCACGAAGCATAACCGTTACAACGCACTTATGTATTGACAAAGAGAGACCTAACAGTCTCTCTTTTTTATTCAAAAAAATCCGTAAAAACGACAAATTATTCTCTTTTTATCCGTAATTTTCCTTTTCGTGTAGCTATAAAGTATCCTAAAAAGGAAGCAGTAGAAGCAACTTATAGTTTGTAGTATATATATAGTTTTTTAAAATACTTATGATTGTTGATCCAGATCAGCCTTTCCAGCTAATTTATTCCATATTCAGTCATGAGTACTTGGGGCTACTTTTTGAGTCTTACGTAGTTCCTCTTGATGATAAAGGTCGGCTGACCTACGCCTATCAAAACATTAGTTCTGCCAATGCACGGGAGTTTGATTCGGGTCTAGATGAACAAGATTACGAATTGATCCGTCTGATAGACAGCATGCAACAAGATGTGGTGGTCAAGCCTTACATGAAAAAAGGGAATTTGAAGCCCAAGGATTTTCTCCAAAAAATCTTTGATCCCAAGACCGCTGACCCGACCATCCAAGAGTTACTTTTCAAAAACCTAGAAATCAAACGTGCGAAAATTTTAAGCCTACTCGTTGGAAAGCGCCTCTTTGAAACTGCCTCCGATGGCAACCCCTCTGGTCGAGAAATCAGTATTCAAACAGAGCCCGCCACCATTCAATTTCACTTCGATAAGGGAGAGTTCAACACCCAGTATTATCCTATAATCAGATTTCAGGGACAAAAACTCGCTTGGCAACACAAAGGAGGCTACTTGATTTGTAAGGACCCTGCATGGTTGATTGTCAACCAACAGCTGTTTCATTTTGAAAAAGGAATTGACGGCAAAAAATTACAGCCCTTCCTCACGAAAAATGCGATTCTTATCGAACGAAAGTTTGAACCTGAATATTACCGCAAATTTGTCAACTCCTTAATCACTCAATTTGAGGTAGTGGCCAAAGGCTTTGATATCCACACCGAACAAGGGACACCGGAAGCCCTCTTGACCGTCAGCGGCTTGCCGGGTGGTGTACCGGTAGAAACCTTGTTTGGCGATGAAATTTCCCTCCCCTCAGAGGATATTATTGTTATTGAACCTCGTTTTAAATATGGGGAATTTGATTTTGGAACCCTCCTCCATGGGGGAGAAGGAAGTGGCAACTCCTGCCGCTATGAGGAAAAAGACGGCAACTTTACTTTTTTCAAAACCGTCCGTACCACCAAATTGGAGGAGCGCTACCTGACCATCCTGAAGAAAAAAGGGCTGGAGTTTATGCATGGCAAGACCGCGATGCCCAAAACACAAGCGTTTGAGTGGCTAGGAAATAACGAGGACTACCTCCGTGAGAACAAAATCAAAATCGTTCAAAAAGGCGGCCTAAACGGCAAGACCTACCACATAGGCAAAGCCCAAATCACGATCGAAGTCAATGAAAATATCGATTGGTTTGATGTCAAAGCATTGATCAAGTTCGGCATTTACCTCGTCCCCTTTGCCAAGCTTCGAAAGCTCCTCATCCAAGGTAAGCATGAGTTCGAGCTTCCAAACGGAGAAATCGCGGTAATACCTGCCTCTTGGTTTGTCAACTATTCCGAACTTTTCAACTTCATCGAAGAGCGCAGTGCAGAGGAATTGGTCCTACGAAAGCATCACCTGGCCTTTGCGCGCGAGCTGCAAAACGGGGAGCTGATTCGACTTAACCTTAGCTTGAAGCTGGAGCGCCTCCGCAACTTTGACGCAATTGACGACTATGCGCTTCCCAATACTTTTAAAGGCTCACTCCGTCCTTACCAGAACGCGGGCTACAATTGGCTCCGATTCCTAAACGAATACCAGTTTGGCGGATGTCTTGCCGATGACATGGGTCTTGGTAAAACGGTTCAAACACTGGCGCTCCTAGCCTACGAAAAGGAGGAAAATCCTGGTTTTGCCTCCCTTTTAGTAATGCCTACCTCTTTGATTTACAACTGGGAATTGGAAGCAAGAAAATTTGCCCCTGATCTAAATATATTGGTGTATTCAGGGACCCAGCGCAACAAGGATCCATGGAAATTCCGAGGCTATGACGTCGTACTCACTTCCTATGGGATCGTGCGGATGGACATTGACCAGCTGAGTGAGTTTTACTTCAACTATGTCATCTTGGATGAGTCGCAGGCGATCAAAAACCCAAGCTCCAATATTGCAACAGCTGTCAATAAACTGAAAAGTAAGCGCCGACTGATTCTTACAGGTACCCCAGTAGAAAACGGCACCATGGACCTCTGGTCACAGATGAACTTTGTGAATCCAGGGCTTTTGGGCAACCAACTGATTTTCAAAAAGCAGTTTCTTCATCCCATCGAAAAGCGGCACGACAAGGAGAAGGCGTCCCGCTTGCATGCAATGATCAAGCCCTTTATCCTTCGCCGACTAAAGTCTCAGGTGGCAAAGGATCTGCCCGAAAAAATCACGAACATCAAATATTCGGACATGACTGCCGCACAGGAAAAAGTGTACGAAGAGGTAAAAAGCTACTACCGCGAAAAAATCATTGGAGAACTAGCGGGTACTGGTAGAGGAAGCCAGCAGTTTACCTTACTACGAGGCTTGACCCAGCTAAGGCAGATTGCCAACCACCCTAAATTGGTGCGCGAGGACTATACCGGGGAATCTGGAAAGCTGGAAGACATCACTTACATGCTTCAAGAGACCATTTCCGAAAATCACAAGGTGCTCGTTTTTAGCCAGTTTGTGCGTCACCTATCCATCGTTCGGGAATTTCTAGATCGGGAAAATATCCCTTATGCCTACTTGGATGGCGCGACTCGAGACCGACAGGCACAGGTAGAAAAATTTCAGACGGACGATACCTGCAAGGTATTTTTGATTTCGCTCAAGGCGGGTGGAGTCGGCCTCAACTTGACCAAGGCGGAATATGTATTTCTGCTCGACCCCTGGTGGAATCCTGCAGTCGAAGCCCAAGCCATCGACCGGGCTCACCGCATTGGCCAAGAAAACAAGGTCATCATCTACAAGTTTATCAGCCGTGGATCGGTAGAAGAAAAAATCATGGCCCTTCAAGACCGCAAACTCGCACTCGCAGGGGAGCTCATCAGCAATGAAGAAAGCTTTATGAAGAGCCTAGACAATGACGACATCCGAGCATTACTCGACTAATCGCTAAACCCTGGTTTTTGGCAGAAGGTCAATTAGTCAACGGTTGACAGCCAATTGAATTTTGTCCCCTGCTAACGGTCAACGGTCCACAGTCAATCGGGGTTCTAGTACGCTTTGTCTTTACAATTACAATCTGCTGTGGACTGTGGTCTGTTAGCGGTGGACCATTTTTTTGTCAACGATTTATTATCCGATTGATAGTCAATTCATTAACCTAATCTGCAAATTTCTTAACCATAAATTAGCATGGAAACTAGCAGAGAGCTGGGGATATTTTTCTAAATTTTAAAAGCATTCACCCCTTTTCTGTTCCTGCCGATGCCTAAAGCCAAATCCGATAAAGACCGGAAAATTTTTGTACTGGACACTTCCGTAATCCTGTACACCCACAACTCCATCATGAACTTTGCCGAGCACGACGTGGTCATCCCGATCACCGTATTGGAGGAGCTAGACCAATTTAAAAAAGGCAACGACACCAAAAATTTTGAAGCCCGCGAGTTTATCCGACTATTAGATAAACTGTCTCAAGATCACATGATCCACGAGTGGACGCCCCTCAATGGAAAAACAAAGGGGAACTTCAAGGTCTTGATGAATCCGGACAACAATCTGAATGCCAACATCATTTTTGGGGAGGAAAAGAACGATCACAAAATTCTGAATGCCGCGCTCTACCTCAAGCAGCATGAGAAGGACCGGAAAGTCATCCTCGTTTCCAAAGACATCAATCTCCGCCTAAAGGCTAAATCCCTAGATATCCTCGCTGAGGATTACGAAACAGGGAAGATCAAAAACATTGTTGAACTAGAAAACACAGGCAAATACCTCTTGGAGGACCTGGATCCGCAAGCCATCAACACCTTGTATGAACGCGGTTCCATTGAGGCGAAAGTGATCCTTGGCAATCGAAAGCGAAAAGCGAATGCCTTTTACATTTTAAAAAGTCAAAAACATTCGGTACTCGCCTACTACAATTCAGATGAAAATGTCCTCAGCCGAGTGGACAAGCAACTCGCGTACAACATCAAGCCCCGCAATGCAGAGCAGACTTTTGCCCTACATGCCATCCTAAATCCACGAATCAAGCTCGTATCTATTCAAGGGGTAGCCGGTACGGGAAAAACCCTCCTTGCACTTGCAGGAGCCTTGGAACAACGGCGTGAATACAAACAAATCTTCTTGGCTCGCCCCATCGTCCCCTTGTCCAACAAAGACATTGGGTACCTTCCGGGAGACATCAAGTCCAAACTCAATCCTTACATGGAGCCGCTTTGGGATAACTTGAAGTTTATCCAAAATCAATACAAGGAGACCGACAAGGAATACCAAAAAATCACCGAGCTCGTCAACCAAGAAAAACTGGTGATCCAGCCACTCGCTTACATTCGAGGCAGGTCCCTGTCCAATATTTTCTTTATCGTCGATGAGGCACAGAACCTCACCCCGCACGAAATCAAAACCATCATTTCTAGGGCTGGAGAAAATACAAAGATCATCTTCACGGGAGATGTCTTCCAAATTGACACCCC
>CANGZP010000142.1 GCA_947458475.1 Cyclobacteriaceae bacterium | reverse complement strand
TCCTGAGTCCAAGATTCGCGGCTACAAGCCGGGAAGATTTTCTTTCAATGTGAAAGGTGGACGCTGTGAGGATTGTGAAGGAGCGGGAATGAAGCTGGTGGAGATGGATTTTCTTCCTGACGTGCACATTCCATGTGAGACCTGCAAAGGGAAGCGGTACAACCGAGAAACGCTCGAGGTGCGCTTTAAAGGAAAGTCGATCTCCGATGTTTTGGACATGACGGTAGAGCAGGCGGTCGAATTCTTTGAATTTCAACCCAAGATCCTTCGTAAGGTCATTACCCTGAGTGAGGTGGGATTGGGGTACATTACCCTTGGGCAGCATGCCACGACCCTTTCTGGAGGCGAAGCGCAGCGGGTAAAGCTGGCTACTGAGTTGTCCAAAAAAGATACGGGCAAAACCTTCTATATTTTGGATGAGCCAACCACGGGCTTGCATTTTCAAGACATTGACTTGTTGATGAATGTGCTCCAAAAACTAGTGGATAAGGGCAATACTGTCTTGGTCATTGAGCACAACCTAGATGTGATCAAGGTGGCAGACTACCTGATCGACATGGGACCTGAGGGAGGCAACAAAGGAGGAACCGTGGTGGTGCAGGGAAGCCCAGAAAAAGTGGCTGCTCATCCAGACAGTCACACCGGAAGATTCTTGAAGCAGGAATTACATCGCTGAAAATAGGCTTAAAATCAAGCCGTTCGCCCTCTTATCAAATTGGGAAGCCTAGCTTGGTTTCCTTGGTTAACTTTGGCAAGCATGAACAGGAGCACACTCTATTGGCTATTGCAGGTATTGGGCTGGGGAAGCTTTGCTTTTGTCAATGTGTTTTTTGCTTCCTTATCTGAGGGGATTTCTCCCCTGCAAACCTGGGCTTTTGTGGCCTTGGCAGCCTTTTATTTGCTTTCTACCCATGCTTTCCGACTACTCATCAAATCGTACGACTGGTTTCGTCTAGGAATCTTCCGTTTGATCGCGCAGGTGCTTGTGGCGGTAGGACTTTTGGCGGTAAGCAACGTCTTGGCTCAGGTGCTCATCAATTTGGCTTTTGGTACGCTAAACCCTGGTTTCGATTTTCGTGCACTGGTGATTTCGGTCAACTTGTTTGTGAGTTTTCTCTACTACGGGTTTTGGGTGCTTCTCTATTTTGTCTTTCACTTTTTGGACAATTACAATACAACGCTTCGTTACGAGGCCAAAATCAATGAGATCCGACTCAATCATTTGAAGAGTCAGCTTAACCCCCATTTTATATTCAATGCCTTAAATTCAGTGCGTGCCTTGGTTGATGAGGACCCTGTCAAAGCCAAATCTGCCATTACCCGAATTTCGAATATGCTTCGTTTTTCTCTAATGCTGGACAAAAAGCAGGTGATAGACCTCGCGGATGAGCTGGCCACGGTCAAGGATTACCTAGCTTTAGAGTCCATTCGTTTCGAAGAGCGCTTGCAGGTAGACTACCAGATTGAGGAGGGAGCATACAGCTATAAAATTCCCCCAATGATGCTGCAGACCATTGTGGAAAATGCAATCAAGCACGGCATTTCCAATTTGGTCAAGGGAGGGCTGATTGAAATTAAATGTAAAGAAGGCCTACAGGACGAACTGTACATTCAGGTGAAAAATAGTGGACAATACGCGCCATTGCCTGCAAGCAAACGAAGAGAAGAAGAAGGGCATGGGATTGAGAATACCCAACAGCGCTTGGCACTCTTGTATGGCAATCAAGCCAGCTTCCGAATCTTCAACGCTGGAGACCAATTTGTGATTACAGAAATAAAAATTCCGAAACAAAGACTTACTTTAGACTAATTAACTCGATTGATATGAGAGCCCTGGTAATTGATGACGAACGTTTGGCCCGTAAGGAGCTAATCAATTTATTGAATCAACTGGAAACGGTAGAAGTGGTAGGCGAAGCAGTGAATGTGGAAGATGCCAAAGAAAAAATTGATCAACTCCAGCCGGATGTTATTTTTCTAGACATTCAAATGCCTGAAAAAACAGGCTTTGATCTACTGGAGGAGCTAGACCAACTTCCGCATGTCATCTTTACCACTGCTTACGACGAGTACGCGCTCAAAGCCTTTCAAGTGAATGCCTTAGATTACTTACTCAAGCCCATTGAGCCGAAGCGATTGGAGGATGCCGTGCAAAAGCTTCAGGGAAAAATGGAGGGCATTGCCAAGCGAGAAGGGCAGGAAGGACTGGGTAGCCAGAAAAAACTGACCTTAGAGGATCAGGTATTTGTGAAGGATGGAGACCGCTGCTGGTTTGTACGACTGTCCAATGTGCGCCTTTTTGAGTCGGATGGCAATTACATCAAGGTGTATTTCGACAACTTCAAACCGATGATTCATAAGTCCTTGAATGCCTTGGACGAGCGATTGGACGAGAAGTCATTTTTCCGAGCGAGCCGCAAGCACATCATCAACCTAGGCTGGGTGGAGGCGATTGAGCCCTGGTTTAACGGTGGATTGGTCGTGACCCTCAAAGGAGGAGATCGTATTGAGGTAAGCCGTAGACAGGCTGCCCGATTTAAAGAAATGATGAGTTTGTAATTATCGCTAACAGACCACAGTCAACGGGCCACAGCTCACCTAATTGAACCTAAAGCCTTTTTTTCTTTGGTTAGTGGTGAAAAAGTGGATAAACACCTATCCTAAAAAGAGAACCTCAATTTCCAAAAAACAGATTGATGTCTTTTTCCAAAATCACTATTCAAACGACAGTCCTAGCGAACCGAAAGAAAGCCTGGGACCATTATACCGAAGCCAAGCACATTACCCAATGGAATTTTGCTTCCGATGACTGGTGCTGCCCGGCAGCCAGCAATGACCTGGCCGTAGGAGGAAAGTTTTCTTGGCGGATGGAAGCGAAGGATGGAAGTTTTGGGTTTGACTTTGAAGGAGTGTATACCGAGGTAGTTCCACTTGCAAAAATCAAGTATGTTTTCATGGATCAACGAGAAGCTGAAATCTTGTTTAGTGACTTAGCTGAAGGAACCTTGGTCCAAATTGTCTTTGATGCTGAAAACGAGAATAGTTTAGAGCTCCAGGAGGAGGGATGGCAATCCATTTTAACCAATTACAAATCCCATACGGAGAAAAGCTAATTCGTCACGCTCAAGGGCAGAGGTGGCATTGAAGTCAGCGGCAGCCTGGCGGCAAGGTTTAAGAAATAATGAGTTGGTAAGTGTTCTATTTCCAAGGGGGACCTAGTAGGTTGACCTGCGCTGAACGCACAAATTTTTAGAAAATGGAAAATGGCTCTTGGGACGCAATCACAATGATCAAGTAATAAAGATGGAACTCAGCAAAGAGACGAAGATTGGAATTATTGGGCTTGGCTCAATGGGACAGCCCATTGCGGATAACATCATCAAAGCAGGCTTTCACCTTATTTTTTCTAGCAGGACTAGCAAAACGGTGGATTACTTTAAGCATAGAGCCATCCATGCATCCTCCCCAGTAGACGTAATTGAACAAGCAGAAATCATTCTTTTCGTCTTGCCTACAGATCAGGAGATCAAAGAAATTGTTTCTGCTGCAAAAAATAAACTCAGCCAAAAGACCCTGATTAATCTAAGTACGATCGCTCCAAAAAGCGCGATCAAGCTGCATAAGCTTGTCAAAAAATTTGGAGGGGAATACCTTGAATGTCCGATGTCCGGCTCAAGGAAACCTGCCCAAGACGGAACGCTGCTGCTGCTTACAGCAGGTGAACCTGAAAAATTAAACTCCTTGGCTAGCTTGTTCAGTTCGTTTAGCAGGAAGACAGTTTATTGTGGTGAAATTCCAAATGCATCAAAGATGAAATTGGCCAACAATCTACTGTTGATCACCCTATTTAATGGGCTGATGGAAGCCGTTAATTTTGCAAAACAAATTGGGCTTAGCGAACAGGAATATTTAGAAATGATTGATTCAGGGCCAATGGCTAATCCTGTATTCGCGTCCAAACATCAAAAAATTCTGGATGAAGATTACAGTCCGCAAGCACCACTTCGACTCGTGTACAAGGACTCGCGTTTGATTTGTGACTTGGCCAAAGACCATGAGGTTTCATTGCCTTTGTTTTCAAACCATAAAAAACTATTGAAAAAAGGGGTTGAAAGTGGATTGGGCAACCTTGACATTATTTCGATAGTAAAGGAACTCAAGAAAAAATAGAGTAATGGGACAGTGATGCCTCATTTAGGGTTCAGGCTTGTATCGTTGGACCTTTTCTTGATCGGATCTGTTCACTAGCATTTTGTCTAAAGAAAATACCCAGCTTAATCCTTATTTTTGATTCAAACAAGCCTATCTCACTCAAAATGGACTTTCGTAAAATCACCGTTCAAGCCGAAATTGTAGTTGCTAAAAGCAAGGCCTGGGATTACTATACCTTACCCGAGCACATTGTGAAGTGGAATTTTGCTTCTGACGAATGGCACTGTCCTCGAGCGAGCAATGACTTGGTTGTTGGTGGAACCTATTCCACTCGAATGGAAGCTAAATTCGGGGATATTGGCTTTGACTTTGGAGGCATCTATACCGAGGTAAGGCTTCAAGAGGGATTTACTTACAAGTTGCCCGACGATAGAGAAGTCAGTGTAAACTTTTTTGAAAAAGAGGAACATACCCGTGTCCAGGTGATTTTTGATGCCGAAACGGAGAACACACTCACCCTGCAGAAACAAGGCTGGCAGACCCTTCTCAACCAGTACAAGAAGTATACTGAAGCCAACTAATACAGCGCTTCGGCCTTTCGAATTCGCTTACAGCAGGTCGTTCGCCAAGTTGGCCAGTTCAGAGCGCTCCCCTTTTTCCAGTTTCACATGCGCATAGAGCGGATGGTCCTTGACCCGATCGATAAGGTAGGATAGGCCGTTGGATTGTGCATCGAGGTAAGGGGTGTCAATTTGGAAGACATCTCCCGTGAAGATGATCTTTGTATTTTCTCCAGCCCTAGAAATGATGGTTTTGATTTCGTGCGGGGTGAGGTTCTGTGCCTCATCGACGATAAAGAAAATATTGGACAGGGACCTGCCTCGAATGTA
>CANGZP010000141.1 GCA_947458475.1 Cyclobacteriaceae bacterium | reverse complement strand
TAAACAGGCGCACGATGTAAAAAAGACCTGCAAACCAGGTCACTATAAAAATGAGGTGCAGCGCCTTGACGTATTCGAATCCCATTGTCAAAATTTTAGGCTAAATTAAGGGCTTCACCCTACAAACCCTCGAAAATTTTTGAAAAGGAATCAATGGCTCGTAATTTTTATCGGTACCATCGTCTTAGGGGTGCTGGGCCTGATTGTTAAAGAAAGTTTTTCTGGCAAAGGTGTGGCGGACTACCAAGATCAATTTGAGGAGATTGGCTATTTCAGAAACGAAAACAATACGGGGCCCATTCTCAGAGTATATGCCTACCGAACCCAAGTAGAGGATCCTGAAGTATTGAAATCCTTTGCCGACCTGCTTCCACATACCAAGTACGGGCGTACGATCGTGTTTTTTGTGGCAGAATCCTGGAAGGGCACGGTGGTGCTATCGCCAGAAAGTCCGTATTTTCCTGAATCATTGCGTTCCCATATTTTTTCGAAGTATGAAAAAGCTCCGATGGGTGAACAACAACTTGAATTGCTTAGTCCATGAGAACTAGACGAACGCTAGCCGAATTCAAAGAAGGTATTTTAGCCGGGGATCGGGTGGTACTTGCACAGGCCATCACCCTAGTGGAGAGTGGTCTTCCTGCCGATCAGGAGCTGGCAACCTCCCTTATTCAAGAACTATTGCCTCATACGGGGAATTCCTTCCGGATCGGGGTGACAGGTGTGCCCGGTGTGGGGAAAAGTAGTTTTATTGAAGAATTTGGAGGGAGACTTTTAGATGCGGGCAAGAAAGTTGCTGTATTGGCCGTAGATCCCAGCAGCTCCTTGTCCAAAGGAAGTATTCTTGGTGACAAAACGAGAATGGAACGTCTGGCGCTAGATAAGCGTGCTTTCATCAGACCTAGTCCTTCGAGTAGCACCTTGGGAGGGGTGGCAGGAAAAACCCGAGAGGCCATTCTTCTTTGTGAAGCGGCAGGTTTTGACTTGATTCTGGTGGAGACGGTAGGGGTAGGCCAAAGTGAGACCGCCGTGAAAAGTATGGTTGATTTTTTCCTATTGCTTCTGCTTGCTGGGGCTGGGGACGAACTCCAGGGGATCAAGAAGGGAATTGTGGAGATGGCCGATGCTTTTTTGATTCACAAAGCCGATGGGGATAATTTGGATTTAGCGTCCCAAGCCAAGGTAGCCTACCAAAATGCAGTGCATCTTCTGCCGCCAAGCGAAAAGGGTTGGTCTCCCAAATTGCTTCTGGGGTCTTCGCTAACTGGATTGGGGATGGAGGAATTGGAGTCGATTTTAAATGCTTACCAAGAGCAGATGAAAGGCTCAGGCTTTTGGGATGCCAATAGAGGACTGCAGCGACTGACCTGGTTGGGCGATCAGATCCAGGAAGCCTTGGGACGGGCATTTTTAAATCATCCAGGAGTGAAGGAAACCTTGGAACGGGAAAAGCCTGCAGTTCAAGCGGGTCGGCTTAGTCCAAACTTGCTCGCGCAGCAGGCGATAGCGCTGTTTTTATCCAAAAAATAGTAGGGTAGGAAATAGAAAGCTGCCACTCAATAAGAGCGCATCTTGAATTTCTTTTTCAATTCATTGACCGCATTGCGGAAAGAGGTATCCGTTTCCATGATGTCATTTACCGTTTGGATGGCATGAATCACGGTGCTGTGGTCTCGGCCTCCAAAATGGTAGCCAATGGATTTCAAGGAATGGTTGGTGAAATCTTTGCAGAAGTACATCGCCACTTGACGGGCAATTACAATTTCTTTTTTTCGGGTCTTATCCTTCAATTCCTCCACTTGGATACCGTAGTAATCGGAGACCGCCTTTTGGATAAAGTCGATTCCAACCTCGGTTTCAATGTCCTTGATAAAATTCTTGATGATGGACTTGGCCAATTCCAAGCTGATCTCTACGCGGTTGAGGGAGGCGTGGGCAATCAACGAAATGAGGATACCTTCTAATTCACGCACATTGGTATCTACCGAATAGGCAAGGTATTCAACTACCGTATCCGGGATATTGATTCCTTCGGATTCCATTTTACGACGGATAATGGCCACACGAGTTTCAAAATCTGGCATTTGAAGATCGGCCGTCAGTCCCCACTTAAATCGAGATAGCAATCGCTCTTCTAGACCTTTTAAGTCCCGTGGAGGACAGTCGGAGGTCATGATGATCTGCTTTTTGTTTTGGTGGAGGTGATTAAAAATATGGAAGAACATCTCCTGTGTTCGATCCTTGCCTGCCAAAAACTGGATATCATCGATGATCAACACATCCACTTGCATGTAAAAATTGGTGAAGTTCTTCACGTTGCCATCCTTGATGGAATCCATGAACTGGTTCACAAACTTTTCGGAAGACACATAGAGCACAAACTTTTCTCCAGGTCCATTTTTGATTTCGTTGCCAATGGCTTGCACCAGGTGTGTTTTTCCCAAACCTACCCCCCCATATACCATCAAGGGGTTGAAGGAAGTGATGCCCGGCTTACTTGCAACCGCAAATCCTGCAGATCGTGCAAGACGGTTGCAATCGCCTTCGATGTAGCTTATAAAAGTATAGTTTGGATTCAGGTTACTTTGGGTGAGGAGTCCTGCATCCAAAGATTGCATTTCAAAAGGAGTCTTTACCTCTGTCGCTGTTGGCCCGCCTTTTTTGTTGGAGGCATTTCCCTGAGGAAAAGAGACCACATAGGGCTGGTTGCTGGGGTTGCCCTTGTCCACCACCACCGCGTATTCAAGTCTGCCCGCAGCACCTAAGGTATTTTTGATGGCCAACTTCAGTTCTTCGACGTAATTGTCTTCGAGCCACTCGTAGAAAAATTGACTTGGAACCTGAATGGTAAGCGTGGAACCCTCTAGCTTAACTGGAAGAATGGGCTTAAACCAGGTGGAATAACTCTGCTCATTCACGTGTTGTTCGATCACACGCAAGCATTCACTCCATACAGCATTGGTTTCTGAACTCATTCGAAAGATATAGGATTCACACTCTTGTCAATAGTTGACAAAGGGGGTTCCAAAATTGTGGAAAATTAACTTAAATAAAAAATCCAAAAAGGAAGGATTCCGGTTTTTTCAGCATTTTTATCAAATTCGAATTTGGGTATTCTAATAATCGGCAAAAAATAAGACTTAGAAATCTAAAAATGAGTTCTAAAAAGATTGGGTATTCAATAAACTACCAATTAAAATTCCGCAAATAAGCAGTAAGGAGTCAGAACCCGTTACTCTTTCGTATTTGTCTCCTCTTTTCGGAGCTTTTTGGCTTGGATTGGTTAATTTTGATCTTTCGCTAGTACAGCACATTTTTATGGAACAGGACTTATTTTCAGAATTCCCAAACACCACCAAAGCGGACTGGTTGCGGCAAGCTACTGCAGACCTCAAGTGCAAAGGAGAAGTACAGGATCTGGGGAGCAGGCTCTGGGATACCCTTCCCCTTCAGCCCTTGTATGCCCTTGAAGATTTGGGACATGCAGTAAAGCAGCGCCGGTTTCATGCACCTTCCGAATTTCCAGGCATGCCGCCACGCCTATGGGCAAATGCGGTCACTGTGTTGCCGAGCGACACGAATGCAGACCTCCTTCTTGCTCTAGAAAATGGAGCGGATGGATTGGTTTTGCCTCTTCAAGGCACGGAGGATCTCCAAGAGCTTTTGGAGGGCGTGCTTCCGCAATATATTTCTATTTACTTGCTCCCACTAGGAAATCCCGTTTCAGCTTTGCAGCTTCTTCAGTCTTGGCTTGATAGCCTAGCGGTGGATCCGGTACTGATTTATGGGGGGATTTTATGGAGTCCATCCGATCTTGTTTTTGAGCAAAAGCAAGACTTGGGCCTAGGAGTCGAGCTTTTGGAAGAGCTCCTGGAGTTGACCGAGGGCTATCCCAATTTTAAGGCCTTTTGCATCCAAACTTCCCGCTACACAGAGTCGGGGTCAAATCCCATCGATGCACTTACCTTTGGGTTGGGAGAATTGGTGGAGATATTGGACCGAGTGTCTTGTGATCCTAGGCTGGTGTTTGACAACCTGTTTTTAGAAAGTTCAGTTGGGGAGCATCATTTTGGTGAGGTAGCCAGACAACTTGCATTCCGACAGCTGGTACAGGAGTTCGCCTTGCTGTATCAGGTGGAGTTGGAGGAACAGGAGCTGGTTCTTTTTTGTCAAACTTCCCATTGGTCCCAATCCATTTTGGATGCCCATACGAATCCAATTCGTCAAACCTACCAAGCGCTATCGGCGGTATTGGGCGGCGCCAATGTGCTTTGGGTGAAGCCTTTGGATGAAGAAAATGCCACCACCCAGGAACGACGCATTGCTCGAAATGTGTCTGCTATTTTGAAAGAAGAGGCCTATTTGGACAAGGTCCAAGACCCTGCCGCTGGTTCTTATTTCTTGGAAAATTTAGTTACGGATCTAGTTAAAGAAACGCAAGCTTCCTTGACCTTACTCGAACAAGAAGGAGGCTGGTGGAAGTCCTGTCAATCAGGATCGCTTCAAGATCGAGTCAAATCCCATCGTGCAAAAATTCAACGAGAACTGTTGGATAAAATCCGAGTAAAGGTGGGAGCCAATGCCTATCCCGCACCAAGTTCCTTGACTTACAACAGCCCGTTTACTCCTTTTGTGGAAGCTGCCCACGAGCTCAAGCCTACTCGGGCTACTTATTTGGTTGAAAGCTTAACCCTCGACGCCCAATGAGACCAGATTTTAACCAATGGAAAACCAATTCTGCCTCCAAGGCAGCTACAGTTCCAAACAGCAGTTGGGAGGCTCCTGAACAGGTAGTGATTCCAGATCAATTTGATTCAGAAGCCATCGCGAATCTCAGAGAATTGCATTTTACGGCAGGTATTGCTCCTTTTCTGAGAGGACCATACTCCAGTATGTATCTTCAGCGACCCTGGACGATTCGTCAATACGCCGGTTTCTCCACTGCGGAAGAATCCAATGCTTTCTATCGAAGAAATTTAGCAGCAGGACAAAAAGGCTTATCGGTAGCTTTTGATTTGGCTACACATCGAGGCTACGATTCGGATCACCCACGAGTGCAAGGAGATGTAGGCAAGGCTGGAGTGGCCATCGATACGGTCGAGGACATGAAGGTCCTATTTGACCAGATCCCCTTGGATCAGATCTCCGTTTCCATGACCATGAACGGGGCAGTGAT
>CANGZP010000140.1 GCA_947458475.1 Cyclobacteriaceae bacterium | reverse complement strand
GAAGTAAGGCTAGTTTCCTCCTCTACCACAGAAGCAACGGGTTCGGTATCCCCTTCTTCATCATGGGTAAACCAAACCGATTCAATGCTAGTCAGCACAAGTCGATCGACCACTTTTCCGCTGGGCGCCAAAATACCCGTTACGGTAAACGCATGTTGGTCGTGGTCATGACTTCCCACGCTGATTCCATGGCTTCCACTGAAGCTATCTCCAAGTTTCAACCCGAGAATCTTAGCACTTTCTGCGCCAAGAGTCACTTCAAAAGGCTTCTCCCAAGCTTTGCCAGCTGCGAATTTGACCGCATACAAATCCAAATAATCGTGGTTGGTACCCAAGATTCGAAGACCTTGGACATTATCCCCCATCGCCAGAGGGATCACCTTTTTGACCAAGCGGCTTCGCGAGATGCGTTGCGCCTCTTCCATCTTGATATTTCCTGTGGGAAAATCAATGTGGTACACAGAGGAAAGTATTAACTGGAGCGGACTGCCTTTGGCACCTACCACAAGATCGATCCCCGCGGCATCACGGGTCATTTTTTGTTCAAACTGGTGTTGCACCAAGAGCAATACCGTGATGATCGCCAAACCGAAAGCCAACAAAATGGCATTCAAGCCGGTAGAAAGTGGCCGAAAGGTCAGGTATTTCCAACTGAGGGTGAGAAGATTCATGCGCTTTTCAGTTCAAGTACCTGTGAAACTTCAGATTTAACACGCTGGTCATGCGTAACAATCACGAGGGCCGCCCCAATTTTGGCAGCTTGTGTTTTTAAAAGTGTGATCACCCGCTGTGCATGCTCGTCGTCCAAACTGGAAGTAGGCTCATCGGCAAGGATCAATTTTGGAGTATTGACCAAGGCACGAGCGATGGATACTCGCTGCGCTTCTCCTTCACTCAAGGTGCCCACCGCTGCGGATGCTTTGCTAGCGATACCCAAGTCTTGGAGTAGGGACAGAGGCGAAGACCCTTTTTTCTTGCTTAAAAACTGCCCAAGCTCCAAGTTCTGTTTTACGGTGAGTGCGGCAATCAGGTGCGGTTTTTGAAATACAATTCCAATGTTTTGCCCACGAAACAAGTCCATTCGATGGCCTTGAAGGGCAGAAAGAACTACCCCGTCGAGGAGCACCTGACCCTGATTGGGGAGTAGAAGCCCTGCAAGTAGATTCAAAAAAGTAGTTTTCCCTGAACCTGATTTCCCCAAAAGCAGTAGAGCTTCTTCCCCAGCTAAAGAAAAATCCGGGAAGGAAATGCGCGATTGTCCAGGGTGGGCAAAGCGCAGCGATGTGGTTTGTAGCAACATGAATCTATTTTTTGGCGACATCGGAGTTTAGAAAGCACCGTTCCAACGACCAGTTCAAAGTTAATTTTTTAGAACTAAAATAGCACATCCAGAGGTCTCGTAGAATAAGAATTCTGACTAAAGATAAAATTCCAAACTCCAGAAAGAGTATGGAATGGGTCCCTATTGAAAGAAATCTGGGCAGGATGACGATGGGTTGCAAGCCCAGATCAAATTCAAAAGTAGAATGTTGCTTTTTTCTTTTGAAGGGGGGGTGCTTTCTTCTATTTTTGTGCGAAACAAAAAAACAGCGCATCGATGAGTGTATTAGTCAATAAGAATTCAAAAGTAATCGTTCAGGGCTTTACAGGAACTGAAGGCTCTTTTCATGCCCAGCAAATGATTGAGTACGGCACCCAAGTAGTGGGAGGCGTGACTCCAGGCAAAGGAGGAACACTACATTTGGAAAGACCCGTGTTTGATTCGGTAGAAGATGCCGTACAGAAGACTGGTGCAGATACCTCTATCATTTTTGTTCCACCTGCTTTTGCAGCGGATGCGATCATGGAAGCTGCTGATGCTGGCATTAAAGTAATCATTGCCATCACCGAAGGAATTCCTGTGGCTGACATGATGCGTGCCAAGCCTTACATGAAAGAAAGAGGTTGCATCCTAATCGGCCCCAACTGTCCTGGTGTCATCACTCCTGGAGAAGCGAAGGTTGGCATCATGCCAGGTTTTGTATTCAAGACTGGTAGAATTGGCATCGTTTCCAAATCTGGAACATTGACTTACGAAGCTGCGGATCAAGTAGCAAAAGCAGGTCTTGGAGTTTCTACCGCCATTGGCATTGGAGGAGATCCAATCATTGGAACCTCTACCAAGCAGGCAGTAGAACTATTGATGAATGATCCTGAAACCGATGCCATCATCATGATCGGTGAGATCGGAGGAAATTACGAAGCAGAAGCTGCTCGTTGGATTCGCGAAACAGGGAATAAGAAGCCGGTTGTAGGATTTATTGCTGGTCAAACCGCCCCTCCAGGCCGTAGAATGGGTCACGCGGGTGCCATCATTGGCGGTGCTGACGATACTGCAGCAGCAAAAATGAGAATCATGCGCGAAAACGGAATCTTGGTTGCTGAATCTCCTGCGGAAATCGGAGCGACTATGGCCAAAGCGCTTGGCGTCACTGCTTAATTCAGATACTTTCGGGCCCAAAGCCCTTCAATGCCTCAGCCAAACCGCTGAGGCATTTTTTTATGTTTAGCCGCGGCGGATCTGGAGGGAATCACATCTTTGCCTCCTCAACCAATTCATGTGATTATCCGCTTTTTGGCCAGTGATAAATGGAATAAATGTTTGAAATTTAGGAAAATATGCTGTGGTCCGTGGACTGTCGTCTGTTGACCAACAAACAAGTTATTTTTTAATTTTTTTTGATTATCAGTCAACCTTCTTTAATTTTTTTATTAAAGTAATCGGTTTTATTCCCAAACTTTTTTAGATTTGGATAACCCATTTGCTGTTCTCCTTTCTCAGGGGAGACCACTTCAATGGGACCTTCTCGTTTTGTATTTCAACGACTTTTCCCATGCACGCAACCCCTCAGTTTTCCGAAGTAGAAAAGGCTTTTTTAGCGGAGTCTAGAGTCACCAAAATGACTACCAAACTCCCCTATCTTTTGGTAGACAACTTCCCCAAGCTCGGCCTCCTCACTGCCTGTCGCTTTCTGGAATGGGTGGCTGCAAATCCTGAAGGAGTGGTCAGCTTACCCACCGGCAAGACCCCAGAATACTTTATCAAGTGGACACAGTACCTACTCGAAAATTGGGACAGCAAAAAAGGCAAAGAGGTTCGCGAAAAATACGGCTTGGGCAACACCCCCAAACCTAGCCTCAGCGAACTCACCTTTGTGCAAATCGATGAGTTTTACCCCATTTCCTCCAAGCAACACAACAGCTTTTACGACTACGTCAACAAGTTTTACCTCAGCGGATTTGGACTCTCCAAGGAAAAAGCCATCCTGATCAATTCAGATGAGATCCGCCTCGCTGAAGGCAAGCACTTTAGCAAGATTTTTCCCGACTTGAAGGTAGACTTGAGCCTGCGCTTTAGAGACCCCATCAATGAACTCGAGCAACTACAGCAAACCTCCATCTACCTCATCGATCAATGGTGCGGAGACTACGAGCAACGCATCCGCGCGAAAGGAGGGATTGGATTTTTCCTAGGAGGCATAGGGCCCGATGGACACATCGCCTTCAATACCCGAGGATCACATCCCTACTCGGTGACCCGATTGACGGAAACCAACTTTGAAACCCAGGCGGTAGCAGCAGGAGACCTCGGAGGCATCGAGATTTCAGCCAACAGGCTCGTGATCACCATCGGACTAGATACTATCGCCTACAATCCAAATGCAGTGGGAATTGTCATCGCTGCAGGTGAAGCCAAAGCCGGCATTGTCCGAGACTCCTTGGAGTCCGGTCCCAACACCCAGTTTCCGGCTACCATCCTACAAAAACTAACTCAAGGAAGATTTTACCTCACCAGAGGAGCTGCGGTCAAACTCACGGACTCCATCGATACCTATTATTCAACTGGCACCTGGACTTTCGAAAAAACCGAACGCGCTGTCATTGAGCTGTGCAAGAAAAAAAATGCCTACGGACACCGGCTCAAGCTTGAAGATTTGAAGGCGGATCCCTATTGCAAGCAAATTCCAAATCTTTCCGAGGATACGGTAAACCAGGTGATCCAAAGCATCTCTTCCAAAATATCCAAAGGGCTAGAACAAGAGAAAAATGAGGTACTGTTGCATACTGGCCCACACCACGACGACATTTCCTTAGGAATCCTGCCTCACATCACCAACCAGCTGCATGACCCAAGCAACGAGGCTCACTTTTCGGTGCTTACCTCGGGATTCACAGCCGTGACCAACAAGTTTGTGATCGACACCCTACTCCATACCAAAAAATTATTGGAAGATGGGAAGATCCAAATGACCAATTACGAGGACTTCTTTGACGTGGGCTATCGCCTCAAAACAGACAAGGATGTCTACCACTTCCTCACCAATGTGGCCTCCGAAAATGGGGCAGCACAATCCAGAGGCCTTTGCCACCGAGTGGTCCGTGCGCTCTGCATCGTCTGGGAAATCAAAGACAAAGAGCAACTGCGAGAAACCATCAATGAGGTCATCCAAATTCTGAAGAAATCCTACGACGGCGAAAAAAATCCGCCTAAAATTCAGAAGCTCAAAGGAATGATCCGAGAGTTTGAGGAGGAGCTGGTTTGGGCCCACTTTGGGGTTCAGGTAAAAAATGTACACCACCTGCGCCTTGGTTTCTATACCGGTGATATTTTCACGGAGCAGCCAGACAAAACTAGAGATGTGGACCCGATCGTGGATCTCTTACGCAAAGTCAAGCCGACCAAATTGAGCCTTACCCTTGATCCTGAAGGATCAGGACCTGACACCCACTACAAGGTGCTTCAAGCCACTGCAGCGGCAGTCAAAAAATGGTCTGAAGAAACAGACACGAGTAAGCTACGCATCATTGGTTACCGCAATGTTTGGTTTAAGTTTGAACCCCATGAAGCGAATGTCATCGTGCCGGTTTCCCTGGGGGACATGGCCGTGATGGAAGACTCCTTTGCCAATTGTTACCTCAGCCAGGTCAAGGCTTCCTTCCCAAGCTATGCACACAACGGCAAGTTTAGCACCGTCGCCAAGCGCACCTGGGTTGGGCAGCTCAACGACATTCAACTCTTGCTTGGCAAAAATTACTTTTACCAGCACGAGCATGCCAAGGTCAGAGCGAGCCACGGCCTGATTTTCTTCCGAGACATGAATGTGGAGGAGTTTCTGGCCACGGCACGTGAACTGGAGAAATCCATCGAAGGCCTGTTGTAATCCCCATCTTTTTCATACCTATTTTTCCTCCTGATTTTCAAATCTTATACTTGAAAATCGGGAGTGCTCACCCCCTTTAACCCTTTTTTACAAATGGAACAGGTTATTCTAGGCATCGACATTGGCGGCACCAGCATCAAAGCTGGCGTCCTGGTATCGGGTCGCCT
>CANGZP010000139.1 GCA_947458475.1 Cyclobacteriaceae bacterium | reverse complement strand
GTCTCACATGGACTGTGCACGTCAGGAAGAAAATCCATCTCCACCAGCTTCATTCCCGCTCCTTCACAATCCTCACAGCGTCCACCTTTCACATTGAAAGAAAATCTTCCCGGCTTGTAGCCGCGAATCTTGGACTCAGGAAGCTCAGTAAACAGCGTGCGAATGTCTGAAAACATGCCCGTGTAGGTAGCAGGATTCGACCGAGGTGTTCGGCCAATGGGGCTTTGATCCACTTCAATCACCTTGTCCAACTGCTTCAATCCGTCAATGCGGTCAAAAGGCATGGGTTCCTTATTGGAGTTGTAAAACTCCCGGTTGAGCAAAGGAAATAAGGTCTCGTGAATTAAGGTACTCTTCCCACTTCCCGATACTCCAGTAACTACAATCAAGGTGCCCAGAGGAAAGGCAACCGTCACATTTTTCAAATTATTCCCTCGTGCACCTTTCAAAACCAGCTGCTCTCCAGTTCCTTCCCTTCGGGTACTAGGAATGTCTAATCCAATTTTACCTTGCAGGTAGCGGGCCGTCACCGAGTCTGATTTCAGCAATTCGGCAGGGGTGCCCAAAGCCACCACATGCCCGCCATGTCTTCCTGCTCCTGGACCCATGTCGACGATGTAGTCTGACTCCAGCATCATGTCCTTGTCGTGCTCTACCACTAGGACTGAGTTGCCCAAGTCTCGAAGTCGCTTCAAGGCCTGAATCAATTTCACATTGTCTCGTTGATGGAGGCCAATGCTGGGCTCATCCAAAATATAAAGCACGCCAACCAGCTGCGTGCCGATCTGGGTGGCCAAGCGAATACGCTGCGCCTCACCCCCTGAGAGGGTTCGGAGGGGTCTATTCAAAGAAAGATAATCCAGTCCAATGTCCAAAAGGAAGCCGATGCGCTTCCGGATTTCTTTGAGTACCTCTGCACCAATGCGCTGCTGCTTCTCAGAAAGGCGGCTTTCGAGGCCTTCAAACCAATCTGAAAGTCCTTGGATATCCATCACCGAGAGCTCCCCGATGTGGGTCCCGTCCAACTTAAAATGAAGCGCCTCCTTTTTGAGTCGGTAACCCTGGCATTCTGGGCAGATTTTGGAAACAGTAAATTCTGCCACCCATTCCTGGATTTTGTCGGAGCTGCCTTCTTGGTACTTCTGGAGAAAATTGATGATCCCCTCAAATGTCGTGTTCCACTGGGTACCCGGATATTTCACCGAATCTACGGCCACCTCAATCTTGTCCCCATACAAGAGCACCTCTACCACGGCTTCGGGAAGGTCTTTGATCGGGGTACTTAGGCTACACTTGTAATGCTTCAAGAGTGCTTCAATCTTTTTGAAGATCCAAATGTCCCGATACTCTCCTAGCGGTGCAATTCCTCCACGGGTGATGCTCAAATTCGGATCGGGAAAAATGCTTTCGCGCGTGATTTCTTCGATGACGCCTAGGCCATTGCAGCTCGGACAAGCTCCATAGGGAGAGTTAAAAGAAAAGCTGTTGGGTGCTGGCTCCTCGTAGGAAAGGCCCGTTTCGGGGTCCATGAGATACTTGGAGAAGTAGTGAATTTCTCCGCTTTCTTCCCGAACCATCAGCACTCCTTTGCCGTGTTGCAAGGCTGATTTTAGAGATTGGGTGATGCGAAACCGATCGTCCTCCTCCGCTACGATGCGGTCAATGACGATCTCAATGTCGTGGATTTTGTAGCGGTCCAACTGCATCTTTGGAGCCACCTCGAGTACGACGCCATCTACCCGCACCTTGGAAAATCCCAGCTTGCGTACCTGTTCAAAAAGCTCCCGGTAATGCCCCTTTCGGCCTTTGACCACTGGGGCCAATAGGTATAATTTCTTGCCTGCAAACTTGGTAAAAAGCTGCTCCAAAATTTGATCCTCCGTCTGACGGATCATGGGCTTGCCCGTGTGGTAGGAGAATGCATCTGCTGCGCGAGCAAAGAGGAGACGCATGAAATCGTAAATCTCCGTGACAGTGCCTACCGTAGATCTTGGATTTTTGGAAGTGGTCTTCTGCTCGATGGCGATGACAGGAGAAAGTCCATTGATCTTGTCCACATCGGGACGCTCCATCCCGCCTAGGAAGGAACGGGCGTAGGCCGAAAAACTCTCCATGTACCTGCGCTGACCCTCTGCATAAATGGTATCAAAAGCCAAAGAGCTTTTGCCACTCCCACTTAGACCAGTGATCACCACCACTTTATTTCGCGGGATCTTCAGGTCAATGTTTTTAAGATTGTGCTCTCTAGCTCCAAATATTTCTAGGAATTCTTCCTGTACCGCAGGGGCTTGGGTCATCGTTTTGCGAAAATTAGGAATCGGTGAAAATACACTTTTTTTGCCGAAAGGAAAAGGTCAGATCGAAGACTTTACCCTGAAGTTAGTTGGCCGAAAAAGGACATTTCCCGGCAGTAAAATTGGGTATGCGCTCAGCTTCTTCTTGCTTCCAAGGAGCAGCTTGGTAATGAAAATTCGGCAATAGGATCTGATTGTCCCATTCCTGGTGGAACACCCCAAGCGTCGAACCTGAGGCAGGAGGCACAATCCAGGCCCAGTCCGCTTGTACCGTTCGGCCTTTGGCGGCTTCTTGCTTGCAAAATTCTAGAAACTGCTCTGATGCAGTATGGTGATCGACCAGGGTGACTCCTTTGGCTTGAAAGGAATGGAGTACCGCTTCTTGAAGGACTAGCATCGCTTTGTCTTTCCAAAGTGTCTTTACCTGCCGGGTGTCCAAATTCAATTTTTTAGCGATTTCCGGTAGCATGTTGTACCGCTGTACATCCCCAAGGTTCCGAGCAGCAATCTCCGTAAGCATGTACCAGCCATTAAAAGGCGCACAAGGAAAAGATATGCCCCCGATCTCCAGTCGCATGTCGGATATCACAGGGACGGCGTACCACTGTAGCCCAAGTTCTTCCATCCAGGCATATTCTGGATGTGAAATGACTACACGCAACACCTTCTCCTCAGGAATGGCAAACCAACTTGCAGGTTCTCCTTCACGCTGAATGACGAGCGGGAGTATATCAAAGGCGGTTTTTTTACCCTCCCAACCCAAAGACATGCAGTACTTGGTGAATTCCAAGGAGTCCGGATCCCCAATTACTTCTCCAGTTGGATTGGTATACCCTGCAAACCGGACAAGCTGCTTATTCAAAATTCGAAAGCCTCGATCTCCTTTCTCTTCCGTAGCATAAGCTGTTAGGGTCGCACGAATCTTTCCTCCATTCGTTGCGGATTCCAAATGCTCTAGCGCATCTTCAAATACCTCCCTAGCAGTAGTCAAGGTTCTTCGGTCTCTGACCTTCAAGGATTTCCAAAAAAGTCTCCCCATGCAGCGGTTGCTATTGCGCCAAGCAAGTTTGGCTCCAAAGCTTAGCTCCTCTTCGGTCAAACGGTAGGTGCCCGAACGCATAATTTCAGCTTGAACTTCATCTAGCCTTCGCTCCATTCCAGGTAGGTTGGATTCTGAAAAAAACTGAGACAAAAATTCTTGGGCTTGTTCGAAAAGCGTGGAAAGAGACATAGGTCAGGCAAGGAGACTTTAGAATGGGTAAGGGGGAGGTTTTTCTAAGAGAACTAAAGATTAGGTTGAGCCTAAAAACCCAATTGTAACACAAAATCAGACCAAGTAGTTTTGATTGATTGGATCTTCAGCATAAACTATGCCTTTAGTGTTTGGGCAGCATTGCCAAAATTTCCTCCATGAATTCTCGAGAATTGGAGAGGCGAGGCACTTTGTGTTGTCCGCCAAGCTTCCCTTTTTTGGCCAACCAAGACTCAAAAAGACCTGTTGGAGCGGCATGCAACTGAAGGCGCTGCAAGGCTAGATTTTTGTGCCTTTTGGCATCGTAATCGGAATTAATCTCTCGCAAGTGCTGGTCTAATTTATCCGCAAAGTCTTCTAAATCTGAAGGTGGAGTTTTGAATTCCACCACCCACTCATGCGCTCCTTTCGATTGACTGTCCTCAAAGTAAATGGGCGCCGCTGTAAAATTGGTAAGGGTGGCTCCCGTATGTGCGCAGGCATAGGAAATGGCTGCCTCTGCATTTTCCACAATCACTTCTTCACCAAAAGCATTGATAAAATGCTTGGTTCTTCCTGAGATCCGAAACCGGTAGGGAAGGGTGCTGGTAAATTTGATGGTATCGCCGATTTTGTAACGCCATAGCCCCCCATTGGTGGAAATCACCAAAGCGTAATTTTTTCCTACCTCTACCCCTTCCAGAGAAATGACACGAGGGTTTTCCTTTTCCAGGTCCTCGGTAGGGATAAACTCGTAAAAAATCCCATAGTCAAGCAAGAGCAAGAGCTCATCCGAGTCCGGCTGATCCTGCATCCCAAAAAATCCCTCCGAAGCATTGTAAGTTTCCATGTACCGCATTTTGTCCGAAGGGATCAGCTCCTTGAACAAATTTCGGTAGGGGCCAAAGGCCACCGCTCCATGGAAAAACACTTCTAGATTGGGCCAGACTTCTAGGATATGGCTTGCTTTTTTCAATTCCAAAATCCGCTGAAGCAAAACGATCGTCCAGGTAGGGACCCCCGCGATGGAGGTCACATTTTCATCCATGGTCTCCCGAGCCATACGCTCAATCTTCGCCTCCCAGTCCGACATCAATGCTGTGTCTAGGGAAGGGGTGCGTATAAACTGTGCCCAAATCGGAAGGTTATGCATGATCACTGCAGACACATCCCCGGCACGCGCAATACCTTTGGGATGGAGCAGGTCTTTTTCAAGAGTGCCTCCCACAGTCAAGCTTTTACCCGTAAATAACTTGGTGTCGGGAAAATTGCTCACGTAAAGTGACACCATGTCTTTTCCCCCTTTGTAATGACACTCCTCCAAACTTTCATTAGAAACTGGAATGTATTTGCTGCGTCCTGCAGTGGTGCCGGAGGATTTGGCAAACCATTGAATCGTAGAAGGCCAAAATACCTGCTGCTTTCCTTTGATGTTCTTCTCTAAGTAGGAAGCAAAAGATTCGTAGTCAAAAATGGGGACAGCAGCAGCAAAATCTGCATACGACTTGATTTTATCAAAGCGGTAGGTTCTGCCTAGCTCGGTCCCTTTTGCCGCTTCCAGCAACTCGAAAAGTGTGGTTTGCTGCACCTCAAGTGGCTCCTGCTTAAACTTTTCGATTTGACCTAGTCGACTTTTGAAGATCCAGGTCATGAAACTGTTGAGCACTTCCATTTAGGAAAAAGTTTTGCGTTTCAGTTCAAACTGAGTGCCCAAATAGACCTTACGCACCTGCTCATCGGCAGCCAGCTCCTCCGCTGTTCCCGCCTTCAGCAAGCGCCCTTCAAACATCAAGTAGGCTCGATCCGTGATCGAAAGCGTTTCGTTCACGTTGTGGTCGGTGATAAGAATGCCAATATTTTTTGTCTTAAGCTTGGCTACAATCGTCTGGATCTCCTCTACAGCAATGGGGTC
>CANGZP010000138.1 GCA_947458475.1 Cyclobacteriaceae bacterium | reverse complement strand
TTCTGTTTTGAATGGACCTCTGTCGGTTTGCCACATGGGATTGAGGTAGTAGGTAGACCACACATAAAATCCAGGGCTTCCGGCTTTAAAATTCAGGCCATAGCGAATTTTCTCTAGACCATAGTTCTCAGCTTGTTTGACTTTTACAGCGCCAGTGGCGGGGGAGTCAAAAGATACCTTTGTATTGGATTGGTACAAGAATCCTACTCGTGCGCCGAGGCTAACACGGAAGCTCTTGCTGTAGTCCTTTTTGTTGACATTGTACTGCAGATCTACTGGCACTTCCACATAGTTGGCGGCCATGTTATTGGTTTTCACATCGATGTTGGCTCCGTAGACGCTCGATACTTTCTTCAATACAGAAGATTCAGCACCTAGGGTACTGCTGCGAAATAGGTTTTGGTCGTCCTTGAAAGTGAATTTGTTGGTAGCGATTCCGATCCCTGGGCTGAGTACAAAGCCAGACTGCTCTCCAAAGATTTTGAATGGCTTTTGGTAAAAGACATTAAAGGATCGAGAACCAAAAAAATTGAGGGCGATGTCAGCAGGTCTATTGGTTAGTTGGCCGAATCCAAACTCAATGCTCAAGTCATTGGGGATGTTGGGTCGTCCACCAATGGGGGTTTTGGGGCTAGCAGGAGCGGAATCTTGTGCTTGAGCCTGTAGTGTAACTACGAGCAAGGCAAGCGTGAGTATTTTTTTCATCAAAGAAGTTTCTTTTCAAGAGGATGTGGGCAAAAATATAAAATTCGCAAGGATTTATGCGCCTCTTGGTCTTAATTATTGTTATAGATTATCCGCTAGTTGACGAGGTAACGTAGATTGATCAGGGAAAGTGGCGGTTAATCGTCGGCGGCTGATAGACCACGGTCCACAGCCCATTTTTAGGAACCTCAGTCACTTCTAGTGGTTGCTTATTTTTTCAATGACTGGATAGGTCTGATTTATCAATTCCGGGGGAAGTGTAATTCTAGGATTTTCTAGAATTCTTCCGTCGATCTTTTTGGATGGAAAAAATTAATACGTACTTTTGTCGTCTCAAATGGCTTCGTAGCTCAACTGAATAGAGCACCTGATTACGGCTCAGGAGGTTTCAAGTTTGAATCTTGACGAGGTCACTAGCCCTAGCTTCTAAGAAGTTAGGGTTTTTTTTGTGGGTTCATTACCTACTTACCTTAACCAGAGTGACTCATTTAGCCAATACTTTTTCATTCCTAATGCCGAAGGGTCCACATTGGGGTATTTGTCGAATAGCTCAATAAGTTTGCTAGTGAAATGGTTTCCTGGTGTGACAATATTCAGTAGGTACTTCATCAGGCACAGGTGAACATAAAGTTTTTGAAATTCATTTTCCTTGGGGACTTCTTCTATCCAAGGCAAAGGTGGTTTTGGTAGTAGTTTTACAGTACTCGGAAGATTTCTATTCCATAGCCGAGAGTGGTGAGCACAGTAGTTCCTGATTTGTGCAATAGATTGGAGCCAGCTTGGCAGGTAGGTGTGATTCACTGCACCATACTCTTGGGCAATGACATCTTTAGATTTGATTGAATTTTTTAGATTTCCATAAAGTTTGGAAACCGTTCCAAAACTTGTTTGTTCCAATGTTTTCCATGCTGGAGGAAACCTTCCATCATCTTTATAATTTTTAAAATGGTTTTTGAGGATGATTTCTTTTCGGCTCCTTGCTATTTCTTCTTCTAAGCCAGAAAGGGTTTTTGTTAGTGCTAGACTATCGGAAAAAAGCTCAAAATTTTGAAACCACCAAGGATCAAATTCATGCGAAAGATGATAAATCAACTTCGCTCTTAGGCTGATTTCTATTTTTTCGATTACATCAAAAAGGAGAATCCGGAGTTCTCTATCAAAGCAATACAAGGCAATGACATCTTTAAATTTACTTTCTGGTTTGAAAATGTGATTTTTTTGATCGGATTGCATGGAGTGCCAATATTCTCCTAGTCGATAGTAACTAATATGTGATAGGAAGTGAACAGCATCCACATCTGATTCAATTTGTAGCCCCCTCTGTTTCAATAAGGCAATTTGCTGCGTAATTGTGGTAGGTTTTTTTTCGAACATGGCGGAGAATAAAAAAATGAAGCCCAAAAAATAAAAAAAAGACACGCCCTGGGACGCTGATCTGACGGGTAGCGTGGCGTGTACTGTTAATGCAAAGGTAAACATTAGGCTCGAGCAGACCTACGGATTATGGATGTTTTAAATGCAGGCTACAAGTTATCCAATTGATAAAGTAATCCCAGCTCTTCTTTCTTTGGTGCTTACCGAAATAGTGAATGAATTTGTTTCACTCGATTTATTGAAATGGAGAAGTACTAGTCCGGTTTTCGGGATATTGCAGAATTAGGCTTGCAAATCCATCTATAAATGAATCTTTAAACCAAAAAAAAGCAGCCCGAAGGCTGCTCTCTTAGTTTTTAGTGTCCTGCTGAAGCGGCGGGTTTGACACCGCGCTGCCAGATAAAGAAGATGATAAAGAGAACGATCAAAATCCCTGGGAAAAGCATCATTTTTTCTAAAGTAGCCTGACCTGCTGCGAGTTCAAGTGAATCTCCCGCCAAGCCAGCTGCACTTTGTGCTGCTCTGGAAGCATCAATCCAGCCACCAATGATCGGCTGGAAGATTGCGGTAGAGAACATGCCTACTCCTCCGATGATGGACATGCCTAAAGCGCCGGATAATGGCACACGCTGTGCAACAGCACCAACCATCACTGGCCAGAAGTAGCATACGCCTAGGGCAAAGATCAAAGCAGCCACGTAAGACATGTTGCCCGTCACGGTGCTAAACAAGAAGATGCCAATCGTTGTGAAAATCGCTCCTCCCAACAGTACTCCGGTCTGACCCAAGGCTTTCACCACAGGACCTGCAAAGAATCGACCTACTGCCATTACTCCAGTAGTCAAAGCTAGGATCAACATGCCTGAAGCACCGCTTTGGCTCAATACGATATTGGCCCACTGCTGTGGTCCAAATTCGGAAATCGCGGTCAAGGCCATCGCAAAGAATAGGAAGATAAATACAGGGCTAAACATGGCTTTCACGTTGGATCCGACTGAGGTAACTCCGTCTACGGAAGGCTTAGGGAAAGTTTTGCCAAAGAAAAGTACGGCATAAGCGATTGTTGGGATCATCATCACCCAAACCTGGGTTTGCCAAGCAAAACCTCCGTCAGTCATGAATTTGGACACCAAACTTCCCAAAACGATACCACCAGGGAACCACATGTGGAAGCGGTTTAGCATTTTGTTTAGCGTGGTGCCCGAATACATGTCTGCAATCATCGGATTACAAGCAGCTTCAGTACAGCCATTTCCGAAACCGATAAATAGGGTGGAGATCAGAAGTGTGGTGTAGCCATCTGCGAAGATGGTCATCAAAATCCCAAGCGTATGGGTTACAAATGCAATGCGCATGATGTTTGCCGGGCCAACGATGTGGTAAAATAAACCTCCAAGAATCATGGAGATGGGGAATCCCAAGAACCACATGGAGTTGATAAAGCCCAACTGCTCGGCATTCAAACCGAATTGTTCTCCCAATTGGGGAAGGATGCCTGCTCGGATAGAGAAGGAAAAGGCGGTGGTGATGAGCGCCAGACAACTTGCGTTGAAGAGTGCGTTCCTGTTAATAGATTGTGTCATAAGGTAGTGCTTTAGGTTTGTGGGTTGCGTTAATGACTTTTGACACATTCAAAGTAGGTAAAAAAATGAAAACAGCAGTCCCGATTGCAAAAAAAATAGACAAAACAAGTCTAAAACCCTGGTCTAGCGCGAAAATAGGTTGACAGAAAGACTGGGATTAGCGAACAAAGACCCAGTCTTGAGCAGTACTTAAGGGGGCGGAAAACTCATAGCCCTCCTCTCGAAAAACCTTGAGTTGCTCAGGATCTGTGATCCGGTTAAGAATCGCATAGCGAGCCATCAGCCCTCTTGCCTGCTTCGCAAAGAAACCAACTACCTGGTAGCGATCATCCTTGTATTCCTTGAAATGAATGGAAATGACCCGCATCTTCAAGGTCTTGTGATCTACTGCCTTGAAGTATTCTTGGGAAGCCAGGTTGACTAGGGTCTGGCCCTCGCCTGCTGCATTCAAGGCCTTGCTGATCTTGGTGCCCCAATATTCGTACAGTGAATTCCCCTTTTTTGTTTTGAGCTTGGTGCCCATCTCGAGTCGGTAAGGCTGAATCAAATCCAATGGTTTCAATAGTCCATAGAGCCCAGACAAGATGCGCAGGTGCTGCTGAGCAAACTCCAGGTCTTCTGCCGAAAAGTTGTCTGCTTCCATCTTAGCATACACCTCTCCTTTGAACGCCAAAAGTGCCTGCTTGGAATTGTCCGGACTAAAGGTCTCCGTAAAGGTTTGGTAGCGCTCTTCGTTCAGCGTAGCCAATGCCTCGCTGAGGTGCATCAACTCCGAAATCTGTGCAGCAGATTTCTTGCGCAAGACTCCCACCAAGTCCTTGACCTCCGAGGGGAAGTCGGGTAGGGTATGGGCACTGTAATCTGGTTGACTGTAGTCTAGGGTTTTGGCAGGAGAAATGACAAGTAGCATGGGTTACTGGATAATCGTAATGGCCTTGGTTTCGGTTTGGGTAAGATTCTGTGCTCTAGAAGTAAACCGCACAACGGCCACGTATGTTCCCGTAGGAACTAATTTTCCATTCACAAGGCCATCCCAAGGGCAGAATGGCTGTTTGGGTTCCAAAATTTCATGTTCGCAGTAAAAAATCAACTCTCCCCAGCGGTTGTAAATGAATAGTTCTACGTCATCGATGTACTCGTTGGCATACAGGATAAAATTGCGGTTTGGATCTCCCAACACCATCCCACTTGGGAAGGCCACTTTGAGCTTACAATCTTCGACCACAGTAAAGGTTCCTTCCCATTCACAGCCTAGCGCATCCCCAACTCGAAGGGTATAAGTTCCTCCCTTTTCAGGACTGAAAGTTGGTGTATTGGAAACTTCCTCTCCATCCAAGATCCAGGAATAACTTGCGTAAGGACCGGGATCTAGGGTAGCTGTTTTTCCTTCTACGGCACAGATTAGCAGAGGCTCGGATGGTAGTAGGGGAGGAACAAGTTGAGACTTGACCACCACAACATTGGCCCTACCAAGCTCACAGCCAACGCTGCTGCGCAAAAGCACCTCATAGGTGCCTTCTTGACTGACTTCAATTAGGTTGCTGGTAAGGGCTGGGAGCCTGGTACGCGTTCCACCTGTTACCAAAAACCACTCAAAACTATCTACCGTGGCCAAGTTGGCTTTTACCTCAATGGTCGTAGTCGTTTGGTCCACGCAGAAAGGTTGCGTTTCGAGGGAGATGGCCAAGCGTGCAGGAAGTATGGTGGCTGAAAATGGGAGTTGCTTTGTAGGGCAAAGGCCTCCTGCCGCGGGTTGCACCTCTAAGGTATAGTTTCCAGATCGGCTCGG
>CANGZP010000137.1 GCA_947458475.1 Cyclobacteriaceae bacterium | reverse complement strand
GTTGTGCATAAACCCCTTGGCGAAGGCCTAATTCCCCACTCAATTTTTCGGTAAATTCATGCGTAAGCCCAACAAAAGCATTGCCTAAAACTCCTTGCACGCCTTCGGTTTGTCGTCTATTGATCGGATTGTTTGGCGAGGGCTTAAAGTCCGTAGGCGCAAAATGATACAGTTGCCCATGAGCTCCCCAAACTACTGTGGTCGAAGGTGAGAAAACTCTAGTCCAGCTTGCTTTTATTCCAGATTCAGAAAGTGAATTGGTCCAATCGAAGCCATTTTCGGCATTATCAAACTTCACTTGGTAGCTGTACCGAGAATGATAGGCTTGCAGATCAAAAAAAGAACTATCCGAATTGACACGATTCCAATTGATCGCAGAAACCCAATTTTTCCAGCCCAAACCAAACTGCCCAGAAAGCCCCAAAATATCGCTCCCCTGATAGCTGCTGATCGAAAGTTTGTCTTTCTCATTCAACGAAAAAGCCGCCTTCCCATTTAAATCGTAAAAATTAAGTTGGTTGTTCTTTAGATCAGGATTGGAGGAAAGTTTCAAGAATAAGTCCGCATAGGTGCGTCTGCCGCTAATGAGAAAACTTGATTTTTTTCCAAGTAACGGACCTTGCAATGTCATTCTAGAAGAAATGGTACCAATCCCCCCTTCTCCTTGGGCACGGTCTTTTTCACCTTCTCTAAGCGTTACGTCGATCAAGGAGGAGGCTCTACCCCCAAAGCTTGCAGGCATATTGCCTTTGTATAGGTCTACTTTTTTGATTCCGTCCGGATTAAAAACAGAGAAAATTCCAAAAAAATGAGAAGCATTGTACACGGGTGCTCCATCCACTTGCACTAAATTTTGATCTGCAGATCCCCCGCGAACAAAGAGCCCCGTGGTGCCCTCACCGGCGGATTTTACTCCAGGTAGGAGTTGAAGACTTCGCAGAAGATCCACTTCTCCAAACAAGGCCGGCAAAGACTGAAGAGTTTCCATCGACAAGGTCGACTTTCCTAATTCCAAATTTTTGACCTGCTCATCGCCTCTTTTTTCTTGAATCAACACTTCTTCCAACGAAAAATCTTCCGCCTTCAGGTAAAAGCGCTGTACTTTTTCCAAATCACGAACTTGTATGGTGCGGATCGATTTTTCGTAGCCGAGGTAGGAAAGGATGATTTTAGCAGGCAGAGTGGTAGCAGAAATTGAAAAATTTCCATCCAGATCCGTCAGGGTTCCTTGCTGCTCTTTTCCCTCCCAATACACATTTGCTCCTACGAGTGGTTGAAGATTGCCTGCGTCCATCACTTGACCGCGCAAAACCGCTTTTTCCTGAGAAAAAACTGGGGATCCAATTAAAAATAAGCAGATAAAAAATAGCGACCTGTAAAAAGACATCAGGGAATTGGTTCTTGGATTACCTTAACCGAACGAAGTTGGTAAATTAATGTTTGCTAATTCCTGGAATTCTTTTTGAAAAGCCAGGCCTCGATTGCCAAGTTTTGCTTTCAAAGTTAGCTTTATTTCCTAATTTCAGGCCATGATTTGGGCATACCCGGATATCAAACTTACGCTCCTACTCGCGGGAATCTTTATCCTGCTGTATTTGCTTTACTTAAGCCGATTTTGGTCCATCAACCGGAAGTTGAAGGTGGAAAAGCAGCGTCTTTTTACCAAATTGGTAATTCGCTCCCTCTATTTTATATTACTATTAATCGCCTTTGCTGGCCCATCCATTGGAGATTCCTTCAAAGAAGTAAAGGAAGAAGGCAAAGATATTTTCATTGCAGTCGATCTTTCTCAATCGATGATTGCGACTGACATTGCTCCAACTCGATTGCAACGGATCCAATTTGAATTAAAAGAATTACTAAAATCCTTCCCATCCGACCGAATTGGTTTGATAATTTTTTCCACCGAGTCTTTCCTTCAATTACCGCTCACTTACGATCAAGCAGTGGCCAACTTGTATATCGATGGACTTTCCATCGGTTTGGTACCTAATCTAGGTACTGACCTTAGCACCCCACTTCGGATGGCTTTGGAGCGTTTTCAAAACGACCAGAGTCAAGAAAAGAAATCTAGATCTGTGGTATTGATATCTGATGGAGAACATTTCGGAGAAGACTTGGATGGAATTGCTGAGGAATTAGTAGACCAAGGGATCAAAGTGTTTGCTGTAGGCATTGGAACAGATCGCGGTGGTGAAATGGCTCGTGGAAATGGGCTTGTACTCGATCCTGATACTGGCAAACCAGCATTGACCAAGTTAAACCGTGAACCTTTACAATATATCGCTGCCGAAACAGGTGGACAATACTTTGAAATATCGGATCAGGCTCAAGAAATGGGAGGTTTGATTTCAGCTATTGAAACCTTGGAAGGCGGTATTTCCACTACCCGCATGGTGGAAGCTAGTTCAAACAAGTATTTTTACTTCCTGTTGGCTGCACTTGCGCTTGCCTTGGTAGACATGATTTTGCCCATTAAAACAATCAAACTCTAATGAGCTGGAGCAAGGGGATTTTCTTGGTTTTAGTATTTTTGCCCGCCTCCTGGACGCGGGTTAGCCGATTGAATGCTGCCATTGATCAAGCTGCTGCAAGCTATGCAGCTACAGAATACGCGCAGTCCATCAAAGATCACCGCGTACTATTGGAAGAGTTTCAACTTGCCTCTCCATCCCTAGATTTTAATTTGGGACTGAGCTACCACTACGCCTCTCAACCAGAAGAAGCCGCGGCAAACTTTGATAAGGCAAGCCAAAGTATCGATGAGCGGTTGGCTTCCTTTGCTTTCAACCAAGGTGGAGTGGTGTTGGGCAACAAACAGGATTATGAAGCAGCGCTAAGCAAATTTCAATCGGCATTGATTCAAAACCCTTTAAATGAGGAAGCGCGTTACAACTATGAATTGCTTGCTCGATGGCTAAAGCGAGACGAGGAACGCAAGAATAAAGACGAAAATACCCCCGAACCCTCAGCCTTTGCCAAGCGTAAAAAAGCAGAAGCCGATCGACTTGTGGAACAATTTAAGTTCAAAGAGGCGTTAAGCCTTATGGAAGCTGCGCTTGCACAAGATGAGACCGTGGCTGCCTACCAAGATTTTATGACAAGTTTAAAAGACGTAGTCGAAATAAATGAAAACTAAACATCGCATCTACTTAGGATTGGCTTTTATACTGCTTTTCGCAGTAAAAGTACAAGCACAGACTGCTGGAGAGTTTTTCAATCGTGCAGCACGCTCCTATGTCAAAACAGCCAAGGAACAAGCACTGAAAGAGGTGAATGACGGATTGGCAAAATATCCCAACGATGCCAAGCTCAAGGCATTGAAAGAAAAATTGAATCAGGAGCAGGAAGAAGAGCAGCAGGAGCAAAATCAAGAGCAGCAGCAGAATCAACAAAATCAAGAGCAAAAAGACCCTTCACAAAAAGAAAATTCCAAGTCTGACCAAAAAGACGGGGAGCAAACCAACGAAGACAAGGCCAAGGAAGGACAAAAGGGAGAAAATCCCTCCCAGAAAAGCGAGGAAGCAGGTCAAAATGGAAACGACCAGATGGATGCTAACCTAGCCGATCGCCAGAAAAAGATGGAGGCGATGCGTGAAAAGCTGAAAGGGATGAATTTATCTCCAGAACAAGCCGCACAAATATTGGAATCCTTAAACGCCGCGGAACTCCGCTATATCCAAGACAATAAAAAGAAAGCTACGCAACGCCCCAAAAAAGGATTGCCTGATTGGTAATTACACTTGTGACAAGCGCAGCTCTATGTAAACCCAAATTCAGATGAATAAAGAAGTCTATATCCTCGCCGCAGTACGTACTCCACTTGGAAGCTTTGGTGGAAAACTCAGTACTCTATCCGCGACCGAACTAGGAAGTATTGCCATCAAAGGCGCCTTAGCCAAATCAGGTGTGCCCATTGAAGCGGTCAACGAAGTATTTATGGGCAATGTACTGTCTGCTAACTTGGGCCAGGCACCCGCCCGACAAGCGGCCATTGGCGCAGGAATTGGCTACCAAGTACCTTGTACTACCATCAACAAAGTATGTGCTTCAGGCATGAAAGCTGCAATGCTCGGAGCACAATCCATTGAATTGGGCATCAATGAGGTGGTAGTAGCTGGGGGAATGGAAAGCATGTCCAATGTCCCCTACTACGTTCCAAAAGCACGATTTGGTTACAAGTATGGAAATGCAGAATTGACAGACGGATTGGTGCGTGATGGACTTTTTGAGGTATACTACAAGTTTCCCATGGGCAACTGTGCGGAGAACACTGCAAAGGAAATGAATATCAGTCGAGCTGAGCAGGACAATTATGCCATCCAATCCTACCAGCGGGCCGCAGCAGCATGGGAAGCAGGTGCATTTGCCGATGAAATCGTACCTGTGGAACTTCAGGGTAGAAAAGGAGAATCGATTTTGATTACAGAGGACGAGGAATACAAGAATGTTGTTTTTGATAAAATTCCTTCACTCAAGCCCGTTTTTGATCCAAATGGAACCGTAACGGCAGCCAATGCATCAACCATGAACGATGGGGCTTCTGCCTTGGTCTTGGTAAGCAAAGAAGGGGTGGAAAAGTACGGTCTCAAGCCAATTGCCAAAATCAGAGGCTATGCCGATGCAGCTACGGATCCGCTTTGGTTTACGACAGCACCGGCCTTGGCTATTCCTAAGGCCTTGGCCCATGCAGGGGTTACAACTGAAGAGGTTTCCTACTACGAAATCAACGAAGCCTTTGCAGCGGTGGCGCTTGCCAATCAGCGTGAACTAAAACTTGACAACGACCGCTTGAACGTATTCGGAGGTGCTGTAGCCTTAGGGCATCCCCTAGGTGCCTCAGGAGCGCGAATTATCAGCACCTTGTGCACAGTACTTCACAAAAAAGAAGGAAGCATCGGTGTGGCAGGCATTTGCAATGGTGGAGGCGGTGCTTCAGCGATTGTGATTGAGAAGGTTTAGCGGAGATTTCACGCAAAAAAGAAACCAACTAAACTTGGATTTCACATGATATCCTACAGAAATAACAGCATCTAAATTGTGTTTTTTGGAATCATTTTTTTTCGGCTTTGGCAGTTGTCAAGGAATCCTTGACAACTGAACGTTTGACTAAAGAAAAATCATCCAACCACTGCTCTTTGCGGCTTTGCGGCTTTGCGAGAGAATAAAAAGATTGCTAGAGAAGACGTAAAGCATTCCTTCGGTATGCCCGCCTTCCTATGGTAGGTAGTGCACCAAGAAAAAAAGTGAAACACCCCCCTTGCAGCTTCCCTACTTTGCAGCCTGCCCCGCAGCATTGCGGGAAGAGATTAAATAAGATTGCTGGAGAAGTCGCGAAGACGCAACCTAATTACAGCACTTGCGAAATGGATGCCATCATGCTTGGCACCGATCGTTGATCTAGTTTGGAAAAGGCAAACCATTTTTTACCCAAGTCTTTAAGAGAAGCACCCAGGTGATAGATTTCTTTTTTGTCGAGGATCAAAAAACGATCGTGACTTTGGCTAAACT
>CANGZP010000136.1 GCA_947458475.1 Cyclobacteriaceae bacterium | reverse complement strand
CCCTAGGAGGCTTGCACGATGAAGCTGAGATCCGTGGCCACCGAAAAACCTATGTAGGTGCCATGCCAGGCAAGGTGATTCAAAACATGAAAAAGGTCAAAATCTCCAATCCTGTATTTGTGTTGGATGAGATCGACAAGCTTTCGTCTGACTTCAGAGGTGATCCTTCCTCTGCCTTTTTGGAGGTCTTGGATCCCGAGCAAAACAATGCGTTTCTGGATAACTACCTCGAGGTGGAGTACGACTTGAGCAAAGTGCTTTTTATCGCTACGGCCAACTCCCTAGATTCCATTCAACCCGCGCTTCGCGATCGTATGGAGATCATCGAGGTGACAGGCTATACGCAGGAAGAGAAATTGGAAATTGCCAAGCGCCACCTCGTTCCCAAGCAGCGTACCGAGCATGGTTTGAAGCCTAAAGAAATCACTTTTGAAAAGGCCGCTCTTCAAAAGATGATCGAAGAATATACCCGTGAGTCGGGTGTGAGAAGCTTGGAGCGTGTCATTGGAAAGGTGGTGCGTAACATCGCCAAATCCATTGCGATGGAAGAGTCCTACGAATCCAAAATCACCCCTGAGGCGGTTCTAAAGATTTTGGGCGCCCCGATTTTTGACAAAGAAATCTACCAAGACAATAGCATTGCTGGCGTAGTGACAGGCTTGGCCTGGACCAGCGTAGGTGGTGAAATTCTATTTATTGAATCGAGCTTGAGTAGGGGCAAAGGCAAGTTGACGCTTTCAGGCCAGTTGGGCGACGTGATGAAGGAGTCTGCCATGACGGCCTTGTCCTACCTGAAATCTAAAGCGGAGCAGTTTGGCATTGACCACCGCATTTTTGAACAATACGATCTCCACATCCACGTGCCTGCTGGAGCAGTTCCCAAGGACGGACCTTCTGCAGGAATCACCATGTTGACTGCCATGGCCTCGGTTTTTACGCAGCGAAAAGTAAAAGCAAAAGTAGCCATGACTGGAGAAATCAGTTTGATTGGAAAAGTGATGCCCGTAGGTGGAATCAAGGAGAAAATCTTGGCTGCCAAGCGTGCAGGCATCAAAGAGATCATTCTCTGTCACAAGAACCGACGCGACATCGATGAGATTGATGCACATTACCTGAAAGGCATCCAATTCCATTTTGTGTCCCAAGTGGATGAGGTACTTGCTATTGCATTGACTGCCAACCAAGTAGATTGCCCTTTAAAATTTAATTTAACTCCGGAAACTACGCCGGCCGCCTAATTCGCGGAACTGTGCTAGATTCCGAATGTATTGATTTCCCACTACTAGTCCAAGCAGATGCTTAATCCCCTCAACCTCACTCCCAGACAGATTGTCGAAGAGCTTGACAAGTATATCATTGGTCAGCAGGATGCCAAGCGCAATGTGGCCATTGCCTTGCGCAACCGCATTCGACGCATGCTTGTCACTTCGGATATCCAGAAAGACATTGTGCCCAACAATATCTTGCTAATCGGTAGTACCGGTGTGGGAAAAACGGAGATCGCACGCCGTTTGGCCAAGATTGCAAATGCGCCTTTCACCAAGGTGGAAGCATCGAAATTTACCGAAGTGGGCTATGTAGGCAGAGATGTGGAAAGCATGGTTCGTGACCTAGTCGAACAGAGTGTTCACCTCGTTCGAGATTCCAAAAAGGAAGAAGTGAAGGTGAAGGCAGCAGAAGCTGTGGAGGAAATCCTCTTGGATATTTTGATTCCTCCCGTGAAAGGGATTGGATTCGGAGGAACTTCTCATTCTGGAGAGGGCTCAGTGCCTTCCTCCGACGAAGAACTCAACGAACGTACCCGAGACCGGTTTCGAGAAAAGCTTCGAAAGGGGGAATTGGAGGATCGGAAGATCGAAATTCAAGTTAAGGCAGCGGCTCCAGTAGGAATTGGAATGGTGGGCAATGGCATGATGGACGATGCGAGCATGGCCGGTCTTCAAGAAATGATCTCGGGCATGATGCCCAAGAAAACGAAAAAGAGGAAGCTCCCCATTTCAGAAGCCAGAAAAGTGCTTTTGGAGGAGGAAGTTTCCAAGTTGATTGATTTTGATGAAGTCAAAGAGGAGGCGATTCGATTGGCAGAAAACAATGGAATCATTTTCATTGACGAGATTGATAAAATTGCTTCCAAATCAGGAAAAGGAGGGGGAGGGCCGGATGTGAGCCGTGAAGGCGTACAGCGTGATTTATTGCCCATCGTAGAGGGCTCTTCCGTGACCACCAAATATGGCGTCATCCAAACCGACCACGTGTTATTCATCGCTGCTGGGGCGTTTCACGTGAGCAAACCATCTGACTTGATTCCTGAGTTGCAGGGCAGATTCCCTATCCGTGTGGAATTGCAGTCGCTCACGAAGGAAGATTTTACGCGCATCCTCAAGGAACCCAAAAATGCCTTGACCAAGCAGTATCAGGCACTTTTTGAGGCAGAGGAGGTATACTTGGATTTTACCGATGATGCGATTGAAGAGATTGCCAATCTTGCATTTGTGATCAATCAGGAAGTGGAAAACATTGGTGCCCGTAGACTCCACACCGTGATGAGTCACCTGCTCAATGATTTTCTCTTTGAGGTTCCAGATTCGATTGGCCCAAACTCAAAGATTCGCATCACCCGAGAGATGGTTCAAGAACGGCTAAGATCCTTGGTGAAAAACCGAGACCTGTCCCAATACATCCTGTAAAGCATTTGTCTCCGAGGGGTACTAATCTTGAAGAATTAGCCAGAAGTCCACGGTTTTTTAGGGCTATCCCACCAATCAAAGCTACAATTGCTGGCACTCAGGTCCTTCCAATCGTCGCTCAACATCGTAAATGCAAACTGCCCAGCTGTGGGGAGATTGTCCAAATTTACACCCAATTTTACAATTAATTCAGTCAGCCCTGGATTGTGCCCCACCAAGATAAGTGTCTGTAGCTTTGCTGGTTGCGCTTGAATTACAGCCAACAAGTGCGCTGCTGAGGCATGGTACAGTGAGCGATCCCATTGAATGTAGGTATCGGATATGCCGAGTACCTTGGCGGTGATCTCTGCAGTCTGCTTTGCCCTTTTGGCAGTGGAGGAAAGGATGCGATCTACCGAGATTGCTCTGTTTTTGAGCAAGGCAGCCATTTTGGGTGCATCCTCCAGTCCTCGAGCTGCGAGAGGTCGATCGTAGTCTGAGAGCGAGGGATTGTCCCAGTCCGATTTGGCGTGGCGAATCAAAATTATTTTTTTCATAATGGGATAAAAAAAACGATTATTTTGTTTTTTTTAATTGAATAGTTATTTTTAAGCCTCTTTTATTTCCAATTTATCACAATTTATTATGTTTACCGGGACAGTAAAATTTTACAATGAAGCCAAGGGTTTTGGATTTATCGTTGATGACGAAACTCAAAATGACGTGTTTTTGCACGCTACAGGCTTAGTAGACAAAGTTGCTCAAAACGACAAAGTTACTTACGAAATTAAGGAGGGTAAAAAAGGACCCAACGCAATCAACGTGAAAAAGGCATAAGTTTCCTTAGGATAACTTAGATCATGAGATCCTCCAAATTGAATTTTGGGGGATTTTTTTTAGGGTTTTGCTGCCAATTCGTCAGTTAGTACCAGTAATATTTTTATCTGATTATCCGCTTTTTCACCACTAACCAGAGAAAAAAGGTTTGAGGTTCAATTAGGAGAGCTGTGGACCGTTGACCGCCTGTGGGCCGTGGCTCATGGTCTGTCAACGATTATTCGCAGTTTTAAATTTGCGAGCTGAGCTACTGACATGATTGCGGATAATCATATATTTTTAATTCAGATCCCGAAACTTCCAGTTCATGGATTGGTTAAAAAAGGTAGTTTTCAAGTGCTTGGTTAATTCTTGTTAAGGAATCGTACCTTAGAAGCAAATCGGCGTAAAAATTGAAAACAAAAAAATTGTTGTAAACCATTAGATTTTAAAAAGCGATAACAATGAGTAAAAAACAATTCTTTCTCGGGGTCCTAGTGGCCGCTTTGGTGGGTGGATTCGTGGCAGTTGCGGGAGTGAGTTTTTTGATGAGACCGCAAAATGCCAGCACCTTTGATGAAAAACAAAAATCAAGTTTTGTCAATTTGCTAGGTGACAAGAACTTTACTGTTCCTGATGGGATCAACTTTATTGCTTCGGCCCAGCTAGTCACTCCAGCAGTAGTGCACGTCAAAAGCCAAGTTTCCTTTTCTCCTCGTTCACGTTCGCAGCGAGATCCTTTCCAGGAGTTTTTTGGGTTTCCCCAGCCTGAATCAGGGCCAAGAGATCCAAGACAAGAAATGCCGATGAGCTCCGGTTCTGGAGTGATCATTTCTCCAGATGGCTACATCGTTACTAACAATCACGTGATTGAAGGCGCTACCCGCGTGGATATTTCCTTGGACAACAACAAGCGCTACGAAGCCACGGTGGTGGGTACCGATCCTACTACTGATTTGGCCTTGCTGAAAATTGAAGGGGAGAACTTTCCCTTTATCAAGTTTGGCGATTCAGACCAAACCCAAATTGGAGAGTGGGTTTTAGCCGTGGGTAATCCATTTGACCTCAACTCTACTGTCACCGCTGGCATCATTTCTGCTAAGGCGAGAAATATTGGGATTCTCCAGGGTGTAGAAAATAACCTGCAGATTGAATCCTTCCTTCAAACTGACGCGGTGGTCAATCCTGGTAACTCAGGAGGAGCTTTGGTGAATTTGGCGGGCGAATTGATCGGTATCAATACGGCCATTGCCTCCAGTACGGGTACATTTAATGGTTATTCATTTGCGGTACCGAGTTCTTTGGTCAAAAAGGTGATGGATGATTTATTGAATCATGGAGCCGTGCAGCGTGGCCTGTTGGGAGTTCAAATCCAAGATGTGAGTCCTGAATTGGCTGACTACTTGGGGAAGAAGTTCCCGGTAGAACAAGGGGTCTATGTCGGTGGAGTCAATGACAATTCCGCTGGAAAAGAGGCCGGTCTGAAAGAAGGTGACATTATCATCGCCTTGGATGGCAAGCCTGTGAACACGGTTGCCAACCTACAGGAATTTGTAGCCAGAAAACGACCAGGTGATCAAGTAGAAGTGAGCTACTTGAGAGATGGAAAAACCCTCAAAGCAACTGCTACGCTCAAAAATTTCTCTGGTGATACGAATATTGTCAAAAAAGAAGCGCCGAAAGTACTGTCCTTTGAAGGGTTACAATTGGAAGATGTAAAGCAGCAAACCAAGGACCAGCTTAAAATTGCTGGCGGCGCAGTGATCAAGTCTAACGGCAACGAAGCTTGGAGAGCTGCAGGAGCTCGAAATGGATTTATCATCACCTCAGTGATCTCCGACAAGGGCCGTAAGCGCGTCACAAGCGCGCAAGAAATGATTGACTTCCTGGAGGATTCCAAAGGGGAAGAGATCGTGGTATTGGGCATGTTCCCAGATGGTACGGAGTACTACTTTGAAATCAAGCCAGAATAAAGATTTTCCCTTTGTATTTGGGGATTTAGAAAACCGGAGAAATCCGGTTTTTTTTGTTTCT
>CANGZP010000135.1 GCA_947458475.1 Cyclobacteriaceae bacterium | reverse complement strand
GGCAACTGGGCTTGGTGGGCATTTTTGCTCACGGGCATGTTGACTGTATTTGTCTATGCCAAGTTGTGGAGACGGTCTGAGTCGACTACAGATTTAGAATTTTACGAAATGCGCTATTCTGGTAAGGGAGCTGCTTTTTTGCGTGCCTTCCGTGCCATTTACCTAGGCGTATTCTTCAACGTGGTCATTATGGCAACGGTGTCTTTGGCAGCCATCAAGATCGGGGGGGTCATGTTGGGCCTTTCTCCTGTTCAAACCTTGTTGATTGCCTCTGTGGTCACCGTGGTCTACTCCTCTTTTGGAGGTCTCAAGGGGGTGTTGCTCACAGACTTTTTTCAGTTTTTCATCGCGATGATCGGCTCCTTTGGAGCCGCATATTATGTGTTGGAATTGCCTGAAATCGGGTCTTTGCAACAGCTGTTGAGCCATGAGGTAGTCGCTACCAAGCTGGATTTTGTTCCTGATTTCACCAATCCCAATGTGTATATTCCACTATTTATCATGCCCATTGCCATTCAATGGTGGGCAACCTGGTATCCAGGAGCGGAGCCAGGTGGAGGGGGATACATCGCCCAGCGCATGCTCTCGGCGAAAGATGAGAAAAATGCAATTGGTGCTACCCTGTTTTTCAACATTGCACACTATGCTTTACGCCCATGGCCTTGGATCATTGTTGCGCTAGCATCTTTAGTGATTTTCCCATCTGTAACTGATTTGCAGGTGGCATTTCCGCATATTCCTGCAGACAAGTTGGGTGATGATTTGGCCTATCCTGCCATGCTCACGTTCTTGCCTACGGGAATGATTGGGATCGTGCTTGCTTCCTTGATTGCAGCTGTGATGTCTACCCTATCTACTCACCTCAACTGGGGATCGAGTTATGTAGTGAATGATTTCTACCTGCGGTTTTTGAAGCCTGAAGCAAGTGACAAAGAGTTGGTCGCTGTAGGGAGAATTTCTACCGTAGTCTTGATGGTGTTGTCAAGCTTTTTGGCCTTGGCCTTGTCCTCGGCCTTGTCTGCCTTTGCGATTTTGCTTCAAATTGGTGCGGGTACTGGCTTGATATTTATCCTTCGCTGGTTTTGGTGGAGAATCAATGCCTACACAGAAATCTCTGCCATGATCATCTCTTTTGCAGTAGCGATTTTCTTTGAGGTGATCAATCCTACACTGGGTTGGGTGGATATTCCAGCGGAGCAGAGTTACCTCAAACTGGTGTATTCGGTATCCATCACTACGGTGGGCTGGTTGCTTGTGACCTTTCTTACCCAACCTGAAAAAGATGAGGTCTTGCTTTCCTTTTACCGAAAAGTGCAACCTGCTTCACTAGGATGGAAAAAAGTATTGGATCGCTACCCTGCTGAAAAACAAGAAAAAGGCAGACTTGGTATGGAAATAGGATTGATGTTGGTAGGTACGGTTATGGTGTATGCAGCCCTGTTTTCAACCGGATTTTTTATCTATGGAGAAATCACCCAAGGGGTAATTGCAGGAGCAATTGCCGTGGCTGGAGGTTTGTTTATTTTGCTTTCCTGGAAAAAATTGAATTCTTAAGGCTTCTAACAAAATCGAGTTCAACTCCCTCCACTTGTCCTGTTTAGGCTGGTGGAGGGAGTTTTTGTTTTTCTTCTCAACTTACTTGTTGTTTCCTGCCTTCTTTTCAAAGTTCACTGAATTGATCAGGTGTGCCATATCAATTTTGATGTATTCGATGATGGGAGCTAAGGAATCATTTTTGAGCGCTGTGTTGAAATAAACTGCTCCTCGAAGAAAATGGGAGGTGGAGTCGGTCACAAAAAATTGAAACTGGGTAGGAACTTCGCCTGTGAGTTCAGCTACTACAGCAGAATAGCCATTTGGAGTGAGTAAAATTGCTTCTTCGATCCCGTAAGCCTTGATCTGGTGCTTTGCGGTGAGGTTAAATGCGTCGTTGGATAGTGTTTTAAAATCCGTGCGCTGGTCAATTTTTTTGTAAGTCAAATGGACCTTGGCTCCAAACTCTTTGTAATTCAAATTGATCCAGTCTTTTTCTTCCAAGTTGAACGAATCTGCTTCCACCCTGCTGTGGGTTGAAAAATCAAAACTATAAGGATAACCCTCTTCCAAGGAGTTGTACTCATGTCGAGGTAGGTCGATGCGGTTGTATCCCGGGGGCTTGGGAAGCCAGTTGGACTCGCAGGCAGCACAAGTAAAGACTAAAAATACTAGGGGCAGGAATCGCTTCATGGGTTAAAAGTAGGTTTTCCGGGGCAATTTCTGCAGCGTTAACCCTTTTTTCAATCCATTTTTTAGTTGTGTTTATGGTTAAAATAAACAATATAGGCACTTAAGTGCGGCGTATTTCATGCTTTCTTCATGAATAACATGTGATATTTGTGAATCAATTCACAAAAAATACATAATATTTGTGAATCAATTCACAAAAAATACATAATATTTGTGAATCAATTAAATCTAATTGGAAAAGGGAAGGTTATGGAAGTGGGACTAATTGAGCGGTTTCTTGCTAAAAAAATAGAGGCTCGCCTATTTAAAGGGAAAGCGATCCTGATTTTTGGGCCAAGGCAGGTTGGAAAAAGTACGCTCACAGAAAGTTTGCTAAAGCAGTTAAGCCAACCTTTTTTTTATTTGACTGGGGATGAGCTAGACGCGCGTAACGAGTTAAGCACCTCCAACTCTGTTAGATTAAAGCTACTTTTTGGGGACCATAAATTAGTATTTATTGATGAGGCTCAGCGGATTCCAGGGATAGGTTTGATACTTAAGATTTGTGTGGATCAACTTAAAGATGTTCAGGTAATCGCAACAGGATCATCTTCATTTGATTTGGCAAATGCTTCAAATGAACCTTTAACGGGTAGAAAATTTGAATTTTTCCTTTACCCCTTGAGTTTTATTGAAATGGTTCAACACCATGGCCTTTTGAAGGAAAAGCGGCTACTAGAACATCGGTTGATTTTTGGGTATTACCCGGAAGTCGTCACTCATCAAGGAGAAGAGAGAGAACGGTTAAAACTTCTTGCGGGCAGTTATTTATACAAAGACCTTTTGATGCTTGAGCAAATCAAAAAGCCGTTGATTTTAGAAAAATTACTTAAAGCCCTTGCGCTACAATTGGGAAGCGAGGTAAACTATTTGGAGCTGGGTCAGCTTGTGGGGGTAGACAAAAATACAGTCGAGAAATACCTTGACTTACTTGAAAAAGCCTTTGTTATTTTCAGGGTACCAGCCTTTAATCGGAATGTTCGAACTGAATTGAAAAAAGGAAAAAAGATTTACTTTTTTGATTGCGGTATTCGGAATGCAATCTTGGGGAACTTCAACCCCTTGGCCAACCGAATGGATGTTGGCGGACTTTGGGAAAATTATTTTTTGATTGAACGGATGAAATACCACGCCAATAGAGGCGTGTCAGCCAACTTCTATTTTTGGAGGACGACAACCCAACAAGAAATAGATTTTATTGAAGAGGCAGAGGGGAAGTTATCTGCATTCGAATGTAAATGGAGCAACAAGGCTAGCGTTCGGTTTCCGAGCACATTTACAAACGCCTATCCAAACGTGGAATTGAAAGTCATCAATCCAGGTACTATTGAAGCAGAATTAGGATTTGGTGATCAATCCAAATGACAGGAAGTCTAATTTTTAATTGTACCTCCCTACCTCAAATCCCTTAATTTCCATGGAGGTGTCTTTTTGTTGATGCAGCTCCGCTAAGATTTTACCTGTGGCAGGTGCTAAAGAGATGCCCATCATGGAGTGTCCACTGCCTACGAGTACGTTGCCGTACCCCGGTGCAAATCCAATGTAAGGGAGTCCATCAGGAGAGCAGGGACGAAGGCCTTTCCAAATCTGTTGGTCTTCGGGGAAACTGGCCTGAAAGTCAGGGTAGTAGCGGTTGATCGACTCAAAAATCCCTCTTACTCGATTCTTATTGATGGATTGGTTGGTGCCGGCGATTTCCATGGTGCCTCCAAACCGGATCGTTTCTCCATAGGGGCTTACGGCCACTTTTTGTTCCGTTAGGATGGTGGCTTGTTGGATTTCGGGATTATTTTTTTGAATAAAGGAATAGCCTTTTCCACCCATCATGGGAAGGGAGAACTGCAGCATTTTTGCCAATTCCCCAGACCAGGAACCTCCGCAGAGTAGGATTTTTTCGCAGTCAATTTTGCCTTTTTCTGTAAGAACAGCTTGTACTCTGTTACCTGATTTTTCAAAGCCAAGGACCTGGGTTTCGGTAAGGAACGTGACCCCTTTCTTTTCCAAGTAGCTCTTCAAAAAGCCGTACAAGGCTCCGGGATCCAGGTGTGCATCTCCAGGAAATAGTACGGCACCTCGGGCCTTAAGCTGGAGGTTTGGCTCTATCTTTTTGAGATCTTCGGGGCCTAAAATTTCTGCTTCCAGCCCATATTTTCGTGCCAAATGCGCAAATTCTACCTCCTCTTTCTCCATGGATTCAGTTTGGTAGGCCATCATGAGCCCTTTTTCTACCAAAGCCATGGACGAGTCCGGATGTTCTTGTCGAAACTCTTGGTAAAGGGCCTTGCTGAGTAGACTGATGTTTTTGAGGTAAGGGATTGCTTTCGTCACCTGGCTGGGAGTGGCTGCCTTGAAGAAAAGCAAACACCATTGAGCCAACTTGAAATCAAGACGAGGGTGGATGTAAAAGGGGCTTTTGGAGGAAAACATCCAGGAGATCCCTTTGCTAATCATGCCGGGTGCTGCTAGAGGGATGATGTGACTAGGTACAATCATACCTGCATTGCCTGTGGAGCAATTGTCCTTCAAGTCGGTGCGGTCGATGAGGGTCACTTCGACGCCTTCTTTTTGCAGGTAATACGCGGTAAATAGGCCAACTATGCCTCCGCCGATGATTAGGGTTGGTTTCATTTTAGATGTATTTAACCTTTGAGGTCTATCAGACCTCGAAGGTTTTGGTTATTCCTTTGAGGTCTTGTCGACCTCGAAGGATTTGGTTATTCCTTTGAGGTCTTGTCGACCTCGAAGGATTTAGTTTTTAGGTAGTAAACCTTCGAGGTCAAAAAAGACCTCAAAGGTTTAGATTACTTGAAATCCATGGACATAGGGGTCGTCCTCGTCCAGGATGATGGTGTTGTAGCCGTACACTTTCGCCCATCCTTCGATACTAGGGACGATGGCGGGCTTGCCGGCAATTTCGGTGACTTCCTCGATTCTGCCAATAAATTTAGAGCCGATAAAGCTTTCGTGCACAAATTCATCTCCTGGCTTGAGCCAGCCTTTGGCAAACCATTGCGCCATTCTAGCAGAGGTGCCTGTACCACATGGGGAGCGATCGATTGCCTTGTCTCCATAAAATACTGCATTCCGTGCGGTACTGCTTGGATCGAGTGTTTTTCCAGTCCATAGTACATGGGAGAGTCCTCGAATTCGTTCCTGCTCGGGGTGGACAAAGTCGTATCGCTCGTTCATCTTTTGCCGTAAGTTGCGCGCCATGGAGATGAGTTGCTCTGCTTTGAAGTGTTCGATGCCTGGAAAATTCTCCTGTGGATCGACGATGCAGTAGAAGTTGCCTCCATAGGCCACATCTACCTTAAGCTTTCCCAGTTCCTCTGTTTCGATCTCAAGGTCTTCTGCTGCCAAAAAGCTTTTGACATTGGTAAGCTTCACGGAGGTAACCTTCTTGCCTACTTGGGTGTATTCCACCAAGACCAGGCCTGCAGGTGCTTCCATC
>CANGZP010000134.1 GCA_947458475.1 Cyclobacteriaceae bacterium | reverse complement strand
TGAAGTAGTTTTAAAAGATTTAAAAGCGAATAAAATTGCCCCAATCTATTTTTTGCAGGGCGATGAGCCGTATTTCATTGACCAGATCAGTGACTACTTGGAGAAGAATGCCATTCCAGAATTTGAGCGAGGTTTCAATCAACTCGTGCTGTATGGAAAGGAAGCTTCAGTAAGTACCATACTTTCACATGCGCGCAAATTCCCGATGATGGCTGATCGACAGCTGGTATTGGTAAAGGAGGCTCAGAATATTCCCGATCTCGGAAAAGAAGATGCCCAGAAATTATTGATTGGCTACCTCAGCAACCCCTTGCCGAGCACGATTTTGGTATTTGCTTACAAGCATAAAAAACTGGATGGCAGAAGCACCTTGAAAAAGGAGATTGAGAAAAAAGCGGTCTTTGTTGAAGCTGAGAAAATTAAAGATTGGAAGCTAAACGACTGGATTGAAGCCTATTTTAAGGACTTAGGCCATCAAATTGAAGCGAAAGCGGGGCAGTTGCTTGCCGACTCCATTGGCAACAACTTGGAAGTAATGACCAATGAGGTTGGAAAAATGCTCATCAACTTTCCCGAGCCAACACGATTCACGGTAGATCACATTTCCAAGTACATCGGCATCCACAAAGAATACAACAACTTTGAATTGACTAAAGCGATTGGGTTTCGTGATGCAAATAAGGCCAATCTAATTGTGCATTACTTTATTCAAAACCCTAAAAATCATCCTGTTATCCCAATTTTTTCCTTGCTGTATTCTTATTTTTCTAGAATTGCACTGCTACATCGTGCAGGCGCTCTGCCTGAGACGCAACTCGCTGCAGCCATTGGAGTAAACCCTTATGGTGTGAAAGAATATGTAATTGCTGCAAAAAATTACAAGTTGGGCAAGGTAATTGATGTATTTGGATACCTAAAAGAGGCAGACCTTCGTTTTAAGGGAGTAGATTCTGGAAGCATGACTGAAGGAGAAATACTCCGAGAGTTGGTCTACAAAATTTTGCATTGAACTCGCTATTTGCCATGAAATATTTCTTGGTTCTGCTTGCAGGACTGGGCTTCACGCTGGAGTCCTTTTCACAATCTTCGCTTTACCAAAGCAGTGCTCAGCTGGGTTTAGACCGAGCTGCTAACCTGTATGAGCAGCAATTATTCGCTGCAAGTCTTTACGACAACACCAAGTTGCTAGCCACCGGACTTGACCTTCCCCAGCAAAAGCAAGCTGAACTTCAACGTGCGCTGTCCGCGCTACAATTGGATCGGCCAGATGGTCTTGGTCTGATCAAAAAGTTTGTTCAAGACTATTCAGGACAGCCTGATGTGGCTACAGCAGCCATTTTTTTAGGGGATTACTACTTTTTCAAGAACCGGTATTCGGATGCAATCGAAGCTTTTGCTCTGGCTCCGATTGGTTTGATAAACAAGAATAGCCGTCCGGATGTAGCCTTCAAACAAGGCTACAGCTACTTTCAACTCAAGGATTATGCTGCCGCTGCTAGCTATTTGGATCAAGTAAAAGAATTGACGATTCCCTTAGCGGCAGATGCCTTGTATTACAGTGGCTACATTGCCATGGAGCAGGGGAATAACCAACAGGCCATCAGAGAGCTTCAACTTGCGGCGAAAAGTGAATTTTATTCCAGCAAGGTTCCTTATTTGTTGACTTCACTCTATTACAAGGAAGGCAAGTATGCCGAAGCAATCGGGTATGCTACGCCTTTACTTGCTTCAGGAAAGTCTTTCGACCAACAAGAATCCATTCATCTATTCTTGGCAGAGTCGCATTATGCGCTGAAAGAGTTCAAGAATGCTGCAGACCAGTACAATTCATTTATTTCTTTTAAATCGGGTGAATTGACCAAGGAGGAATATTACAAAGCAGGAATATCCTTTTTTGAAACAAAAAACTACCCAAAGGCAAGTGAATTCCTAAAGGTGGCGGCCTTGGGAAATCCGGATATTGCTCAAGCAGCAAGCTACTATTTGGGTCATACCTATGTGCAGCAGGGTAATTTCCCCTATGCACTGACCAGTTTTCAAGTGGCTTCTGCAAGTTCAATTGATGCAGGAATTCAAGAAGAAGCCTTATTCAACTTAGCGAAGATCAATTTGCAGCGTGGAAACTTCCAGGTGGCAGTCAATACCTTGGACGATTACTTGACTAGCTATCCCCAAGGAAAAAGATTTGGAGAATCAGAAACCTTGCTTTCTGAGGCCTTGCTCAATTCTTCCGACTACCTCCGCGTGATGGATCAGCTCGATAAGCTCAAAAGCAAATCCCCACGCCTTCAACAAGCCTATCAAAAAGTGGCCTACTACCAGGCCCTAATTTATTACCGGGATCAAAAGTTTGAGCAAGCGCTTAGCTATTTGACCAAATCTCAAAGTTATCCTTTGGATCGTTACCTTTTGGCTGAGACACATTTCTGGAAGGGAGAGATTTACAGTGCGCAAGAGGCTTATCACCAGGCGATTGATTCCTATGAGCTTGTCCTCAAACAATCTTCAGCTGCTGATCCCTATTTTTTGAAGGCTACCTACGGATTGGGCTATGCGTATTTCAACACGCAAGACTATCCATCTGCAGAGCAGCAATTTCAAAGGTATCGCTCAGGTCAACGAAACAATAATGAAGCGGCATTCCAAGATGCCTTGCTGAGGCTGGGAGATTGCTATTTCGTTCAAAAGAAATTTGCGCAGGCAGAGGCAACTTTCTCGGAGGCCATTGATCAAAAAGTAGGAGGACAGGATTATGCACACCTGCAATTGGCAGTGGTAACCAACTACCAAGGGAAGAATCAAGCGGCTGTGGAGCAACTCAACCTATTGCTTGCAAATTTTCCAACAAGTGTCTACTTGGAGGATGGATTTTTCCAGAAGGGTCAGATTTACCTCGAAGAGCTTCGGTATGAAGAAGCAATTACCGCCTTTAGTGAATTGATCCGTGAACGACCAAATTCTCCGTACCTGCCTTATGCTTTGGAGGGGAGGGCAGTGGCCAACTATTCGCTTCAGCGCTTCGATCAAACCCAAGCGGACTATAAAAAGATTTTGGAAGAGCATCCTATGGCAGAGAATTCTGAAGCAGCGTTGAAAGGCCTTCAAGAGGCTTTAGCTGTACAGGACAAGGCGGAGGAATTTGGGGACTACCTTCAAAACTACAAAAACACCAATCGCAATACAGGATCAGTTCAAACGCTGGAATACGAATCTGCGAAGAGCCTCTACCTCAGCCAAAAGTTTCCTCAGGCGGCCAAAGCTCTTGATAGCTACCTTAGAGCTTACCCCGAATCGGCTCAAAAAAGTGAGGCTATTTACTTTGCAGCGGATGCTTACAAACAAGCGGGCGATGTAGAAAGAGCCTATGTTTTGTTTAAGCTGATGGAGCAGCAGCCCGCATCTCCGTACCGTGTCAAGGCCCTGCAACAGTTAGGCAACATCGCTTTGGATAGGGGAGAGTTCTCGGATGCCTTGCGCTATTATTCATCTATTGTAGGCCAATCCAGATCTCCATGGGATGAAGCAGAGGTGACGCAAGGATTGATGGCAACCCATTTTTTGGTGAAGGATTACCAGCAGGCAATTACTGCGGCTTCCCAACTGCTAGCTCAAGAGGAATTGATTCCAGGTTCAGCAGCTAAAGCACTTTTGGTGAAAGGCAAATCGCAACGCTCCCTAGGTCAATACTCCGAGGCCGAGGATAGTTTTGGCCTGCTAATCCAGGAATACACTACTGAGGAGGCGGCAGAAGCACTTTACCTGCTGGCGCTTCAGTACCAGGAAAAGGGAGATTTTAAAGGATCAAACGAATTAATTTTCGACTATTCGACTTCATTTTCCGAATTTGACTATTGGTATGGAAGCATGTTTTTGCTTTTGGCTGACAACTATCTGAAGTTAGGGGAGGTATTTCAAGCCAAGGCGACCCTCCAATCTGTGATTGATCAATCTACCGATGCTACGGTCAAAGAAAAAGCAGCAGCTACACTTAAAAGCCTGGACTAAATCATGAAAAGAATTTACATCCTATTCTTAGTTTCAGTGGTTTTTTTCGGAAGCCTACCTTTCAGTGCTGCACAAACTGCTGCACGAGGAGGTCTTCAAGATCAAGTGTTTGTGATTCAAAAAGATCGTGAAATCCGTTTGCCCAAGCAGATCCGAAGCTTCGAAAAGATGCCTGCACTGCCTCAGCCCAAAGCTTTGGGATCGCTCACTTTTCCAGTACTGCCGTTTTTCCTTCCCGTTCCTGCATCTGAAATTCAGGCAGAACCTGCCAAAAAAGAATGGGAAGCTCCCAAATTGGATTTGTATCCAGGATGGGTTCGATTAGGCTACGGCAACTTTTTATCCCCTTTGGTTGAAGGGCGCTACGGATCTACCCAATCCTCCGAATGGCAATATGCTACAAAATTTTACCACCAGAGTTTTGGAAAAGGCCCTTTGCGCTGGATGGATGAGGAAAGTAAAGAATCACATACGCAACTGGCTGGAGATGTAAGTTACTTTTTGGATGATTCGGAATTGTATGCTTCCCTAGATCTGAAAAGAGATGCCTATACCTTTTATGGTCGAGACTTAGGATTTGTAATCCCTCCAAATGTGGATTTTGGTTCCTATTTTTCTCCGAACAAGCAACTTCATGGAGATTTAAGGTTGGGAATCCGCGACCCAGACAAAGTGGGTCGAATCGGATATGCTGGGGAAATCGTGCTAGGAGGCTTCAGGGATAGCTATGCAGTGCGAGAGCAGGAACTTGGGTTTGAAGGAAAAGGAGAATTTAGGCCATCCAAAGAAATGAAGGCTAGTTTGGGGGTTTCGTACTTTACGACTGCTACAGAAGACCTAAAGTATGACCTCAACCGAAATTATTTTTCAATTCGACCTGAAGGGCACTATGAATATGGTGATTTCCATTTCTCTGCTGGAGTTGTTTTGGTTTCTGATAATGATTCAGTAGCAGAAAGTAAACCTGCAATTCGCATTTTTCCAGTACTAAAATCTACCTATCAGGTATCCGGAAATCTCAAAGTGAATGCTGCTATTTCTGGTGATGTTCAGCGCAATACCTACAGCAGTTTTGTTCAAGAAAATCCATTTCTAGGACCCAGTGATCAGTTGTTGAATACGGTGACCTCATTTGAGTTTGCGGCAGGGGTAGAGGGGCTCGCAACAGATAAATTGGTGTATCGTGCAGGCATGGCTGTTCGTCGGCAGTCCAATCTGCATTTCTTTGTCAATTCCTATGCGGATACTTCTAGGTTTGAACTGGTATACGATCAGCAGGCTACCGTGCTGCAGTTCAATTCCGATGTTGAATTTTCAGTTTCTGAAAAATATGACGTAACTGCCCAGTTTGATTTTTTCCATTACAACTTAAGTACCCTGCAAACTGCTTGGCATCGACCTACTTGGACGGCAAGCATGAATCATCGACTTACTCCATTCAAGAACTTTTCGCTGCAAGCCAATCTCCAAGTTTTAGGGGGCATGAAAGCAAGAGGTTTGGGACAGATAGATACCTTACCTACGCAAGCTGAGGTGGTCAAATTGCCTGTAGTGGTTGACCTGCAAGTCAATTTGGAATATCAAATTAATTCCCGTTTAGCAGTGTTTGCCAATGGGGCCAACTTATTGAATCGGAATAACATGCGTTGGATGAACTATCCAGTGCGTGGAATTCAAGGAGTTGGAGGGCTGAGTTTCAAATTTTAATTTACCAATGCCTAGGGTTGGGCTTTACCTAGTTTTAAGTTAGT
>CANGZP010000133.1 GCA_947458475.1 Cyclobacteriaceae bacterium | reverse complement strand
ATGTGAAAACCAATAACATGGCCGCCAACTATGTGGAAGTGCCAGTAGATCTGCAGTACAATGTCAACAAAAAGGACTACAGCAAGAGCTTCCGTGTTAGCCTCGGCGCCAGAGTAGGATTCTTGTACCAATCCAATACAAAGGTATCTTTTGACTCCCCCGCCACTGGCGCTGTAAAAGTCAAACAAGCCGAGAACTATGGTCTAGAGAAAATTCGCTATGGCCTGAATTTTAAAGCCGGAAGCCCTGGATTTTATGTGTGGTCTACCTACTACCTCAATCCCATGTGGCAAACCGACAGAGGTCCATTCAAAACAGAAGCCAACCAGATTAGCTTTGGCTTAGCTATCGGACTTTTCTAACAAGAATCTTCCGTCAACTATTACAAAAAAAACTCCCTTGAAGGGAGTTTTTTTTGTTTATCGAATCCTTTGGTTTTGAATCCCTAAACTAATTTAGAATCCGTAAATCCACATAAAACCCATCCAGCAGATCCCAAACCCTACCAAAAGTCCCACATACACTTCCGCAGGCCGATGGGCATCCAAATAAAGTCGAGCCGAGGCAACCAGTCCTCCCAACAACAGGGTTGCCACCAGCAAGTAGGCCAAATCCATGGAAGGAAAATAAATGGCCAAGACTGCTAGCACCCCCAAGACCCCACCAATACCGGTCATGTGAGCAGACATTTTCCAAAAAAAAGTGATCCCCGTCAACAGGGCTACAGCAAAGGCAATGACCCCCATCCCCTGCCACAGAATCGGATCCAGTTCGGTCTTTTCCTTCAAAAAGTAAGTAGTCAGCAGGTAAAATAGCGTGACCAAAATAAAGGGAGTTCTGCGCTCACTTTTCTCTTCAAAGTGCAAGCTTTTGATCATCCCGCCCCAGCGAAGGCCTAGCATCAAGACCATAGGAATCAACAAGGTGGATGTCACGATCAAATAAAAAAGCCGAGCCTTAAAGGATTCGGGAATGCTGCTCGCCTGAGGTACCGCAAAAAAGAGTAAGCCAAACACCAAAGAAGGCATCAGCAAGGGTTGAAATACCACAGAAAGCAGAAGCGCCAGTTTCCGTACCACTAGAGTTCCTTACGTAATCGAGCCACCGGAATCTGAAGTTGCTCTCGGTACTTGGCAACGGTACGACGGGCAATATTGTAGCCTTTTTTGTTCAGCATCTTCACCAATTTGTCGTCAGACAAAGGCCTCTTTTTGTCTTCAGCATCCACCATTCCCTGCAAAACAGATTTCACCTCTCGGTTACTCACATCTTCCCCACTATCTGTAGCGATACCCTCCGAAAAAAAATATTTCAATGGAAACACCCCAAACTCGGTTTGAATGGATTTACTATTCGCCACTCGGGAGACCGTAGAAATATCCATGTCAATCTTTTCCGCAATGTCTTTTAAGATCATGGGGCGTAGCGCCGCCTCATCTCCATCGACAAAAAACGGAGTTTGGTACTGGAGAATCGCCTCCATGGTTCGAAGCAAGGTATTCTGCCGCTGTTTGATTGCATCAATAAACCACTTGGCAGAGTCCAACTTTTGCTTGACAAAGGACACGGTCTCTTTGAGTTTTTTGTCCTTCTTATCGCTCTTGTCGTAGGTGTCGAACAGCTCTGAATAGGAACGAGAGATCCGCAACTCTGGCGCATTCTTGGAGTTCAACAGGATCTCAAACTTCCCGCCCGTAGTCACCAAGATAAAATCAGGAATCACATATTGCGTAAGCACCATCCCATCTGCCACTCCTCCCGGTTTGGGATTGAGTCGGGTGATGAGCTGCACTGCTTCCTTGATCTCATCCTCATCAAGATTGAGGCGCTTTTGGATTTTGGGGTAATGCTTTTTGGTAAACTCCTCAAAGCAATCCTGAATGATTGCTAGGGCATGTTGCACGGTAGGGTCATCGGGATGCTCCTTGCGTTCCAACTGGATGATCAAGCATTCTTGCAGGTTTCGCGCCGCAATGCCAGCAGGATCAAAACCCTGAATTTTTCGAAGAATCTCTTCAAGTTCGTCGCTGTCGGTCTCTATATTTTGAGAAAAAGCCAGGTCATTGATGATAGCAGTTAGTTCCCGACGGATGTAGCCATCGTTTTCAATACTGCCGATAAGCTGCTCTCCAATAATCCGCTGTCGCTCATCCAGCTTCAAAAAGTTCAACTGGGTAATCAGCTGTTCGTGCAAGGAACTTGGCGCAGAAAAAGGAATTTCCCGATCCTCATCGTCCGGGTTGTAGTTGCCATCCCCCTGCATTTTGTAGCCCCCATAGTCATCGTCCAAATAGTCGTCTACATTGACCTCATTGGACTCCTGGCCATACTCATCTCCAAACCCCTCCTCGTAATCCTCCTCACCAGAAGATTCGCTCTCTTCCACCTTGCCTTCTTCCAAGGCAGGGTTGATTTCAAGCTCTTCTTCGATACGGGCATCCAACTCTGCCGTAGGCACTTGCAGCAGCTTGATAAACTGAATCTGCTGTGGAGAAAGTTTTTGAGAGAGTGACTGAGAAAGCGTTAACTTTTGCATTGAAATGAATCAAACCACTTATTTGCGAAAAAGGAGCATGCTTCCAAGGAAAACTGCATGTTCAAATTTAGGAAAAAGCGTCAATTTTTTGATAAAAAGGTGATTTAATCGTTTTTTTGCATTCTACTAAATTTAAAGAGGTCGTTTTACGCTTCCTCTACCCCAAACACATGGCATTCAACAAACGGGTCAAAATCAAGACCATCCTGGAACAAGACCTGATCGGACAAGAGATCACCCTCATGGGCTGGGTACGCACCAAGCGAAGCAACAAAAATGTTTCCTTCATCGCAGTCAACGACGGCTCTATCATTACCAATTACCAGGTAGTGGCCGACCCGAATGTTATTGCTGAAGAAGTACTCAAAAAGTGCAGCACCGGCGCATGTCTAAAAATCACAGGCAAGGTGATCGCCTCTCAAGGTGCTGGTCAGCAGTCTGAACTGAATGCGACGCGCATCGAAGTTTTGGGTGAATCTGACCCTGAAAAATACCCACTGCAGCCAAAGAAGCACTCCCTCGAATTTCTTCGGGAGATTGCCCACCTCCGCATGCGAACCAACACCTTTGGTGCTGTCTTCCGCGTGCGTCATGCGCTGGCTTATGCAGTACACACCTATTTCAATACCAAGGGATTCTTCTACATCCACACGCCCATCATCACGGCATCGGATGCGGAAGGTGCTGGGGAAACCTTCAAGGTAACCACCCTCAACCTCAGCAATCCTCCCAAAACCGAAGACGGGAAGATTGACTACAGCAAGGACTTCTTCGAAAGAGAAACCAACCTGACTGTATCTGGGCAGCTGGAAGGAGAACTTGCAGCCATGGCTTTGGCGGAGATCTACACCTTTGGCCCTACCTTTCGCGCTGAAAACTCCAACACCACACGCCACTTGGCAGAGTTTTGGATGATTGAGCCGGAAATGGCCTTCTACGACGCCGAGGATAACCAAAACTTGGCCGAAGACTTCTTGAAGTACATCATTCGCTACGCATTGGACCATTGCGCTGAGGATCTTGCATTTTTGGACCAGCGTGCTGCAGAGGAAGAGCAAGCAAAGCCTGCCGAACAGCGCGCAGAATTGGGCTTACTGGATAAGTTGAAGTTTGTAGTAGAAAACGACTTCGTTCGTCTCACCTACACCGAAGCAATCGACATCCTACGCAACTCCAACCACAACAAGAAGAAAAAATTCCACTACTTGATCGAAGAATGGGGTACCGACTTGCAGTCGGAACACGAGCGCTACTTGGTTGAAAAACACTTCAAAAAGCCTGTGATTCTTACCGACTACCCCAAAGGCATCAAGGCTTTCTACATGCGCCAAAATGAGGACGGAAAAACGGTAGCCGCAATGGATATCTTGTTTCCAGGCATTGGAGAGATTGTAGGTGGATCTCAGCGGGAAGAGCGGTTGGATAAGCTGACTCAGCGCATGCAGGAAATGCATATTCCTACCGAAGAACTTAGCTGGTACCTGGACACGAGACGATTTGGAGCCACGCCACATGCAGGCTTTGGACTCGGTTTTGAACGCATGGTATTGTTTGTTACCGGTATGGGCAACATTCGCGACGTGATTGCCTTCCCAAGAACTCCAGGAAACGCAGAGTTCTAAGAAGAAACACAAGCTCTTTCAAACACCTCCAGAATTCAATTTTGGAGGTGTTTTTTTTAGCTGACCACTTTGATGCGCCAGGCCAAAGGAATGCAAAGGATACTGAAGAAAATCGCCAAGTAGCCCACATAATTGAAGTTAGTCAGTTGCCCCAACTCATTCTCTCCAATTAGGAAGCCCGCGAGCAAGGAAGCAAAGCCCGCTGCCAGCTGCTGCACGGCAGAATTGAAACTCAAAAAACTACCCCGATTTTCAGGTTTTGCGGTACCCGTCACCAAGGCTGCCGCTGGGACATAACGTCCATTGGACGTCACAAAAAAGAAGGTAGTCACTACCAATACCAAGGCTACGGGGGTGACGCCCAAGTGGGTGATGATCGCGATCGGAATTAGGTTGAGCACCATGAAAATGGTAAAGATCTTCAACTTCCCATGTTTATCAGCCAGCTTGCCTACCCAAGGAGAAGTAAACATGGTAAAGGCTCCCCCAGCCATGTACACATAGGTCAGCTGCAATTCTGTGAAGCCCACATTAGCCACATTGTAGGGACTTAGGAAAGGGATGATCATAAATTGCCCCAGCATCATCATGATGGATAGCGTGATGGCTCGCATTTGGTTGGGGTTGCTCGTGACCCGACTGATCACTTCAAAGGGATGGGGGCGCTTCACACCACTGTTCACATGCCCAGTGATGGAAGGAATAAACTTGACAATCATCCCCATACTCACAATGGACAAGGCCGATAGAATATAGAAAGGCGTATGCCAATCGGATATACTTGCTAAAAAGAGTCCCAAGGGCACACCCATTACGGAGGCGAAGGAAAAAGCAGACATCACCAATCCCATGGCTCTACCGCGACGCTCATCGGGTACCACATCCCCAATAATCGCTAAAATCAAGGCAGAGGTCAGCCCTCCAAAAATTCCAGACACCACTCTGGCAAGTAGCAAAATGGGGTAACTTGGAGACAAGGCGCAAGCAAGTGTTCCCAAGGTAAAACCCACATACACCCAAATCAAAATCTTTTTGCGATCAAAACGATCTAGGATAAAGGCACCAAAGAAACTAGAAGCCCCAGCACTGAAGGTGTAGGAGGACACTAAAAAACCAAACTCACTCGGGCTGATGTCAAACAAACGCATCAGCTGGGGGCCAAGTGGCATCAGCATCATGAAATCCACAATATGGATAAAATTGATAGCTGCCAGAGTCCAGAGTAAGGCTTTTTCTTGTTTCATGGATAATTTAAAAATAGAAAAAGGGTAGAAATACGAGGAAAATAAGGTAGAAATATATTGGACTGAAACTAGTCCAAGGCTATGCGGTGATAGGTTTCTGGGATGGCATCTATCAAATCCTGAGCCATAGTTCCACGTAAGTAGCGCTGACCAGCCAATTCTCCCGCCAAGCCATGATGAAACACTCCACAAAGCAGGGCATTCTCTGGAGAATACCCTTGTCCCAAAAAGGAAGTAAGCATTCCTGTTAGTACATCACCCATCCCTGCTGTGGCCATGTACTTACTTCCAGAAGAGTTGAATATTTGTCTTCCATCTTGAAGTGTGCAAAGTGAATTTGCCCCTTTAAGCACAAGATTAATCCCGTATTTAAGGCAAAAGGCTTTGGCTTTGGCCATTCGCTCTAAATGGGTGGAAGAGGGCCCGAAGAGGCGGTCAAACTCTTTCAT
>CANGZP010000132.1 GCA_947458475.1 Cyclobacteriaceae bacterium | reverse complement strand
AAGACCCCTGTGTTTTTCTTGACGTTGTTGACCCAAGCGATATGGGAGTGGATGGAGTCAATGCTTAAGCCTACCAGCAAGGTGTCTTTGGAAGCAAAAAACTCTTTTTCTAGGGCAAAGCCGGTCATTTCTGTGGTACATACCGGTGTAAAATCTGCGGGGTGGGAAAAGAGAATGGTCCATTTTCCTTTGATGTGCTCAGAAAATTTCATTTTCCCTGTGGTGGTCATTGCCTCAAAGTCTGGGGCGAAGTCACCGATTCTTGGCATTATTGGTGTGTTAGTTTCCATAGTGGTTTAGTTATAGGTCAAAAGTAAAAGAGATCAAACTTAGAAAATGTGAGTGGTGTCACTCATATACACCATGCCCGCAGATGGGTGAAAAAAAGCTAGTTTATTCAATACGGATTAGTTAATTACTGGGTTGAGATAGAATGCATTATTTTTTACTGAAAACTCATTTTGAAAAGGAACCTTGTTGAATTTAAAAGTCAATCAAGTAATTTTTGAAATCTATAAAAATATCAAACAAAAAAAATAATTATAAAAAATCATTTTTTAATTAAATAAAATTTAGCTAGGTTGGCAATGCACTAGAAAGAAATCCCGCCCATTAAGCGAGGTTGGCCTCCTCAATATTTTTTATTCCATTATTCACTTTTTAACGCAAATCTTATGAAACCAATACCATTTCACTTTTCAATTTTTCTCGTATCGAGCACCTTACTTTTCAGTTCCTGCCTTCCCAAAGAGGAAATTTCAATCCAAGAGGCAGATCCACTCTGGACCCAAAGTCTTCAACTCGAAGAATGGCAACAGGTGGAGACTGCCAAGGAATTCTCCCAGCTTTTGGGAGAAGTCATGCGAGACAAGGACTCTCGATTGGCCTTGAGCCAATTTATTCAGCAGTACGATGACTTCGGGGATGCGGTATCCCTCTCTTCGCTCCTTGGAGATCGGGCCTCGATGCCTCCCTCTGAACTGGCTCGCCTGGCTACTTTCGATAAAGGCATCGCATTGCGAAAGGAATCAAGTCTGTTGCGGGAGGCTATTCTGGAGCATTCCCTTGCAAACCTATCCCAGTATCCCTTTCTAGAAAGGTCTTTCGAAACTTTTCAATCTAAAAAAGGGGAGGCTAAGTACCGAGTTTCCCTCCGTGAGGAATTGATTGAATTTTATGCAAGCCAAGGGCTGGTGATTCACTTCCCGTATGAGGAACGGTTTGATTGGGATACCTACCAGGGAGCTGTTACCACCACCTACGACCCCCTTATTCGGGAAGATTGGAACGAAGGGTTTTTGTTTTCACTTATTGGAGATGATGCCGAAGGCAAAAGGATTTCGTATGTGGACGATGCTTATTCGGTGGATCAGGCCACGTTGGTGGTCACTTACCTGGACGAAGATTTTTACGAGATGCAAAATACTCCTCCAGTACCCGAGCTTCCTACCCCGGCACCCGATGCGGTGATCCTGGATTACAATGTCAACCATACCTCCATCTCCCAAGCGGATATTTTGTTTACGACTATTCCGGAGGTTCAAATGGCCCACAAAGAATACAAAAAGCTATTTAATCGTTTTGTTAAAGTTCGATTTTTTAGAGGGTCAAGCAAGGTAAAGGTCAGTTTCAATGGAACAGTTAGTGCCACTGCAGAAGGAGAAACTTACCGGTACGAATTAATTAAATTTTCCAAGGATGATGTTGATTTAAAGAGATGGAAAACAGTCAACATTCAATTTGATCCAGATTGGGACATGTCCGAAAACAGCCAGCAGTTGCTTCTTTTCTCCCACTATACTAGAAGTGGAAAATCTAAGGGGACTGCCAGCGCAAAGGTGGGCTATGATTTTGTAAATCAAAAACCAACCGCGGAATTCACTACTTCGGTTACTGTAGAAGCTGAATTGGAGCAATCTGTCTTCCGCACCAATCTAGAGTTATCCCGACCAGCGGTATTGGCTCATATAATCGGAGCTACTGATTTTGGGATTCGTACCCGCAATGGTATCGACTACAATGTAAAAAGTGTGGGTCCATTGCGTTTTTATTTCGAGCACCGCTTTACGGATATACCTGACTAAGTCTGTCAACCTTCTTTTTTAAAACTTAACCCTTATTTCTATGAAAAATGCAACCTGGTTAGTACTCCTATTTTTCCTTTCTTTTCCACCTTCGATGGCCCAAAAGCTAGATTCGATTTTGTCTAGATCTAGCTTCAGCTTTAGTTATGGGCTTTCGCATGATTTCCATTCTTACGATCCCATTCCTATTGGAACCTATATTGAGATGAAGGGCAGAGGGGAGGCATTTGGCTTCGAGTACCTGTATAGACCTGCTGGAAAAAATGAGTTTGGGTTTGGGTTTTCGAAGCAAGTGAATTCGGAGGATTATTCTTTTGTCGTTCAAACTCCAACAGCTGTAGTTTTTTTTGAAGATTACCGAATTAGAAAGGTGAAAAACTTCCATTATTTGGTATTCAAAAGGCATTTTATCGAAGACAAGTTGATTGGTTCAGCAGGGCTATTTAACCTGCGGTATAGAGATCCATATATCCAGATAAGTGGGGCAACTTCAAATCGAACTGACATTTCACTTCATGACGCTCCTATAAATTCTGACTTCGGTGCTTTTGTGGGGCTAGAATACTACCATTCCCTTCGCGAAAATTTCCAAGTGGGTTTGCGGTCGCGACTTTTTTACACCTATGGATATTCCCAGTCCTTCGAGAGTTTTGAGTTTACTCCGGTGCTAAGATTTAAGTTGTAGGTAGGATTATAGGGCTTTTGTATGCAGCGGAGAAGGTAGCTTCTCCGCTGTTTTTTTTGTATCGAATTCCAGGCTAACCCTTCAGCGACAGCGCCCGAAGGAGTAGTTTCTGGCGGTGATCGTAGGTAAAGTAGCGTTCAATACGCGCTCGAGGGGAGGTCAATTTCGTTTTTCCATCCAACCAATCCTGAATCAACTGTTGCAAGGTGTTTAGCGACTTTCTTTTGAGCAGCAATCCGGTATCTCCAATGATCTCTGGAATGGCTCCCACAGCAGAGCCTATAGGTACACAACCACAAGCCATGGCCTCGCCCAAGGCATTGGGGAAGCCTTCCGAACTGGATAGCTGCAGGTAATATTCATGGGTGTTGTAAAGCTGCACCAAGGAGGAGGCTGATTCTTTTCCCAATACCCGAATATTCGGAGAAAGAGCCGAGTAGTTCACGTCCCCCACCAAGGTAAAGGTCCAGTCAGGATTATTGGAAGCCAATTGTTCAATCAAATCGTATCCCTTGACCCGCGCTCGAGCAGGGGTGGAGGTACTCGTGGCCACCGAAACAAAGGACTGCTTGACCCGCTCCAATCCTAGGTCTTTCCAGAATTCTGTATCAAATCCATTGGGAATAACCTGAATGGGTGTCTTTAGCCCAGGAATCAGTTGCAGCAGGCCCTGCATTGGATTGATCTGTGAGTCATAGGTGTAGTGCTGGCTCACCAAGGCCTCGGCAACGGGCAGGATCAAACTGCAATTTTCAAAGGAGAAGCGGGTAGCCCAAGCAAGGCTTTTCTTCCGAAAGTTGCCATAGCCAATTTCCGGCATGTTGATGCAGTCGGTTCCTCCCGCTTGAATGATGCATTTTTTACCGAAAGCCTTTCCAAATACCACAGGAAGGATGCAATGGTACCCCCCAAAAAAGCAAAGGTACTGGCTGGTCCGAGGCAGGTACCAGAGCAACTGAAATAACTGAAGAATAAGGTAAAATGGTAGCTTAACAGGGCTTTGGGTAAATTCCAAGTCTTTGATTGCCGCATGAGGACGGATCATTTCCAAATCTCGTTCAATAAAGGCAGTACGGACGGGAAAGCTGTAAACGATCATGACAGGAGCAAAGAAGAAGCTAATCTAGGAAATGAAAAAGGGGAAACAAAGTTTCCCCTTTCTTGATTTGGAACTGGTTTAAACTACCAAATTGACAATCTTGCCTGGTACGATAATCACTTTTTTCGGAGATTTTCCTTCCAGCCATTTTTGGACTTGTGTATCAGCTAGGGCTGCTTTTTCGATATCCGTAACGGTCAAGGTAAGTGGAAGGTCTAGCTTGGCGCGTAACTTCCCATTGATCATGACCGGATACTCAAAATTGCTTTCTACCAGATATTCTTCTCTGAATTCTGGGAATGCAGCACGCGTGATGGATGTGGAATGGCCCAACAAGGACCAAAGTTCTTCTGCAATATGAGGCGCATACGGAGAAATCAAAATTGCCAAGGGCTCCAATACTTCCCGCTTGTTGCAACCCAGTGTCGTCAGCTCGTTGACGCAGATCATGAAGCTGGACACGGAAGTATTGAAGGAATAATTGGCCATGTCTTCCTCCATCTTTTTGATCGCCTTGTGAAGGGCCTTGAGTTCTTCCTTGCTCGCAGGAGCATCCGAAACCGCAAATCCCCCATTGGCAGGATGGTACAGGTTCCATACTTTTCGCAAAAACTTGTAAACCCCATCAATTCCATTGGTGTTCCAAGGCTTGAACTGCTCTAAGGGTCCCAAAAACATCTCGTACAAGCGCAAGGTGTCTGCCCCATAGCGCTCGATGATGTCATCAGGATTAACCACGTTGTATTTGGACTTGGACATTTTCTCCACCTCAGCCCCACAATAGTACTTGCCCTCCTCGAGGATAAATTCAGCAGTGGCCAAGTCGGGTCTCCAAAATTTAAACTTGTCTAGATTCAATTGGTCGTTGTGAACAAAGTTGACATCCACGTGCATGGCGGAGGTGTCGTGCTGCTCGCGCAGACCATAGGATACAAAGGTATTGGTGCCTTTGATGCGGTACACAAAATTAGATCGCCCTTGGATCATGCCTTGGTTGATCATCTTTTGGAAAGGCTCTTCGATGCTTACCGCACCGATATCGTAAAGGAACTTCGCCCAAAACCTGGAATACAGCAAGTGACCGGTGGCGTGTTCCGAACCTCCAATGTAGAGGTCTACTGCTCCCCAATAGTCTGTTTTTGCTTTATCTGCGAGGCATTCTTCGTTTTTAGGATCGGTGTAGCGGAAAAAGTACCAGCTAGATCCCGCCCAGCCAGGCATGGTAGATCTTTCGAGGGGAAATTCCCCTTCTGCAGTCTGGTAGTTCCAGTTTTTTGCTCTTCCGAGTGGAGCATCGCCATCTTCTGTTGGGAGGTACTTGTCTACCTCTGGTAGGACGAGTGGCAGGTCTTTTTCTTCGATGAGGTAGGGAAGTCCGTCCTTAAAGTAGACAGGTAGCGGCTCACCCCAATAGCGCTGTCTCGTGAAAATAGCGTCCCGCATGCGGTACTGTATTTTCCCACGACCGATCTTTCGTTCTTCCAAAAAGGCAATGCACTTGGCCATGGCCTCTTTCACGGAAAGTCCGCTAATCATGCCTGAGTTGATCACAGTGCCTGTTTTGCCAGGGAAGGAACCATTTTCCATGGATCCCTCAATGACTTGGCGGATTTCTAATCCAAAGTGCTTCGCAAAATTGTAGTCTCGCTCGTCGTGTGCGGGTACTGCCATCACGGCACCTGTGCCGTAGCCTGCCAACACGTAATCAGCTACCCAGACGGGGATTTCTTCCCCATTAAAAGGATTGATGGCGTAGGAACCTGTAAATGCACCGGAAATGGTCTTTACATCACTCATTCGCTCACGCTCGGAGCGATTTTTTGCTTGCTGAATGTAGGCTTCCGCTGTTTGTCGATGCTCATCCGTGATCAGTTCGGCTGCTAAGTCTGATTCTGGAGCCAAAGACAAAAAGGTCACGCCATAGATGGTATCCACGCGGGTGGTGAACACCTGAATTTTTTTACTCGAACCTTTGACTTCAAATACCACCTCTGCACCAATGGATTT
>CANGZP010000131.1 GCA_947458475.1 Cyclobacteriaceae bacterium | reverse complement strand
TACGGAAAGAATATCCAACAACTGGTTCAGCATGTAATTGGCATTGAAGATCGGGAACGGCGGACACAAAGTGCACACACCATTGTCGAGATCATCAAGCAGCTCAATCCTTCCGTCAAGCAGGAAAATGACCAGAAGCTTTGGGACGACTTGTACATCATGTCCAATTTTACCTTGGACATCGATGGACCTTATCCCATGCCAGAAAAGGAATTGCTTGGCAAAAAGCCTCCCCATATTGGCTACCCCAAAGGACAAATCAAGTTCAAACACTACGGCCGTAACATCGAAAAATTGATCGAAAAAGCCATTGAAATTGAGAACGACGAAGAGCAAGAAAATGCGATCATCTACATCGGACAGCTGATGCGGAGCTTCCACTCCACTTGGAACAGAGATAATTTTGACGACGGCATCATCCTTGACGATATCAAAACGCTTTCCAAAGGCAAGCTGCACATTGACCTAGAAAAAGTGCGCGAGAACGCCCTCTTTGAATCGAACACAAGACGGGATTTTAAAATTCCGCACCAAGAGGAAGAGCATTCCAAGAAGAAAAATAACCACGGAAAGAAATTCCGTCCTGCCCACAAAAAACGCAGATAAATACATGGCCTCTTTTAAAGTAGAAGGTGGACACCGCCTCAAAGGAGAAATCACTCCACAAGGAGCAAAAAACGAAGCACTTCAAATTCTTTGTGCCGTACTCCTAACCGCTGAAAAGGTTACAATCCACAAAATCCCAAATATCCGGGATGTCAATAAGCTCATCGAACTCCTTTCAGACATGGGAGTGAAAGTGCAGAAGCTAGGACCCGAGTCCTATACCTTCCAGGCTGATGATGTAAACTTGGATTACCTTGAAACACAAGATTTTCTAAACAAAGCCTCCGCATTGCGCGGTTCGGTGATGATTCTTGGACCATTATTGACTCGCTTCGGCACTGGAAAACTTTCCAAGCCAGGAGGAGACAAGATCGGTCGCCGTCGCATGGATACCCACTTCTTTGGCTTCCAAAAGCTAGGTGCCGAGTTTCACTACGATGCCAAAAATGAGATCTTCCATATTGACGGCAAGCACCTCAAGGGCACCTACATGCTACTCGATGAGGCATCCGTAACTGGTACTGCCAACATCGTCATGGCTGCAGTGATGGCCGAAGGCAAGACCACCATTTACAATGCTGCCTGCGAACCCTATTTGCAGCAGCTTTGCGACATGCTCAACCGAATGGGTGCACAGATCACAGGTGTGGGCTCGAATTTGCTTCACATCGAAGGGGTAAAGGTACTGGGTGGTACCACCCATACGCTACTTCCAGACATGATTGAGATCGGCTCCTTTATCGGGATGGCCGCCATGACCCAGTCTGAAATAACCATCAAAGACTGTCAAATCCACCGCTTGGGCATCATTCCTGATACCTTCCGTCGCATGGGTATCCAGTTAGAGTTCAGAGGTGACGATATCTTTGTGCCAGAGCAAAAGCATTACGAAATCGAAACCTTTATCGATGGATCCATTCTTACGGTAGCAGATCAAATCTGGCCTGGCTTCACGCCAGATCTACTTTCCATCATTTTGGTGACCGCTACGCAAGCCAAAGGAACCGTGCTCGTACACCAAAAAATGTTTGAATCCCGCTTGTTCTTTGTAGACAAATTGATCGACATGGGCGCACAGATTATTCTTTGTGATCCGCACCGTGCAACGGTGATCGGTTTGGATCGCAAGTATCCTCTTCGTGGCATCAAGATGACCTCACCAGACATCCGTGCAGGAGTATCCCTCTTGATCGCGGCTATGTCTGCCACCGGCACTTCGGTGATCGACAACATCGAGCAAATCGACCGCGGCTATCAAAACATTGACGAGCGTCTCAATGCCCTCGGTGCCAAAATCACTAGAGTAGACTAAAATCGCTGTTCAATAACGCTTCCCGATCCCCTTGATTCCGAATCAAGGGGATTTTTTATGTCCCCCTCCACTTTTTCATTCCATCCTGCTCATCCATTTTCCAGATTTTTTGGTAACTTCTTGGCCAATTCATAGAACCCAAGTTACCTCATGGCCAAAAAGAAACTCCGAAGCCAGGAGTGGTACGGTAGAACCGGCAAAGACGGATTTATCTACCGATCCTGGATGAAAAACCAAGGACTCCCACACCACCTTTTTGAAGGCGAAAAGCCAGTGATTGGCATCTGCAATACCTGGTCCGAGCTGACACCCTGCAATGCGCACTTCCGTGATTTGGCAGAAGCATTGAAGCGAGGTATCTGGGAAGCAGGCGGATTTCCATTGGAGTTTCCGGTCATGTCCCTCGGGGAATGCTCCATCAAGCCTACAGCGATGCTCTTTCGAAATCTCGCCTCCATGGATGTGGAAGAGAGCATCCGCGCCAATCCCATGGATGGCGTCATCCTGATGTGTGGCTGCGACAAAACAACCCCCTCACTCGTGATGGGTGCCGCCTCAGTCAACCTGCCCACTCTCGTACTTTCTGGCGGCCCCATGCTCGTAGGGAGGTTCAAAGGCAAAAAAATAGGCACTTCTGATATTTGGCGCTTTGCTGAAGATTTTAAACTCGGCAAACTCTCACAAGAGGAATTTATCGAAGCAGAAGCGGCCATGTCGCGATCCGTAGGGCACTGCGCTCCTATGGGTACTGCCTCCACCATGGCCGCCATGGTTGAAGCCTTGGGACTAGCCCTCCCAGACAATGCCACCATCCCGGCAGCAGATTCCCGACGCAAAGTAATGGCTCACCTAGCCGGCATGCGCATCGTGGAAATGGTCAAGGAAGACCTGACCATGGACAAGATCCTTACTCGAAAAGCCTTTGAAAATTCCATCATGGTCAATGCCGCTGTCGGAGGATCCACCAATTACATCCTGCACCTCATCGCCATCGCCAAACGCATAGGCGTTACCTTGGACCTGGCTGACTTTGATGAGTTTTCTTCTCGGATCCCACTCATCGCCAATGTGCAGCCCTCTGGCGAGCATTGGGTAGAAGACCTTTTTTATGCAGGCGGACTGCCCGCAGTCATGAAGGAGATCGAAAAATACCTCCATACCGATGCCATTACAGTGAATGGCAAGACCTTGGGTGAAAACATAGCCAAAGCGGAATGCTGGGATAGAAACCTAATTGGCACCTTCGAAAACCCCATCAAACCGGAGTCTGGCATCGCCGTACTGAAGGGCAACCTATGCCCCAATGGCGCTGTACTGAAGCCTTCCGCTGCTACTCCTAGCTTATTGACCCATACCGGTAGGGCAGTGGTATTTGAAGACATTGACGACTACAAAGCACGAGTAGACGACCCCAACCTGGATATTGACGAGACCTGTGTGATGGTCTTGAAAAAAGTAGGACCTAAAGGATACCCGGGCATGCCGGAAGTGGGCAACATGGGGCTTCCCAAAAAATTGCTGGAAAAGGGAGTCAAAGACATGGTTCGCATTTCAGATGGGCGAATGAGCGGAACGGGCTTTGGTACTGTGGTACTGCACGTCTCCCCTGAGTCCGCGATCGGTGGGCCTCTAGCACTGGTACAGAATGGAGACAGGATCGAATTGGACGTACCCAATCGCAGCTTGAATCTGCTGATCTCGGAAGAGGAATTTGCCACAAGAAGGGCCGCATTTTCTCCAAGCCCCCTTCCGTACGACAGAGGCTATGTCAACTTGTTTCTCGACAAGGTAAACCAAGCCCACGAAGGGGTGGATTTTGATTTTCTCCAAGGAAGTTCGGGACCCGAGGTAAAACGAGATTCCCACTAGTTTTTGCGCATCCAATAGGCCGCCTGAGGGCGAACCCTCACAAACAAAATATGACCAAAGTAGCACTCATCACCGGAGCAGGACAAGGGATAGGACTCGCCATTGCCAGAAAATTGCTGGAGGAGGGTTCCCACATTCTCCTGAATGACCGCGAAAAAAGCCTAACTCAGGAGGCTGTAGCCCAGCTTTCCCGTTTGGGGAAAGGATCGGTCATCGGCTGCTCCGGAGATGCCGCCGACCCAGAGGTCATTGAAGAGATGCTTGACCTTGCGATTAAAAATTTCGGCACCATCGACCAGCTGGTATGCAATGCGGGTATCACACTATTTGGTAATTTTTTGGACTACGGAAGGGAAGATTTTATGGAAGTAGCCCGGGTCAATCAGTCAGGAACTTTCTTCCTCACCCAGGCAGTGGCTCGCCTCATGAAATCTCAGGAAAAAGGGGGAGCGATCCTGTTTACCTCCTCGGTGACCGCCCACCAAAGTCATGAAAATTTGGCGGCTTACGCCATGAGCAAGGCGGCCATCGAGATGCTCGCAAAAAATCTGGTGCTAGAACTAGCCCCCTTGGGCATTCGCATCAATACCATTGCCCCAGGGGCCACCTTGACGGAACGAACCACTTCGGACCCTAACTATGCGGCCACCTGGTCGAAGATTACGCCGCTAGCGAGACCCGCTTTTCCAGAAGATATTGCAGCGGCAGCGGCCTTTCTTCTCTCGGATACCGCCCGACACATCACCGGCCAAACCCTCATCATCGATGGGGGATGGACCGCAATCAGCCCCTCCCCTTATGCCTAATTCAGCAACTCAATTTGCTCCAGCACCTCCACCCTGGACCCTACATGGGGAAGGAATAATCTTGCTTTACCGCTTCAAAAAATCCTGGGTGAAAAGCAAGGCCAATCTGCCTGCAGAGCTCCAAGGTCAATTTAGAGGAGGCTTCGGCTATGTGATGCTAGTGGATTACAGCAGCTCACCAGTAGGACCCTACCACGAGCTGCTTTTTATCCCTGGTCAGTTTGGGGAAAAGAAATTCCAATCCATCACCCGCATTTTGGTGAGCTCCGAGGCAAGTACCGACCAGGGTAGAAAAAACTGGGGTATCCCCAAGGAGACAGCCACCTTCCATTGGGAAAAAGAATCAGGAAAAGACCACATTCGCGTGGAACTGGAGGGAAAAACGATTCTCGACACTGAAATCAGCCATGGAGGAATCCCCTTGCCCATCAGCACCGCCTTGCTTCCACTGCGCCTGAAGCAGACGCTGGATGGAAAAACTTATTTGACGCTCCCCAAAGGACGCGGCTGGGGCAAATTGGCCCGAGTGAAACGCATGCAGGTAGATCCGCAGCTTTTTCCTGACCTGGAAGGCATCCAGCCCTTGGTTGCCCTCAAGGTCAATCCTTTTTCCATCGACTTCCCTGTACCTACCCTACTGTCCAACCATGAATAGCTTCAAGGACGCACAGGTCATCGTCACAGGCGCGGGATCTGGCATTGGCCGGGAACTGGTTCGTCAACTCTACCCATACACCCAAAAGATTTTGGCCGTTGACTACCTGCCGCAAGCGTTGGAATCCCTTCAAAATGAATTTCCACAGCTGAAAACCTTGTGTGCAGACTTAAGCCTCAAGGAAGGAAACGTTACCATTCTGGCCTGGGTGCATGCCCACTGGCCGCATGTGGATTTTTGCTTTGCAAATGCTGGCAAGGCAGAGTATGGAGAAGCATCCCTACAAAATTGGAAGGAGATGGATCGCCTCTTTCAGCTGAATGTGCACTCCACAATCCAACTTGGGATGGCCTTAAAACAAGCATTTCCTAACCATGACTTGCGCCATGTGATCACTTGTTCCGCGATCGCCCATTGGTCCATTCCAGGCTACAGCCTGTACGGCAGCACCAAGGCTGCAATCCTGCAATGGGCCGAATCGCTCTGGGCAGAGCGGGCAGGAGATTGGTTGACCCTCGTATTTCCGATCGCTACTGCGACCTCCTTTTTCGATACTGCAGGGCCCAATATTCCAAAAGCATTTCCAATCCAAAGTCCAAGAGAGGTCGCTGCAGCCATGCTCACAGGCGCTGCCAAAGGGGAAAAGAAAATT
>CANGZP010000130.1 GCA_947458475.1 Cyclobacteriaceae bacterium | reverse complement strand
ATTGAAGAGGTGGGCAAAGCCTTGGAAGAAGGAACCATTTTTGATGGCCCTACTTTATTTTTGGGAGGAGCGAATTCTTCCTACATACAGCAGCAAGATCTGCCTGACATCAACACCCATTTTCCAAATTCTGAATGGGTCTCCATCCCTAATGCAGGGCATTGGCTTCATGCAGAGCAGCCGCAAGCCGTGGTAGCAGAGATGAGGAAGTTTTTGGGCTAAAAATAGGACTGTCGCAAAAATTGCGACAATCCTATTTTCAATGTAATTTTTTTAGTTTGAGCCTTTTTTAGGCGATTTAGGGAGCAGGAAACTCGTTAGTATCGGGTAAAAACCCTATCTTAAGGATAATTAGACCCCATTTTTTTAACTATGAACAGTTCCCTTGAAATTTATAGATCCGAAGGAGAAACTCAAATCGATGTCCGATTTGAAAATGAGACGGTTTGGCTTTCTCTAAATCAAATTTCTTCCATGTTTGCTCGAGATAAATCCGTTGTTTCGAGACATTTAAAGAATATTTATTCTAGTGGGGAGCTTGATCAAAACTCAACTGTTGCAAAAAATGCAACAGTTCAAATAGAGGGAGGAAGGCAAGTAATTAGGGAATTAGAGTTCTACAACTTAGATGTAATTATTTCCATAGGATATAGAGTTAATTCAAAAGTTGGAACTCATTTTCGGCAATGGGCTAGCCAACGATTGAAAGACTATTTGATTAAAGGCTATGCAGTAAATCAGGAAAGGCTTTCCCAGCTTCAACAATCCTTCCAATTGATTCGTGAAGCTGCTCTATTAGAGGATTTTTCAAAATCTCAGGTCAAGGAAATCATCGATGTCTTGGCTGACTATGCGATAGGATTAGATATTCTGGATGGGTATGACAAACAAAATCTGGAATTGGGAAAGGTACAACCCAATCCTGTTTTTCAAATTTCTTATCAAGAAGCCAAGTTTGCTATCGAAGAACTCCGCATTAAGTTTGGAGGTTCCGCACTTTTTGGGAATGAGAAAGATGACTCTTTCAAAAGTTCGATTTCTACAATCAATCAAACTTTTGACGGGAAGGAACTTTATCCAAGTGTTGAAGAAAAGGCCGCACATCTACTTTATTTCGTTGTAAAAAACCATTCCTTCACAGATGGAAATAAGCGGATAGCAGCCTGGCTTTTTATATGGTACCTTGCGAAAAATAACTACTTGTTAAATTCAAAAGGGAACCCAAAAGTGGCCAACAATGCCTTAGCAACAATAACGCTGATGGTGGCATTAAGTAAGCCCGAGGAGAAGGAGTTGATGGTGTTGGTGATTGTGAATTCAATTAACAAGGACAATTGAAAATTTGATTCGCTGCTTCACTTAGTCAACTGGCGACAGTCCATAGCTCACAGATGTTCTAGTTTTCTATTGGAGGATAGACGCTAATCCACTTTGCACTACGTAACGGCTGTCGACCGTGGACCGTTAGCCGTTGACCATTTTACTTCACCTTCTTGCCATGCTTCATCACCAAGTCTACATCCTGCAGTAGGTTGATGTAGCGCAATACATCGCCTTTTACCGCGATGATATCGGCATATTTCCCTTCGGAAATCGTTCCATAATCTTTTTCCACCTTCATTGCTACCGCAGGCCAATAGGTGGCTGCTTTGATGGTCAGCAAAGGATCCATTCCAAACTGGTTTACCCACACATCCAGTTCGTTCCAGGTACTTTGGCTGTGAAATTTCATCGGAATGCCACTATCGGTACCGATAAGCATCACGACCCCACTTTCTTTGAGCTGGGTAAATTTTCTTGCTAAGGTAGGCTTACGTACTGGAGTCAGCTGGAAGTAGGACATTCTACCTGGGAATCGGAGCGAGGCACGAATATCTCTGACGATAGAGTCAGGTAGCCCCAAATGCCAAGAGGTATCGTCTAATTTTTCAGGATTGTCTCGCACGAATTCGTAATTGAAAAGCCCCTCTACTGTTGGCGTCCAGAAAAGAGGCCCCAGATTCATTTTGGCAGCGCGCTCTTTCATTGCCTTCATGATGTCTTCTGGATATTCCGGTGCAGAACTCAGCCCTGTATGTTCAAAATTATCCACCCCAATTTGCAGTCCGATTCGAATCTCGTCAGGCCGGTGGGAGTGGCCCACCACCATTTTTCCATATTTATGCGCTTCATCCACCACAGCTTTTGCTTCTTCCAAGGTCATTTGATCTTGATCGATGAGTTTGATGACATCCACACCCGCATCGATGAGTTTCTTCACCTTTGCACGGGCATCGGCTGCTCCATTTACTCCCCAACGGAAGGCTTCAGTACCTGGATAGGGTGCTTTTTGGATGAATGGGCCAGATACATAGATCGTGGGACCTGGGATTTCGCCGTTTTGGATGCGTTTTTTAACATTGATGCTGGCCTCCAGTGGGGCGCCCAAATCTCGAGCAGAGGTCACGCCGGCTAGCAGCAATTGATGGGCTGAAGAAGGCATAATCACCGACTCAAACACATCGATGTAGGTGCTATCCCAATGGCTGTAGTCGCTATGTCCGTTAAGCATGAGGTGCACGTGCATGTCCCAAAGCCCAGGAAGGACGCTCATTCCTTCGGTAGAAATGACTTCTGCTCCCGCAGGAATAGCCAAGCTGCCTACCTGACCCACGGCTTTGATCCGTTCTCCTTCCACGATAATGACTGAATTTCGAATGGGTGTTCCTCCAAAGCCATCAATCAAGGTGCCCCCAACTAGGGCTTTGAGCTGCTGAGCAAAAGAGCCGAAGCTGAGTAGAACTAGGAAGGCGAAAAGGAATGTTTTTTTCAACATGGCTTGGATTGGAGAAAGTAAATGCCCGAATAAGGTACGGATTTCGCACATTAAATTTTAACTTTCGATAGCTATTCATCCCTATATGCCCAAAGGAAAGTTATTCATGATCCCTACTGTGCTTGCCGAAAACACGGCACATTGGGTGATCTCTCCTCAAGTTCAAGAAGTCATTTCCCATACCAAGATCTTTTTGGTCGAAAATCCACGCTCCGCGCGCCGCTACATTTCCAGTTTGAAGTTGGGAATCAACATTGAAGAACTACATATGGAAGTTCTAGACAAAGACACCCCTCCAGAGCAGGTGTCTCGGTTGATGATGCCACTTTTGAACGGGGCGGACATCGGGGTGATTTCCGAAGCGGGCTGCCCAGGAATTGCCGATCCCGGTGCCTTGGCCGTGGCCTATGCGCACCAAAAGGGCATTCAAGTGGTGCCTATCTCTGGCCCTAGCTCCATGTTTCTGGCGCTGATGGGCTCTGGATTTTCGGGCCAATCCTTCGCTTTCCATGGATACCTTCCCATCGACAAAAAAGAAAGAGCAATGACCTTGAAGCGCTTGGAGCAGGAATCGCTTCGTGAAAAACGGGCTCAGCTCTTTATGGAAACCCCTTTTCGAAACAATCAATTGCTGGCTGATGCACTGGCCTCGCTTTCTCCCCAAACCAAGCTTTGCATTGCCAAAAACCTCACCGCTGCGGATGAGCTGATCCAAACCAAAACTATCTCAGACTGGAAAAATCATCCTCTCGATTTACATAAAGTTCCTACCGTATTTATCCTCCAAGCCTTCTAGCATGTTTACCATTGACGCGCACCTGGACCTGAGCATGAATGCCCTTGAGTGGAACCGGGACCTTACCCGCCCCCTCAAAGAGATCAATGCCCGAGAACAGGGGCTGACCGATAAGCCAGATCGTGGCAACGGGACCGTATCTCTTCCTGAGCTTCGCAAAGGAAATGTGGGTTTGGTGGTCGCTACGCAAATTGCCCGCTATGTGGCACCAGACAATCCCTTGCCGGGTTGGCACTCACCCCAACAAGCATGGGCACATACCCAAGGGCAGTTGGCTTGGTACCAAGCCATGGAGGAGCAGGGGGAGCTGAAGCAAATTCGAAACTTGCAGGAGCTGGAAGCGCATTTGGCTTACTGGAATCAAGGGGAAGACAAAAGCCAAAAAGCCATTGGATTTATCCTCTCCTTGGAAGGAGCGGACTCCTTAGTGAACCTCGATTACTTGGAAAAAGCCTACGGATATGGCCTCCGAGCCCTTGGTCCAGGGCATTATGGCCCAGGACGCTATGCCTTCGGTACCGATGCCTCCTCGCCACTTTCCCAACAGGGGAAGGACTTGCTTCGCAAAATGGATGAATTGGGAATCATCTTAGATGCCACCCATCTCTGTGATTTGGCATTTTGGGATGCTTTGGATCATTTTCAAGGCGCGGTTTGGGCGAGCCACAACAATTGCCGTGCGCTAGTAGACCACAACCGACAGTTTTCCGATGACATGATCAAGGCCTTGATCGCTCGTGGTGCCGTCATCGGTGGCGTTTTTGATGCCTGGATGCTCAGCCCAGGTTGGATTCGGGGCAAGAGTACCCCCAAGGAGCGAAACGTGACCCTAGCCACACTATTGGACCACATGGACCATATCTGTCAGCTTGCAGGCAATGCAGATCATATCGGAATTGGTTCTGATCTGGATGGTGCTTTTGGAAAAGAACAGTGTCCCGCTGATCTGGACTCGATCGCTGACCTACAAAAAATCCCCACACTTCTCCAACAGCGGGGCTATTCCCCTCAGGATATTGAGAAGGTCATGCATGGCAATTGGCTTCGGTTTTTGAAGAAGGCCTGGAGCTAAATTTTTCCCGAATGGGGCCCATTGAGGCAAATGCTGACCCTAATTTTTAGATTTTTTTTAGTTTCAAGGATAGTAAAGCAACCGATTTCCGAAGGCTTTTCTGAAAATAGCGGGTGCTTTGGTACTTTTTCCTGTTTTTTAGAAAGCGAAACTTCGTATTTTTTGAAAGATTATTGTTCTGAATAGTCCCCAACCCAAAATCACCGATGCGAAAGCCTTCCTTGTCTTTTACCCAAATCATCAACATGAATGTTGGTTTTTTTGGGATCCAATATAGTTTTGGACTTCAGCAAAGCGCTGTCAATCCCATCTACGACATGCTGGGTGCAGCGCCTGACGAGATCCCTCTGCTCAACCTGGCTGGTCCAATGACTGGTCTCTTGATCCAGCCCATCATCGGAGCACTCAGTGATAGCACTTGGAGTGACCGATATGGTCGACGCAAACCTTATTTCTTTATTGGCGCCTTGCTCTGCAGCATCTGCTTATTTTTCTATCCCTTCAGCAGCACCCTTTGGATGGCAGCAGGCTTGCTTTGGGTGCTCGATGCCGCCAACAACACCGCGATGGAGCCTTACCGGGCCTTGATTGCGGATTCCTTGCCCGAGGAACAGTATGGAAAGGGCTTTTTGACCCAAAGCTTCTTCACCGGCTTAGGCATTACCCTAGCCAATTTGTCCCTCTACTTTTTTCAGATCTATTTCAAGGGCAGCTGGGGCGCACTACCCGTATGGGTGTATGCCTCCTTCTTTTTGGGTACGGTCTGCTCCATCACTTCGGTGCTTTGGAGCATGTCTAAAACACCCGAATACCCACCTTCTGAAGCAGAGCTTGCTGCCCTGAAGATTCGAAATCAGGGGATGCCCCATCCTGCTATCCAGTTTTTCCTGTCTATTCTGACCACTCTTGTTGCCTATTTAGCCTTTTTGCTGCTGCTTCCCTTTGCATTGTTTGACCGAGGACTCATCCGCAAAGTGCTTTCGTGGGTAGATAGTAAGCCGGCATTGCGTGTGCTGTTTGCGCAAAATCTAGAGATTCTAGAGGCGATCTTAGTGATGCCTTCCGTGATGTGGAAACTCGCATTGGTCTACCTGTTTCAGTGGTATGCCCTCTTCTGTTACTGGCAAAATTCTGCCAAAAGCATCGCACTTTCTGTATGGAAAGTGACGCCATCCAGCGATCCTGCTGCCTACCAAGAAGCAGTCGGTTGGGCCGGTTTGGTGAATGGCTGGTACAACATTGT
>CANGZP010000129.1 GCA_947458475.1 Cyclobacteriaceae bacterium | reverse complement strand
TGGCTTTGTGTAGTCGTGATCAAGCGGAAAATCGTAAAAAAAGTATTGGAATAGCATCCCAAAGCTACTACCTCCGAAGGGCTAAGAATTCCAATCAATTCTAGCTGGGGGTCTCCCAAGTTCCACTCTGCTTGTATCGAATTTCTCCAGACTGCACGACTAAGGGAGATTCCAGGTTGTTGTCATAAAGTTTCCCTGTTCCCAATCCCTGCGGAAGACTAGGCAAGTAAGTAGAAGTCAGTTGCGAGATGGCATTGAGACCAATCGCACTCTCCAAAGCCGAGGTCATCCACCAGCCGATTCCTATAGCCTCAGCTAAGCGAATCCATTCCCTCGTTTCCAAAATTCCTCCCAACAAGCTAGGCTTCAAAATGATAAACTGAGGCTTGATAAAATCGAGTACCTCTTCTTTATTGGATTTACCAATAAGCTCCTCATCCAAAGCGATTGGAATTGGGCTTATTAGTGCCAATTCCCGCATGGCTTCCCATTGTCCTACCCCGATCGGTTGCTCGATGCTGTGAATTCCAAAATCCTGCAATTGCTCCAATTTGCCCAAGGCTTCCAGTGCAGAAAATGCACCATTCGCATCTACGCGCAGCACAAGATTTTTTGCTGCTTCCTGCTCCCGGATATAGCGAAGCAGTTCAAGCTCCTGATCAAAGTCAATCGCGCCTATTTTCATTTTTAAGCAGGCAAACCCCTCTTCCAATTTTTGATTGATCTGCTGCAGCATAAATTCTTTAGTTCCCATCCAAATCAAACCATTGATCGGAATGGGCGTACCTTGATCAAAAAATAAATTGGCTAGGATGCGCTTCTTACCTCCATTTGCTAAATCAAGAAGGGCTGTTTCTAATCCAAATCGTAGCGAGGGAAGTGAAAAAGGAACTAAATTTTTAACCTGTTGAAGTACACTTTCCTCCTCTAAATCCCAGGTTCTGGTATTTGCTTCCTGCAAAATACCAGCCAGTAGCGTTTCAAAATCAGGCCCAAAATCTGGACTCAGTCCTGCTAAAGGTGCCGCTTCTCCCCAACCTACTTGATCTAGGTCTCCGTGGCGGTAAACCTTAATCCAAAAAACATCACGGGTTCGCATGACCCCACGAGAAGTACCGGCTTCAAATCGAAACTGCAGCGTTCTTTTGAGGTAAGAAAAACGAAGTGAAGCTGATGAACTCATGTGGATGTAACCAAAAAGAGATGAAAAGAGTTAATTACCTTTGCGGACAAATAGAGACCCAAATATGAAAATACCTAGTATAAACCTTCAAGACTACGAATATACTTTACCTGAAGAACGAATTGCTAAACATCCCTTAGAAAAGAGGGATCATTCCAAGCTTATGGAATACAAGCAAGGAAATCTTCACCACCGACACTTTTTTAATCTTCCAGACCTTTTAGAAGCTGATAGTCTGTTGGTGTATAACAATACCAAAGTTATTCCTGCTCGTTTGATCTTTCAACGTCAAACAGGCGCTCGTATTGAAGTGTTTTTGCTTCAGCCAGTTGCTCCATCCCGGGTGATGTCCGAAATTATGGCTTCTAAGAAGCCGGTGGTCTGGGAAACCATGATTGGCAATGTAAAGAAGTGGAAAGAAGGGGAAGCGCTTCAAGGAAGCATTATGATCGGTGAAAAGGAAGTAGTCCTAACTGCTAAGCTACGAGATCGAGCACTCAATCACGTTGAATTCTCCTGGTTAGGCGAAGAAATCGCATTTGTGGATTTGGTGGAAGCATGTGGTGAAACTCCCCTGCCTCCCTACCTCAACCGAAAGGCAGAAGAAGAGGATAAGTCGCGGTACCAAACTGTTTATTCGGAGAAAGAAGGTGCGGTAGCAGCACCCACAGCAGGACTTCACTTTACAGAAGAAGTTTTTGAAGCACTACGAAAAAAGGGAATCAAAGAAGCAGCTCTTACCCTTCATGTAAGCGCAGGTACTTTTCAACCCATCAAGGTAGACAAAGTAGAGGCGCATCCCATGCACAGTGAACAAATGGAAATCACCTTAGAAACCATTGAAAAGCTGCTCCAGCATGAGGGTAAAATTATTGCCGTAGGAACCACCTCTGTACGAACACTCGAAAGCATGTATTGGTATGGTGTGCAGCTACTTGAGAATAAAGGAAGTCAATTTCAAATTGAAAAACTTGCGCCTTACGAGAGTAGATCAGTCCTTCCTTCTCGAAGAGAATCCCTAGAAGCCATCCAACAAGAAATGAAGCGAAGCGGTGTCGATACCCTATTTGGAACTACATCGATTTTTATATTCCCGGGGTATCCGTTCAAACTGGTAGATGGATTGATTACCAACTTTCACCAACCGGGATCGACGCTGGTATTATTAATTGCAGCTCTAGTAGGCGAAGATTGGAAAAAAATATACCAAGAAGCACTGGGCACCGATTACCGATTCTTGAGTTACGGCGACAGTAGCTTGCTATGGATTTAATCTCCTATGCTTCCTATTTTTCTAATACCGCTCAATAGTTGGTGGTAAAAAGTACGACCCACAGGCACTAAATCGTTTCCGACTTTCACCTCTTTGGTGGTAATGGAAAGGATTTCGGAGGCTTGAACGATATAGCTTTTGTGAATGCGGATAAACTGACTTTCTGGAAGTACAGATTCAAAGTCTTTCAAAATATTTCGTACTGAAAAAACTGCATTTTTAGTGATTAAGGTAGTGTAATTGCCGTCTCCTTTCAACCAAAGGATGTCTTCAAACCTAACCTTCACCAAGCTCCCCTCATGACGAACAAATACGGCATCTTTAACCAATAGTTTCGGGTCTTGGAATCCGTTTTTCTTTTCAACTTTTCCATTACCATTCGTCTTTTTTAATTCGAGAAGCTCTTTCATAGACTGGATATTTTAGTTGTAACTAATTGAAAGAGACTATTGTTTAAAAAAATTACGCAACATCTTTTTGACCAAATATAAACTTGTTATCCTCCAATAACTCAACATAAAAAATCCATGAAATAGAAGATTACTTCATGGATTTTTGGTGATTGGAACTTATAAATTGGTATCTAATTTACCGCATTGCTTTGTATGCGTTGATTAATCCATTGGTAGAGCTGTCATGCGAAGTAATCTTGTCCTCATTCGAAAGTTCTGGTAATATTCCATTCGCCAAAACTTTACCCAGTTCCACTCCCCACTGATCAAAACTAAAAATATTCCAAATGATGCCTTGAGCAGCAATTTTATGTTCATACATCGCCACCAACTGCCCAAGGGTATACGGGGTGATTTGCTTGACCAAAATGGAATTGGTTGGTCGATTCCCCTCGAATACTCGGTGTGGTGCTATGCGTTGAATTTCAACTTCCGACTTGCCTGCCTTCCGCATCTCTGCTTCCACTTCAGCTAGCGATTTCCCCTTCATCAGGGCTTCTGTTTGTGCAAAAAAATTGGAAAGAAGCTTGACATGATGGTCTCCAATTGGGTTGTGCGATTTGGCAGGAGCAATGAAGTCACAAGGTATCAGGTGCGTTCCTTGATGGATCAACTGGTAAAACGCATGCTGTCCATTGGTGCCTGGTTCACCCCAGATGATTGGGCCTGTCCCATAGTTTACTTTTTTTCCATCACGGCCCACATACTTTCCATTGCTCTCCATATTGCCTTGCTGGAAGTAGGCTGCAAATCGATGCAAGTACTGGTCGTAAGGTAGGATGGCCTCTGAAGTTGCTCCTAGAAAATTGGTGTTCCAAATTCCTACCAAGGCCAAGATCACAGGAATATTTTGATCCAATGGGGCACTTTTGAAGTGCAGGTCCATGGAATGAGCTCCAGAAAGCAATTCCTCAAAGCGTTCGAATCCAATGGCACAGGCGATGGGAAGACCGATGGCAGACCAAAGGGAGTACCTTCCTCCAACCCAATCCCAAAATGCAAACATGTTTTGTGGATCGATCCCAAAAGCACTTACTGCCTCGGAATTGGTTGAAAGGGCCACAAAATGCTTTGCAATTGCTTTTTCATCCTTTGCATGCGTCAAGAACCAAGATCTAGCAGTATTTGCATTGGTCATGGTCTCCTGCGTTGAGAAGGTTTTGGAGGCAATAAAGAAAAGTGTGGTTTCCGGATCAACAGCCTTTAGCGTTTCCGCGATATGGGTACCATCTACATTAGACACAAAAAATAGCTTCAAATCCGAGTGTTGGTATGCCTTCAAGGCTTCTGTCACCATTACAGGTCCAAGATCCGAACCACCAATTCCAATATTAACGAGCGTGGTGATTGTCTTTCCGGTGTATCCCAACCAGCTTCCTTGGTGGATCTGGGTGGCAAAGGCCTTCATTTGAGCCAATACCGCATTCACTTCGGGCATGACATCTTTACCATCCACCAACACTGGAGTATTGGAACGGTTACGAAGGGCTATATGGAGCACGGCACGGTTCTCTGTTTGGTTGATCGCTTGGCCTTCAAACATGCTCGCGATGCCCTCTGCTAGTGCTGTTTGTCGAGCTAAGTTTAGCAGCTCCTCGAAAACTTCGTCTGAAATTCTATTTTTGGAAAAGTCAACCAAGATGTCTTGAAGGCTGCGACTGTAGCGCTCAAATCTATTTGGTTGATCAAAAAGTGCTGCAATGGTGCCAGTTTGCTGTTTTTCTGAAAGTTCAACTAGCTTTGACCATGCAGAGGTGGTGGTTGGATTGATAGCTTGCATAGCTGGGTAAGCGTATTAGGTTAGAAAGTATTCGTTAAAAAGAAATGAGTCATGCACCCTAAGAATTGATCCGGCTTGCTTCTTCACTTCAGCGGTTGGAGGGAAAAATCAATTCCCTCCTTCAGCCTTAATTTTTCTTTTGAAGCCTTTATTAAATGGCCAGGTGTATTCCAATGCTTCCATTCCTTTGTTGAGATTGTAAGAGGCTGAATCTGCATTTTCCATTGTTTTTTTCAAGGATTTGGCAAATTCAGGGTCATTCAATAACATTCCAAGGGAATTATCTTTGGAATTTAGTTTATCGGTGATACTAGAAAATTCTTTGGACAAGGCCTGGGTATTTGCACTGGTCACACGAAGGCTCTCCATGGTGGCTTTGAGATCAGGAACAATGGAAGTATCTGTCACCAAATCATTCATCAAGGTACCTTTTTTGTTGAGCTTGGCGCTAAATCCATTCAAATCCGCAATCATCTTGTTGCTGTTAACAGATGCCCGCTCTAGGTTACTCAAGATGGTACGGAAATTTACGGCCAAGGTAGAATCAGTCATTACTGCACCTACGATCCCTTCACCTGCAGCTATTTTACTAGTAAGCACCTTCAAATCATTGGTGATATCAACCAGGTTTTTGTTGTTTTCCTGCAAGGTTTCCATCATTTTGTCCGTATCCAATGGCATAATCGCCTCCAATCGGTCACCTTCTGTTACGGGTGGATAATCGGTGGTTCCTCCATAGATGACGATGATCTTATTACCAATCAAACCATCGGAACTGATGGTTGCTTTGGAATTTTTACGAATAAACTCAGCTACTTTTTCCTCCACGCTCATTTCAACTTCTACTTGGGAATCCCCAAAAAAGTTGATTTTACGAACTGTTCCAATTTTTACACCTGAAAACCAAATGTTGTTGCCAGGCTGAAGACCACCGATGTCATCAAATACCGCCTTGACATGAATGGCCTTCACAAACTTTTTCTGCTGCCCTCCCAAGGTCATGATGCCGAGGACGAGTATAACGATTCCAATCAATACAAATAGACCTACAAGTACAGATCGCTTATTATCTTGGTTCATGAGTTGATAAAATTATAATCGTAGAAAGATTTAATCCGCTGATCTTCAGCATGAGGAAATACCTCCTCAAAGGTTCCAATTGCATTAAACTGTCCTTCAAGCAATACAGCCATTCGATCCCCAGTTTGCTTGGCACAGGCCAGGTCATGGGTAATCACAATAGATGTGGTTTTGTATCGCTCGCGAACTTCATTGATCAGGTGGTTGATTTCGACACAGGTAATGGGATCCAACCCCGCTGTTGGTTCATCGTAAAGCATGATCTCGGGATTGAGTACCAAGGTACGTGCGACACCAATTCGTTTTTTTTGTCCTCCTGACAACTC
>CANGZP010000128.1 GCA_947458475.1 Cyclobacteriaceae bacterium | reverse complement strand
TCTCGTAACTCAACCCTTTAAGCGATCTATCCTCTTAGGTTAGATTAAGCAGCCATGGCGTAAGAAGTTTCGCCATTTGTCTTTTGCATGAATCTTTTAAGGCCGTACATACTCCAGCCTGCATGCGAGCCCGATGATTACACCTACTGTCAAAACCGGTCAGCCCCTTAGAGTAGGTACAAAGGTAGGGGTAAAAAGGTTCATTTTTGTACAAAGTACAAAGTACAAAGTACAAAGTAGGAAATACGAGATACGAAGTTACGGAATTAGGAAAGTACCAAAGAAACAAGAAGCAAGAAGCAAGAGCCAAGAGACGAGAAACAAGATGTCCGGGTGCGGTTAGATTTCTTTGCGTCTGTGCGCCTTTGCGAGCAATAGAAAGATTGAGACATGAAGTAAGATTCCTGCCGCAGGCAGGTACTTCCTATCAGAGCCTCCAATTAATTTTAAAAAAGAAAAAAAGAAATCGGCTTAAATTCGAGGCGTATCAATATGGACTTTTTTATATCTTTCGGGGATGGAAAATTTCGTTGTTTCGGCAAGAAAATATAGACCTGCAGATTTTAAGAGTGTCGTGGGGCAGCAGCACATCACGACCACCCTTCAGAATGCAATCAAAAACAAGCACCTTGCCCAGGCATTCCTTTTTTGTGGACCCCGAGGTGTAGGAAAGACTACCTGCGCCCGTATCCTTGCCAAAACCATCAACTGCGAATCCATCACCAAAGACTTTGAAGCTTGCGGAACCTGCGATTCCTGCGTTTCCTTTCAAAACAACGCTTCCTTCAACGTATACGAACTCGATGCGGCTTCCAATAACTCGGTAGACGACATCCGTAACCTCGTAGAGCAGGTGCGCTACGCCCCTCAAAAAGGAGAATACAAAATCTACATCATTGATGAGGTGCACATGCTCTCTACCGCGGCCTTCAATGCTTTTTTGAAGACGCTGGAGGAGCCTCCTAAGTATGCCATTTTCATTTTGGCGACTACGGAGAAACATAAGATCATCCCAACCATCCTCTCTCGATGCCAGATATTTGATTTCAACCGAATTCAAATCAAACACATCGCCGAGCACCTCAAGTACATCGCAGGTAAGGAAGAAGTGGACTACGAGGAAGAAGCACTTCGCCTCATCGCCACCAAAGCAGATGGTGCCCTCCGGGATGCCCTCTCCATCTTTGACCTCATCGTCACCTATTCGGCAGGCAAAAAAGTAACCTACCAGGAGACGATTTCCAATCTGAACATTCTGGACTACGACTACTACTTCAAGGTGGTAGATGCCCTTTTGGAAGAAAATATTTCGACTACGCTCCTTCTATTTGACGAGATTCTCAAAAAAGGCTTTGATGGACATAATTTTATCGTAGGCTTAAGCGAGCACCTTCGCGACCTCTTGGTGGTCAAGGATGAAGCTACTGTCGAGCTCCTCCAAGTCTCCGAGTCGGCCAAAGATCGCTACCTTGAGCAAACAGCCCGAGCATCGGTTTCCTTCCTTTTGTCGGCCCTCAACCTGGCCAACCACTGTGACATCCACTACAAGACCAGCAAAAATCAGCGCCTTCATGTGGAGTTGACCCTGATGAAGGTGGCCAAACTCTCCCAGGCATTCCGCCTAGCTACCCTTGCTTCGGTGGATTCAAAAAAAAAAGCCTGATTGAGGAGCCAAAATCTCCACAGCCCTCACCCTCACCCTCATCCACTCCCAGTCCTGAAGTACCGCTAGCAGTGGCTCCTGCTCCTGCGGTAGCACCCGCTTCGCAAGAGGTACCTGTGGCTGCAGTTCCTAAATTGAGCCCTTTAAAGCCTACCTTTTCGATTCCAAGTAGCCTCGGGCAAACCAAGAAACTTGGGGAAACCAAGGTAGAAGAAGAGGTGTCTCAGGTGGCAGAACAAGTGGAGGAACCAAGCTTTACTGCTGCACCGGCAGCCCAAGAGATTGCCTTGACTCAAGCATTGCTTGACCAAGCGATTTTTTCGATTCAAGATGTATTTCGCACAGCAAACAGAAATTTAGAGCTTACCCTTTTGGATCAAGAGATCAAGGTTCTAGATGGGGAAATCACGCTACAAGTAAGCGGCTCGATCCAAGAGGATATCGCACAAAAGATGAAGCCTGAGTTAATGGGCTTGGTGCGGAAATTTACAGGAGCCACTTCCTTTGCCATCAGTATTGTGCAGCAAGAAGAAGCAGTAGACGACAAGGGGAAATTGTACACCAGTACGGATAAACTTAAATTTTTGCGCGAAAAGCACCCCGCATTGATGGAGCTGCAGCGGAAGTTTGACTTGGATGTAGATTTCTAAAAATCGAGAGAAATCCCAAAGTTGATCAGATTCTGAAATTGAATCGCCCGCTTGGTACTCCCATCGTCCTGCTTGATGCGCACCTCCTCGTCGTAAATCAAGACCGTTTCGATACGGGTGGAGATAAACTTATTTACTTTCATCCGGATCAATGAGTTGAAGTTGACGACCATATTCCCAAACCGCTCGTAATTCGAAAACAGGTTGAGATCGGCCTTCCAAGTAACATTGTCCATCAGGACCACATCTACCCCTCCGAGGCCGAGTGACATACCGGCTTCGGCGCGAACATTCTCTCCTGGGATCACCCCAAAAGCACCTGCACGACTCAAGGAATCATCCATCACCAGGGTAAATCTCCCTGTAAATGGAGAGAGAATCACTGAAATCTTACTCTTGTCCTCAAAGCTTCTCCGGTAGTTGATACCTGTGGAGGACTGCAGGTATCCGGGTGAAAGGAGGTCAGAAATTTTGGTACGCAGTTCGTTTTCTGATCCAGCAGGCTTGGTGTACTTGTATCCTGCCGCCAACTGGGTACGGGCATCTAGCTGAGTGGTTAGAAAAAGTTTCTCCGAAAGCTGCCGCCCATAGTTACTCACGAAAATAAAGTTGTCGTTGGTTTTTCGGGTTTTGTAGTCCCGCTCATTTTGCCGGTTAAAACCCAGGTTGACCGTTAGTTGGGTGTCCCAAACCTTGCTGTCTTTTTTGAAATTGGCAAACAGGGTGGTTCCCGTATTCAGTGCAAAGGAACCTGTGCCTCCTGCCGCCCAGTTGCTCAGGGTGACCTGTTGAATATTGAGCGTGTAAGTTCCTCCTGTCTTCCAAAAAGTTTCCTTTACGGGTTCCTCAATCAGCAGCGAATCGCCCAGCATCACCAGCGTATCTCGATCAATGATGACAGTATCGGGTATGATTTTCCTATCCTGTGCTTTCGCAAAGGGAGAGCTGCAAAGGAAGAGCAGGCCGATTAGGAAAAAGCAATACCGCATGGGGTTCGGGTGATTAGGATCAGATCAACGGTTCAAAATACGTAATTTTTGCCCTACTGTGATCAAATTTTGACTGCCAAGGCTGTTGAGTTGCTTGAGCTCCTCTACGGACATCCCATATCTTTTGGAGATGGAAAACAGTGTTTCGCCTGCGCTAACCGTGTGGAAGGAGTAGGAAGAAGTTTGCGTTTCCACTTTTTGTACGGGAGCCTGCTCTACTTTTGCGGGTGTAGCAGCTTGCGTGGTGCTGGTTGGCAGGGCTTCGGGCTCCGAATACATCGGAATTTCGGTTCCTCTTTGTCGAGGCTCCTTCAGATTAAGCACCATTCCAGGACGAAGCTCGGCATCTTTTCTGATTCTATTTTTAGACTTTAACGCGGCCAAACGGACACCATATTTCTGGGAAATAGACCAGAGTGTTTCACCTACTTCCACCACATGGGTTTCCACTTCTGCACTCGGACGCTTGCGTTGTGTGTAGTAATAGGCACCGGCTTTGATCTGCTCGGTTTCGGGGAGGTCATTTAATTTGATGAATCGCTTTTCACGAATTCCAATTTCTTCCGAAAACGCAGTAGGTGACGACGCGGCTGCGGCCTGTATCCCTTGCAGGTTATTCACTAGAATTTGCTTGCGCTGGGTGGCTTTGCTTGTATTCCCAGTGATTTTTGGAAAGGAGTTGGCTGCTTTGTAAGTTTTAGCTGGTTTGCTGGCAGCTGTTTCCGTGGGAGCCACGGGATTTGTATTGGCCACAGGACCTTCAGGAAGGCCAGATCCTTTCACAAAGAAAAGGGTAAAGGAGCCAGCGGGTACTTTGCCGTTTACCGCCCATTTGTTGAATTCGATCAAGTGCCCCTCAGTGACTCCAAACTGCTTTGCCAAAGAAGCGAAGGTGGTGGGCCCTTGAATTTGTACCTCAGAAAGGCGTGCAGAACTAGAGGTTAAAATAGCAGTGGAAGGCTGGTAGGCGATCCTGTGGGCCAAATACTTCTTAAAGTACCAGTGGGTGTTGCGGTCAATGTTCACTACTTTTTGACCTGCATATTGGTTGCCAAAATAGGCTTTTGCTCCACCCAAACCCATTTGGTAGGAGACCAGTGCGGTCATCCAATTGTTAAGGATTCCATGATGTTTCTTTAAATAGATAGCGGCACCACGCGAAGAGGCAACAATACTTTTCCGCTCGTCCACTTGTCCATCTACACGAAGCCCCACTTCTTCGGCAGTCCCTTGCTTAAACTGCCAGAAGCCTACCGCGTTGGAGGTAGATACGGCATCCGGCACCAATCCACTTTCTTGGATCACCAGATACTTGATTTCGTCAGGGATATTTTGATTGCGGAGCTCTCGCTCTACGAGGGGAAGGTAGAGGTTGACGCGTTCTGATTTTACCTTAAAGTAGGCGGCATTTCGGTAGAGCGCATCGACATCCAGTTGAATTTCCCGCTGGGCTTGTGGGTGGATTTTCAAGGTTAAATCCGCAAATTCCATCTCCAAGGGAACCTGTGGAATCTGTGCCTGTAGCAGCTGAGTTCCAGATAAAAGGAGAAAAAATAAAAGTTGAAAACGAAGTTGGGCTTTCATTAAAATGGGAAGAGTTTGGCGCTGCCCAAAACCTAGCAAAAATGAGACCCTTTTTTACAGCTTATCGCTTTCGAGCCATTAATATTCCATCTCGAATAGGCAAAAGGAGCGTTTCTACCCGTGGGTCTTGGGCGAGTTGCCGGTTAAAATCCAACAAGGCTTGCGTGTCTTTGTCTATTTTTTGGCCTTCTTCGACCAGAATTTTTCCTGACCAGAGTACATTGTCTGCCAGGATAATCCCTCCAGGGCGGAGTTTGTCGATGACCAACTCGTAATAAGCGCTGTAATAAAACTTATCTGCATCGATAAAAATCAGGTCAAAGGGCCCAGGAATGGAGGGTAGTAGCTCCCGGGCATTTCCAAGTCGGTAATCGATTTGCGAAGCAAGTCCACTTTCTTCAAAAAAGCCTCGGACCATGGTTTCTAGCTCATCATTGATATCCAAGGTCAAAAGTTTTCCTCCCGGGGCAAGGCCACGGGCAAGGCAAATGGCGGAATAGCCCGTGAAGGTGCCAATCTCTAGGATGGCGGTGGGCTGCAGCATTTTGGCGAAAAACTCCAAAGTTTTGCCTTGCAGGTGTCCGGAGAGCATGCGGGGAAGAAGGACCTTGGCCTGCGTCTCGCGGGTGATTTTGAGTAGCAGCGGATCTTCTGCTTGGGTATGGGCCTCGCAGTAGGCGAGCAGTTCGGGTGAGATAAACTCCATGTCAAGCGGGGGTATAGATGAGCTGCGTCAGTTGGTCGGCTTGGAATATCTCCTGAGCAATGTCCTGGAGTTCGGCAGCAGTAGTGGAACGAATTTGCTCAAAAATAAGATCCAAAGGGTCAATTTTCCCATGGTCTAGCAGGCTTTTGCCGTAGACGAGCATCAGGCCTGCGTAATTTTCCTCCGACATGGCCATCTGACCAATCGCCTGGACTTTTGCGGTATGAAGTTGAAGGCTCCCCAGGGGCTTTGCTCGAAGCTTTTCCAGTTCGCGGTGCACAATTGCAAGGCTCTTCTTCAGTGTTTTCTCTTCCGTCCCGAAATAGATCCCAAAAAATCCGGTATCAGAGAAGGGTTGGTAGGTAGACTCCACGCTGTAGACATAGCCATAGTTTTCGCGCAAAGACAGGTTGAGCCGGCTATTCATGCTTGGACCGCCAAGGATATTGTTGAGCAAAAAGAGTTTGTAACGTTTGGGGTCATGCAAAGAATAGGCAGGTCTTCCGATGGCGCACAAGGATTGC
>CANGZP010000127.1 GCA_947458475.1 Cyclobacteriaceae bacterium | reverse complement strand
GCAGGTGACCAAGGGATGATGTTTGGCTATGCCACCAACGAAACGGAGAACTACATGCCTTTGGCATTGGACCTTTCCCACCGCATCTTGCTTGAACTAGCGGAGTTGCGCAGAGAGAATAAGGACATGCCGTACCTACGCCCTGATTCCAAGTCTCAGGTGACTATCGAATACTCCGACGACAACGTGCCGCAGCGCATCGATGCGATTGTTGTATCTACCCAGCACGATGACTTTGATGAGGAAGGTAAGATGCTTGCCAAAATCAAAGCCGACATCATCAACATCTTGATCCCACGCGTAAAGGCCAAGTTGAAGCCTTCGCTTCAAAAACTATTCACTGACCAGATCACCTACCACATCAACCCAACGGGCAAGTTTGTGATCGGTGGACCACATGGCGATACTGGACTTACCGGAAGAAAAATCATCGTAGATACCTACGGGGGCAAGGGTGCTCACGGAGGAGGAGCTTTCTCTGGCAAAGATCCATCCAAAGTAGACCGTTCGGCTGCTTATGCGACGCGTCACATAGCCAAAAACATGGTGGCCGCAGGAGTAGCAGACGAGATCCTAGTTCAGGTATCCTATGCAATTGGGGTAGCCAAGCCCATGGGCATCTACATCAACACCTACGGCACGGCCAAGGTGAACTTGAGCGATGGAGAGATTGCAAAGAAGGTGGAAGACCTCTTCGACATGCGTCCCTATGCCATCGAGCAGCGCCTGAAGTTGCGCACGCCAATCTACCTAGAGACTGCCGCTTACGGCCACATGGGTAGAGAGAGTGTGTGGGTTGATAAAACTTTCACTTCCCCTTACCGCCAAGCGATTACTCAGAAGGTAGAATTGTTTACCTGGGAGAAGTTGGATTATGTAGAGAAGGTAAAGCAGGCCTTTGGAATCTAAGATCTAGATCAGTCCACAAAAAAAACGGTGTAAGCGAAGGCTTGCACCGTTTTTTGGTTTTAGGGAGCTGCTCGTGATTTGGTGCTGCTCGTGATTTGCAATCACGAGCTTCTATCCTTGAGGCCCCGGGCTTCACCCGGGGTTATTAATCTTACGCTCCTATGGAGCTAGGAAATTCTGCCAGTAGATTAAGATGTTTTGTATTAGAATTAAACTAACATATCTAATTCTTTGCGCCTTGCGCCTCTTTGCGAGACTAATTAATTACGTTCGGTCTCCTGCGGAAACTAGCGTTTTCCTACCGCTGTAGCATCAACCATCCCCGTGGATCTACCTCGGGGGTAGTGGTACTCGAGATCAGGGTTGGGGTTTTGCCAAGGGGGTATTTTTTGATTCCCGTGGAGGTTTTGACTTCTACGGGAAGCTCAAACTCAATTCCTTCCAAGGATACCAGAAACTGATCTTTCCCTTTCTTTTTTACCTTCACTTCAGGCAGTCTTGTCGTCTTCAGGTAGAGTTCAAAAAACCCTTCCAGATTTTGCCCAGTAAAGCCTTGGATAAAGTCGGTAAAATCTTGGGTGGTCACGAGATTCAAGTAGGTAAACTGTTCCGCTTCAGCAAAAGCCTTTATTGCTGGGAAAAAGAGTTCATCTCCCAATACTCCTCGGAGTGAATGGATGACCATGGCACCCTTAGTGTAGATTTCGGGATGGTAGGCCGTCTTTTCGGTGGAGTTGGGAGGGCTGACCACAGGCTTTGCATGAGGGATGTCTCGTGATTCAGCAGTTGCTTTTTTAAAATAGACCTCAGCCCCTCCATGTTCCCAATAGAACAACCAGTCTCCGTAAGCCGTCAGACCCTCGTGAATCCACATGTCGGCCCAGTCACCCACAGATACCTTGTTGCCAAACCATTCATGACCCAGTTCGTGGTGGAGGAGCCAGTCGTACTTGACTTTTCCCATGGACACAAACTCGAAGTTATTCCCATAGGCATTGATGGTTTGGTGTTCCATGCCTAGGTAGGGAGTTTCAACGACTGCGATTTTGTCCTCTGGAAAAGGATAGGCACCGAAGTATTTTTCATGCGTTTGGGCACTTACCCGAAGGACCTCTAGCAGTTCCTTGGCCTTGGATTTGTTGTCTTGGAGCACCCACACTGCCATTGGAACTACTGCTCCAGAGATGGATTGAAATTGAGTTTCTGCTTTTTCAAAAACGCCTAGGGTAAAGTTGATGTTGTAATTGTTGATCGGGTAGTCCGTTTTCCAGTGGTAGCGCACTTTTTGACCCTGGTCTTGGGTTTGGATCAAGCGTCCGTTGGAAGCGACGAAATAGGGTTTGGGTACCGTGAATAGTAATTCCACTCCTTGCTGCGGTTCACTTGAGGGGTGATCTAAGGCGGGCATAAAAAGCTTTGCTCCTTCCCCCTGGCAAGACAATCCCATCCAATGCCTACCCATCTGGTCTTTTTCCCAGGTAAACCCACCTGTCCAAGGTGGATTCTGCGCTATCGGGGTCGGCCCCTCATAGAAAATCTGAACCTGATTGCAGGTGCAGTCTATGGGTAGGATGTCCAGAAGGTCGTTTTGATGTGTAAAAGCAACTTCTTTTCCATCCATGAGTACTTTACTTACTCGGTATTGGTCGATCAATTGAAACCGCAGCGTATCGAGCTTTTCAGTGGCCGAAAAGGTGATGGTAGACTGTCCTGCAATGGACTTCGTTTCTGGAAAAATTTCCAGCTCGAGCCGGTACTGCTGGATTTGAAACTTGGCTTGAAGGGGATCTACTGGTCCACCCCAGTCCCAAGATTGGGCATGAATTAGGTGCACTACCAAAAGAAGCGGGAGGAAAAAGAATAATTTTTTCATGGGATGGTCAAAAAAGGGATACGATTAAACCTAGTCAACAAGACCTAAAAAAACCGCTCCAAAACATTAATCTTGGAGCGGTTGAGATTTAGTCTTCAGCGTAGTTGAAGGAATCTACTTGTTCCTTGATCCAATCCTGGTATTTGCCACGGAGAAACTCTGCCCATTCTTCCTTGTATTTGGAGCCATCCAGCAGAAAGCGGAAAGCCGTGGTAGCCTTGGGATTGCTTAGCGCACTTACCAGATCCTCTGCAAGGGTACGCTCTTTCACTCTGCGGTCTACAAAGTCTTGCATGAGCTGGTGCTCTTGGGACGGTTCTAACTTGGTAAACTCTGCGAAATTGTCTGGATTATCTTCGATTTCGTCGAGGATATCTTCTTCCTCCGGGGTTAGGTCGTAATTGAAGTGATCTTCATCGTCTGGCATGTGATGGATTTTCTTCTTGTCAACCTGATAGAAGCACACATTGCCTTTAAGCAATTGGGTAGCGATTAGATCTACCTCTTTTTCAGTAAGCGAAAGCATGGATGGGGTTCAAATATTTTAAATTACGACAGTTCGAAAGTTCAACAAATTGTTTTAAAAAACGCAAGTTCTCCCCAAAAAAATAAGCCTAAAACCCTTGATTAATAATTCTTTCTACCGTTTTGGGGTCGATTTCATGCCCTCCAGAAAAAGTAAGTAGATTAAGCGGCTTACCTAGCTCTAATAGAAGTGTCTCTTGTCGTTTCTTACTTTCCTCAGTAACCAGCTCATCTTTCAGTCCATGGACGAGAATTACCTCTGTCGAAGCAAATTTTTCTTTAGCCACTTCCAGCACAAGGTCATGTGCAAATCCTCCACCCCAAAGGATAAGTGAATCAAGGCGGCCTTCCCATTGGCTAGCCCATCGGGTAGCGGTTGCTGCCCCTTGTGAAAATCCTAGGAGGTGAATGCGCGGTGCTTTTTCGAAGACGGAGAGGACCTCCTCCATCATTCGATTTAGGTAGCGATGGTTATTGGAAATGGCAGTTTCCCGCTGGTAGCTCGTCATCCAATTTGCACCCACTCGTCCCTGAAAGTCCTTGAGGTAGGAGTGATTGGTGCCTTCAGGAGCGATAAACAGCCTTTCTTCTGAATCATGGGGAAGAAACTTCCGGATAAAAAATTCTGCAAGTTGCCCATAGCCATGTAAGACAATCCAAACGGCTTGTTCCTTTCCTGTCGGCTCATGCGATTGGTAATACGGGGTTTCGTATTGAAATTGAATGGATTTTTTCACGCCTAGCTGTGGAGATCGTCAAACTTGAGTGGGAGCAAGTGGCGAATCCCATGAAATCGAAGTACGATTCCTTTGGGTTGCAACAATAGGATGGTGATTGGACTTTGGTAGCGATTTTCAGTTTCATTGATCGCTTGCCGACACATGCCACAAGGAGAAACGCCCGCCCAATCGATCTCACCCTCACGCCGTGCCACAATGGCAAGCGTTTGGGGAGCCTGCTCCGGAAAGTTGGCGCCGACATAGCCCAATAGCAAGCGTTCTGCACAGGTGCCTACCGGAAAACTTACATTCTCTTGATTCGAAGATTGGTAGATTTCACCATTGGCGAGCAAAACCGCTGCCCCTACCTGAAATTTGGAATAGGGAGCGTAGGCCTTGGTAGAAATTTCCTGTGCCCGCTGAAGCAATTCGGCTTCTTGGGGATCTAATTCAGAAAAAGTGAGTTCTTCCAACTCAACCGTATCGGTAATTTTTTTCACAAGCAGTATGGGTTTGGATAGGAACCAACGATTAAAGTACGTAAATGTTCCTTAATTCTTGAATTTTCACTTTTTCACACCAAAAAAAAGGCTCAATTTTAAGGAGATAATGCCCATCACATGCCTACCATTTTGATTTTTGGAGCAGGTAAATCTGCCAGCTATTTGATTGATTACCTAGCCGACTCCTGTGCTCAAGGTGAACGTAAGCTTTTAGTTGCCGATTTGGATCCTAGCCAGGCAGCATCCAAACTCCAAGGGCGAAGCCATACCCAGGCTGTGGCAGTGAATTTAGATGATCAGGATTCGCGTAGGTCATTAATTGAACAAGCAGATGTAGTGATCTCCATGCTCCCCGCTGGTCTTCACCCCATCGTCGCTGGGGACTGCTTGGAGTTGGGCAAACATTTTTTTACTGCCTCTTACGAAAGTGAAGCGCTGAGATCCATGCGGCCGGAGATCGAAGCCAAAGGGCTTCTTTTTCTCAACGAATGTGGGTTAGATCCAGGAATTGACCACATGTCGGCTCTGAAAATCATCCATGAGGCAAAGGCAAAGGGAGAAGTGATTTGCTCTTTCAAATCTTATTGCGGAGGCTTACTGGCCCCTGAAAGTGAGGACAACCCCTGGAAATACAAGTTTACCTGGAACCCCCGCAATGTGGTGCTGGCAGGCCAAGGGACTTCCAAGTTTCTTGACCATGGGGAAGTGAAATTGGTGCCTTACCAGCAGCTATTCAAGCGAGTAGAAAACATCAGTTTTCCTGGCTTGGGGGATTTTGATGGTTACCCCAATCGGGATTCTTTAAACTATCAGACTATTTACGGATTGGAGCAGGTAGACACCCTCCTTCGAGGAACCCTTCGGCGGGATGGGTTCTGCAAGGCTTGGGATGTATTTGTGCAGTTAGGGATGACAGACGATACCGCTGTGTTGAAGTTACCTGCTGGCAGTACTTACCGACAGTTTTTGAATACCTTTCTTCCCTGGTCCGAGCAGCACTCGGTGGAGGAAAAATTGGCAGAAGTAATTCAAGACTTAGACTTTCCCACCTTTGAAAAGTTGCAGTGGTTGGGGCTATTTGAGTCCATTCCACTGCCACTTACCGAAGGTAGCCCCGCACAATTGCTGCAAGCAATTTTGGAGGCCCATTGGTCACTTCAGCCAGCTGACCGAGACCTGATTGTGATGCAACATCAGTTTGAGATTCAAACCCAATCGGGAATCAAAAAGGTGATTTCTAGTTTAGTCGAGGAAGGGAAAGACGCGACTTATACCGCCATGGCAAAGACGGTGGGCTTACCACTAGCGATTGCCGTGGACCTCTTTTTGAAGGGTGAAATTTCCCTGCGTGGACTGCAGCTTCCTGTGGTACCGGAAATTTATTTGCCTATTCTGGTGGCCTTGGAAGAGGTGGGGATTCGGTTTGAGGAGCGGGTGGTGGATTGAAAATTGTCGATCCCTGATTAGTGTTGACCGGTTTTTAATTGAATTTCATTGTTAAATATATTCAAAACTGGCCTGCTTTGGGTACTGTAAGTTGACCATTTCTCTTCAAAGTTTGACGGAGTCATCTTCTGCAAGTTTTTATGGATCCTTTT
>CANGZP010000126.1 GCA_947458475.1 Cyclobacteriaceae bacterium | reverse complement strand
GGCGGTGGGGAGGTGATTTCAAAGGTCACAGGTATTTTACAACCATTTGCATCGGTCACCTCCCAAGCATAATTCTCTTTCTTGAGCGTATCGAGTTCAAACACCCCCGCAAAAGTCTGTTTCCCTCCAAACTCCAAACTATACGGCGCTACACCCCCGATCACTTCCAATCTTACCCGTCCATCTTTTTTACCGAAGCAGGTAGTAGGCGTAGCGGTCACATTGGAAAGCTGAAGCAAAGGAGGTTCCTTTACTTCAATGTCCGTAATACTTTGGATACATCCGAGGGCATCAGTGACTTTTACGGAATACAAGCCTGCCTTTAGGTTTGACGCTGTAGCAGTCTTCAGTGCAGCATCGTGTGACCATTCGAAGGTGTAGGAAGTTGTTGCATTGATCGTTCCTCCATTGGCTACTACCACGATTTGTCCTGTAGCATCTCCAAAACAAGCGACATCGGTGATGGATTGGGTGGCTAGGGTGAGTTGCTTGGCCACTCGAACTTGAATATCAGGCGCTGTACCTGCGCAGGAGTTGTCAACTAAGCTGTAAGCGGTATAGCCAATCGTGCCAATAATATCTTCTTGATTCCAAGTAACTTCTATTTTATCAGCTCCCTGCACGCCATCCCAAGTTCCACCTGTTACTACCCATTCATACCTTCTCCCTGGCAAAGGTTCAGGTGCTGAATAAGTAAACCGTACAGAAGGATCAAAGCAAACTTCTTTTTGACCCAAAGCTTCCTTTACCTGGATGCGGAGTTCGATGGTAACTGGAAGTTCAATTTTATCCCCAGGGCAACCACTCGCAGTGTAGGGAATCACACTTACGCGTCCTTGACCAGAGCCACCCCATCTTACTAAAACAGAATCAGCAGTTTCTTGTACTTTAACTCCCCCATCAACAAAGAACTCCATCCTTGAGATAAACTCCTTATTAATGACCTTGTACCAAGCTTGTTCTACATCCGGGCAGACTGATATTGGACCGACCATCTCCCCAGAGGTTTCAAGAACTGTCACCTCAAAAGTAACTTCCTCTTGCTCATCACAGGAATTTGGGCTCAGGGAGGCTACAATAGTTACTTCGTATTTACCAGCTTTGGTATAGGTATGTTTTACATCTTTACCAATTTTGTTTGGGGTACCATCCCCAAAATCCCATACAAAATAGGTGAAATCAGGATTTTCTGGATTTATGTTCCAATCTGCCTCTTGATTGAGGCAGGCTACTTTTTCCCCATCCACATTGAAATCATAGTCTGACTCGGTTCCAAAGTTCAAATTATTCAAAGCCGCACCTGCCGCGTAGCCATAAGATTCTAAATCCCCAAAACCATAGACATATGCTGTGAAACCAGCAGGATTGGAAAGCTGATTTACTCCTTCTAAAATTTCTATCTGAGCAACAGAAAAATTAGGGTCAGCCTGCAATACAGTAAACTTATTGCCTACAAAAATTCCATTTAATTTAGTTTGATTTTCCTCACCTGTTTTGACTACAATATTCACGTAGTGATTTACAATTGCAGGAAGTTTAATTGCGTTAAAATCCAATTGAGTCAATAACTGCTCTGTTGGGCTGTAGGTAATCATAAAAGGATCTCCATTATTTTTTAATGGATCCAAAGGGTTGTTGCAGGATTGACTTTTGGAGAATACGGTAACAGAAGCTGGCTTTGATGTATCAATTTTTCCCGATTCGTTAGCTAAAAACTCCAAAGACAACCATTCCCCACGATTCAATACCCTAGTTTGAAGAAGTCCATTTACCCGAACTTCTGTATTGTCCTCTGACGCCAATACCTTGACCAACTCCCCAGAAGATCTTCCTAAAAGTGCGGTATGTACAAAAGAAGTACCCCAAGTATTGACTGGATAGGCTTGCTCATAGAGGTGATCATTGGCGTTTCCAGGTGGACAAGCTCCAACAGAAGTCCACTTATTTCCTCCAAAAACTGCTATTTTTTTACATTCGTCGGCATTATCACCTACCACACGAACCCGTGAACCAGTTAGGTCGCCTCTAGCTTTGATTTGGTAACTCTGTCCACGATTCAAAATAATTTCTTCGGATCTCCCTTTTGTCCATGTTTTTCCTGGGCCAGAAATTGAATTTTCGGTAGTGGTAATCTCAATTTGAGTATTGTCTTCTGTAGCCACGACCAATAGCGTGCTCTCATTGTTGATATTGAGGCTAGCAGAAGGATTTACTTCAAAATGAGAGGTGATGTAATGATCTTTACCCAATGCACCCAAAGGCAATACCACGGTACCATCTGCACTTCTAAACCGTTCATTAAAGGCATGAACTGCAATTTTCCCGTCAAAAGATACAATATGTATTCCTAAGTTGCTTTCGATTACACCAGAACTGCGGTGGAGCAAATCCACCTCAAAAATTGAATTCCTACGAAAAGTATATTGCTCACCGGCTTTCAATGAAAAAGGCTCTGTTTGGCCTAGAAATTCAATTACTCCAGTGGTATTTTCAGTAGCAGTAATGACTAAAACAGCAAAATCAGGTGTTCCTGCAGGATTACCCAGGGTAGGCAAACCTCGGTTATTTTCCATAAACCCCACCCAAAACTCTTTCCCAGTAGTAGAAAGCTGCGCATAGCTCGACATGGAAGAGGCAAAAATTACCAAGAAAAGAAGGAGGGCACGGAAAAACACTCGCATGGAGAAAGAAGTAGCATTCAAATAACGAGGTGAATATAAAAGTAATTTATGAAACAATTTAGCGATACGTGAAGGGATAAATTTCAGTCGATTAGTACACCGACAAATCCTCACAAAAAGGGATTAATCCCTATCTTTGCGCTTCTAAAATTCAATACCACATGATTTCAGTAGATAATCTTTCCTTAAAGTTTGGCAAGCGAACCCTTTTTGAGGAGGTCAACTTAAAATTTACCCCAGGCAACTGCTATGGAGTGATCGGTGCAAATGGTGCAGGAAAGTCCACCTTTTTGAAAATTCTCTCTGGAGAAATGGACTCTACCTCTGGTGCAATCAACATTACTCCAGGGCAACGCATGGCGGTATTGAAGCAAAATCACTTTGAGTTTGATGAAGTAGATGTCTTAAAAACCGTCTTGATGGGCCACAAAAAATTGTATGCCATCATGAAGGAAAAAGACGATATCTACTTGAAAGAAGATTTTTCGGAGGAAGATGGTCTCAGGGCCTCCGAATTGGAAGCAGAATTTGCTGAAATGGATGGATGGAATGCTGAATCCGACGCAGCTTCCCTCCTCTCTGGTCTTGGCATCTCTGAGGACATCCACTACACGCTAATGAAAGATTTGGCAGGAAATCAAAAAGTTCGCGTGCTCTTAGCACAAGCGCTTTTTGGAAATCCTGATATCTTGATTCTCGATGAACCTACTAACGATTTGGATGCTGAAACTATCGTTTGGTTGGAAGACTTTTTGATGGATTTCAAAAACCTCGTAATCGTCGTATCCCACGATAGACACTTCCTAGATACGGTTTCTACCCACGTAGTGGACATCGACTTTGGAAAAGTGAAGATCTACTCGGGTAACTATACTTTCTGGTACGAGTCCTCCCAACTCGCCTTAAAGCAACGATCCGACCAGAACAAAAAGGCGGATGAAAAGCGAAAAGATCTTCAGGATTTTATCGCCCGCTTCTCCGCCAACGTCGCCAAGTCAAGACAAGCCACAGCTCGAAAGAAAATGCTCGAGAAACTCAATGTCGATGAGATTGAACCCTCTAGCAGAAAGTATCCTGGCATTATTTTCAAGCCAGAGCGTGAAGCAGGCGATCAAATCTTCATGACCGAAAATCTAGAACTGAAAGCAGACGGCGTCACCTATTTTACCGATGTCAACCTGATGGTGGACAAGGGCGATAAAATCGCTTTCATTTCCAAAACCAAACAGGCAGTCAATAAATTCTTTCAGACAATAATGGAAGAATCTGCTCCAAGTAAGGGTACACTAAAATGGGGTGTCACAATAAACAAAGCCTATTTGCCTAACGACAACTCTGAGTACTTCCAAACAGAGCTCAACTTGATCGATTGGTTGCGTCAATTCTCTACAAACCAGGAAGAAGCTTATGTCCGCACCTTCTTGGGAAGAATGCTTTTCACTGGTGAAGAGACCTTCAAAAAATGTAGTGTACTCTCAGGTGGGGAAAAAGTACGTTGCATGGTTTCAAAAATGATGCTGCAGAATCCAAACCTGCTGGTGATGGACGAACCTACCAATCACCTCGACTTGGAATCCATCACCGCCTTCAACAATGCCATCATTGAATTCAATGGCACCGTGTTGATGTCTTCCTATGACCATGCATTTGTACAGTCCTCCTGTAACCGAATTATCGAGTTTACCCCTACCGGTACAATTGACCGACGCATGCCGTACGACGATTACTTGATGAACCCAGAAATCAAGGCTTTGCGGGAAAAAATGTACGGCGGTAAAGTGTAAACCCGAAATAGGCCCGTGCTGCTCACTGCAATTCTTATTTACCTAGTCGTCACCCTTGCGATTGGAGCTTGGTCGGCTCGGCTAGTCAAAAATTCGAATGACTTTGTGCTTGCAGGTCGGTCGCTTCCGCTTTTTCTGTCAGCTTCCGCACTTTTTGCAACCTGGTTTGGCTCCGAAACTATTTTTGGTGCCTCATCAGTCTACTTGGAAGAGGGCCTCATTGGAGTCATCGAAGATCCTTTTGGAGGAGCACTTTGTCTGATTCTGTTTGGATTATTCTATCTCCGTCCCATGTACCGCATGAATGTGCTGACCATTGGGGATGTATTTAAGAAAATCTTCGGGGAACGCCTGTCCTTTTTTGCCTCCATCTTCATGATCCCTGCCTACTTTGGCTATGTAGCGGCGCAGTTGATCGCTTTGAGCTTGGTTTTGGGGGCAGTTACCGATCTCAGCCTCATGGAAGGCGTGGTAATTTCTGCATGCATTGTTGTGTTCTACACCTTTTTGGGTGGGATGTGGGCCATCTCCATCACCGACTTTATGCAAACCACGCTGATTGTAATTGGACTTCTTGCGGTCGCCTACCTAGTGGCTTCTGAAGCAGGTGGTATTGGGGTGATCATTGAAAAAGCTCCACCTGAGAGTTTTCAATTTTTTCCTGAACCCAACTTCACAGCTTGGACTTCTTACTTTGGTGCGTGGATTATCTTGGGCTTAGGAAGCATTCCTTCTCAAGACATCTACCAACGGGTAATGTCCTCCAAATCTGAAAAAGTGGCCGTTCAGTCCACCTATCTTGCAGGAATATTCTACCTCACCTTTGGGTTGCTGCCTTTGTTTATCGCTTTAGGATCCAAAATCCTATATCCTGAGCTGTACCTAGCAGACAAGCAAATGCTTTTGCCTGCAATGGTATTGCAGCACAGCAACCTACCCATTCAAGTACTCTTCTTTGGTGCCTTGATCTCTGCAATTATGAGTACGACCAGTTCTGGGCTTCTTGCTCCTGCTGCGATTATTTCCGAAAATTTGATTCGCCCCTACTTTGGGAAAAACTTAAAAGACCGTCATTTTCTTTGGATCCTCCGAGCAAATGTAGTCCTAGTAGCAGGAATTGCGTTAGCCATGGCTTCTTGGAAATCAGATATTTATGAACTTGTAGCTGGAGCTTCTATTTTGATGCTTGTGTCCTTGTTTGTTCCGCTCACTGCAGGATTGTATTGGAAAAAAGCCTCCCCCGGCGGAGCCTTTCTTGCCTTATTTGTAGGAACAGCTGCCTATCTTGCCGCAGAAATGCTTGTACCCAATCAGGAAACGCATCTTATTGGTCTTTTTGCCAGTGCATTAGCCATGGGTGTAGGCAGTTACATTTTCCCCACCAAAACTTTAACTCCCGATGAACTATCCTAAGCTTATCCTCCAAAAAGGAAAAGAAGTTTCCCTACTTAGAAAACACCATTGGGTATTCTCTGGGGCCATTGCCAAAGGTACAGAGGAGGTAAAGAATGGTGATTTGGTAGCCGTTCACTCTTCCAGAAATGAATTTTTAGGCATCGGACACTTCTCCCAAGGATCCATTATGGTTCGGATCATCTCCTTTGAAGAGCGGCCCATTGACCTCGCTTTTTGGATTGAGAAACTAGGTGCCGCCTATGCCGTTCGCAAAGCTTTGCAGCTCACCGACCAAAAGGAAACCACCGTCTACCGGCT
>CANGZP010000125.1 GCA_947458475.1 Cyclobacteriaceae bacterium | reverse complement strand
TGCTCCGTCATTCCTGCTGGATTGACGACTGCTCCTTCAATCCCTGCTTCGTACCCGATTTTTGCCGCCTTATGAATTAAAATTTCAAGTTCAGCGGCAGTTTCTGCAACGAGGAAAAACCGCTCCTCGGGACCCACGATGGAACCGAGCCAGGTTTCAAATTTGCCCCCATTCATGATGTTGATGGCTCCAGGAATGTGGCCTGCAACAAATTGATCTTGCTTGCGCGTATCGATCACCAATGCGCCAGCTGGAAGAGTAGCTCCTATTGGCCAGATCGACACCTGGGAAATGGAGCGCTGGTAGGTGGGTGCACCTTGTTTGTTTAAATCCACGGCGTACCCAAAGTACTTCGGAATGTAGGGCTGTCCTTGAAGTAGCGTATCCACAAAGGTGGCTTCATCCGCAGCTGAAAAAGCCCAGTTGGTAGCCCGCTGCTCGCCTATGGTGGATTGACGGGCATCGCTCAAATTTTTGCCGCAGAGTGAGCCCGCTCCATGTGCAGGAAATACGAGTACCTCATCTGCCAAAGGCTTCAATTGACGCTGGACGGTATGGTACATCATTCGTGCCAGCTCTTCCCGCTGTGCAGTGAGGTTTCCCGCCTTTTCACGGAGGTCAGGTCGCCCAACATCCCCAATAAATAGCGTATCTCCAGAAAATAGCGCATGGTCTTTTCCTTGTGAATCCTTCAATAGGATACTGATGGAATCCGGGGAGTGCCCAGGAGTATGAAGTGCATGAAGGGTGACCTCTCCTAAAGAAAAGGAATCTCCCTGGTCAAAACCTACATGAGGATAGACCGCTCCTACAAGTTTAGACACATAAATAGTCGCACCCTCGTTCTGATGAAATTCGAGGTGAGAACTTACAAAATCCGCATGCGGATGAGTTTCAATGACGGCCACAATCTTAGCCCCCTGTGATTCGGCAAAGTCGTTGTAAGGCTGTGGATTTCTTCCTGGATCTACCAAGGCAATTTTTCCTTCGCTCAAAATGGCATAGCTAGCATGCGCTAGGCCCTCGTCGTAAAACTGTTGAATCTGCATAAAAAAGAAGACTGGGTTAAGAATTAGGTAAAGATACACTCCCTCCTGAATGTATGGGCCTGAAGCGGGAAGGATTTATTTTAGTTGAAGAATCTTTTGAATTCATTCATTTGAAGGGTAAACTTGATACAGCTTAAACAAATTCCCTTGAAACGAATTTATTTCCCTTCGAATACCTCCTTTTTTTTCTGTGTTTTTTTGCTCTTGGTATTGGGCAGCTGCAACATTAAACGGAGAGCAGCCAAATCTTCACCGGAGTTTACCCTTATCGAAACGGCCAAATCCTACCGAGGCACACCCTACCGCTATGGAGGCACCACACGCGCAGGAATAGACTGTTCTGCTTTAGTCTACCATTCCTTTGCTTCGGTAGGGGTCAAACTCCCTAGGACCTCAGCTGAACAAAGTAAATTGGGTAAAAAAATTCCTGAACGTAAAATTCGACCTGGTGATGTCTTATTTTTTGCCACCGGAAAAAAGAAAAAAGAAGTCACACATACCGGAATTGTCACGGAGGCGCAAAAAAATAAGGTACGTTTTATCCATGCTTCCACTTCACTTGGAGTGACCGAAGATTACCTGATGAGCGCTTATTGGACCAAAGCTTTTCTATTCGCAAGGCGATTGGAGACAAAGTAGTTGAAAGTAGGGGGCCAAAATCGAAGCGTGCCACAATTTTCTAGATCAATTCCGATTAATTTTTCCAAATATCCTTTGGTTTAAGGCTTTTCTCACTAATTTTGCGGTCGAATTAAAGAAGAGACTCTTTTTACCTTTCATCAACATCAAATGGCAAATATTGGAAAGATAACTCAGGTAATCGGCCCGGTGGTGGACGTATCCTTTGAAGGCGGAAAACTGCCCAACATCCTAGACGCGCTGGAACTCACAAAAGACAACGGCCAGAAGGTAGTGTTGGAAGTACAGCAGCACCTAGGTGAAGACCGAGTAAGAACCATCGCAATGGATTCTTCAGAAGGCATGGTTCGTGGCATGGCAGTAACTGACTTGGGTCAGCCTATCTCTGTTCCTACTGGCGAAGGCATCAAAGGCCGACTTTTCAATGTAGTGGGTGAAGCAATCGACGGTCTACCTCAGGTACCTGCAGGTAAGCGTCTTCCAATTCACCGCTCCGCTCCAAAATTTGAGGACCTTTCTACTTCTACCGAGGTCCTTTTCACAGGTATCAAGGTAATCGACTTGATCGAGCCTTATGCCAAAGGAGGTAAAATCGGTCTTTTCGGAGGTGCGGGTGTAGGCAAGACCGTATTGATCCAAGAATTGATCAACAACATCGCGAAAGCGTACTCTGGTTTGTCTGTATTTGCAGGTGTAGGAGAAAGAACCCGTGAGGGAAATGACCTTTTAAGAGAAATGATCGAGTCAGGCATCGTTACTTACGGTGATGACTTCATCCATAGCTTGGAAACTGAAGGTGGATGGGATCTATCCAAAGTAGACCTTAAGAAACTGGAAGATTCCAAAGCAACATTCGTGTTTGGACAGATGAACGAGCCTCCAGGAGCACGTGCTCGCGTGGCCCTCACCGGTCTTACCCTTGCGGAATACTACCGTGATGGCGATGGCTCTGGCCAAGGCAAGGACATCTTGTTCTTTATCGACAACATTTTCCGATTCACTCAAGCTGGTTCTGAAGTGTCCGCACTTCTTGGCCGTATGCCTTCTGCCGTAGGGTACCAGCCTACCTTGGCTACCGAGATGGGCGCCATGCAGGAACGAATCACCTCTACCAAAAATGGTTCAATCACCTCCGTACAGGCAGTTTACGTGCCTGCGGATGACTTGACTGACCCGGCTCCAGCAACGACTTTTGCGCACTTGGATGCCACTACGGTATTGTCTCGTAAGATTGCGGAATTGGGCATCTACCCTGCCGTGGATCCTTTGGACTCTACTTCACGAATCCTCTCTCCAGATATCTTGGGTGACGACCACTACAATTGTGCTCAGCGCGTAAAGGAAACCCTTCAGCGCTACAAGGAACTTCAGGACATCATTGCCATCTTGGGTATGGAAGAACTTTCTGAAGAGGATAAGCAGGTGGTACACCGCGCTCGTCGTGTGCAGCGTTTCTTGTCTCAGCCATTCCACGTAGCCGAGCAATTTACTGGTCTTAAAGGAGTGCTCGTAGATATTAAAGACACCATCAAAGGATTCAACATGATTCTTGATGGCGAACTTGACCATTTGCCAGAAGCAGCGTTCAACTTGGTAGGTAGCATCGAAGATGCCATCGCCAAAGGAGAAAAGTTGCTCGCAGAAGTAAAATAAATTTCTTCTCATCTTGCCTCTTGAGGTAATCCAAGAGGCAAGATGAGTTTACTACCTGAAGACCGAATACGCCATGCACTTAGAAATCGTAACACCAGATAAAAAAGTTTTCCAAGGAGAAGTGAGCGAAGCTACCTTTCCTGGGGCTTTGGGTGCATTTCAAGTACTACCCAATCACGCACCCATTGTATCTGCCTTGGGTAAAGGGGCTGTTTCCTTCACCACAGCAGAAGGAAAGCAGTCGCTACAAGTAGAAGGTGGGGTGGTAGAAGTAAAGCAAAATACCATTGTAGTCTTGGCTGAGAAAGTCGTAGACTAATCTTTAGTCAACGGTTTACAGTCGACGGTCCACGGCAGATTGTTTGAACTTCAAGCTTTGTTTTTGATAGGCACAAAATAACCTACGGAAATACAAGTACTTAAAAGAGGCTGTCCCTAAAAGAGACAGCCTCTTTTAGTTGATTCCCTAGCATAGATAAGACCAGATTATCCGCTTTCTTGCCGTTATAAACTTTGTCAACGGTCCAACGCCCATAATCATTGCGTAATGTGAATAGGATTAGAATCCATACTTCGTACTTGGTACTTAGTAACTGGTACATTTAACTGTGGACTGTGGTCCGTCAACTGTTGACAAATAAAAATCTGCGGTGGACCGTTAGCCGTTGACCATTTTTTTAGTTTTGCCTTGGAAATAAAAAGATAACCTGTACATTTGCAATCCGAAAGGAGGTGTACAGCTATGATCATAATCAACATTAAAGAAAACGAATCTATCGATAAGGCGCTTAAGCGTTTTAAGAAGAAGTTTGACAAAACCGGTGCGGTTCGTGAATTGAGAGCCCGTCAGGCATTTACCAAGCCTTCTGTGAAAAGAAGAGATCAAGTCATCAAGGCTGCGTATAAGCAGAAGCTTCAAGAGCAATTCATGAAGTAATTGTGATGGCATTTGCCCATATACAAAGCACCAGTCATTCGGCTGGTGCTTTTTTTTGATCCCTGTGGGATTCGCCTGCATTTTTTTGACGGAGACCTAACCCTTGCTTCATCCCCCTGATTTTTTAAACCAACCTATTCGAAAATTCCACGTATCTTAAGTAGCAAATTCATCCCATGATTGATTCGTTTATCAACTACTTGGAATACGAAAAAAGGAGCAGTGCGCATACCGTGCTCGCCTACCGCAAAGACTTGGAGCAAGCCCAGAACTTTGTCAGCCTATCCTTTTCAATAGACGATCTCTCCCACTGCACCCATCCTGACTTGCGCGCATGGATCATCGATTTGGTGGAACAAGGGCTTAGCCAAACTACCGTCAATCGAAAGCTGGCAACCCTTCGTTCCTTCTACAAGTTTCTGATGCGCTCCAAAATCATTCAGAAGGACCCAACCTACAAGCTAAAGTCTCTAAAAGCCCCAAAAAAGCTACCCGAGTTTTTGCAGGAAACGACCATTGAATCTGTATTGGAAGAGGAAGTTTATGCCCCCACCTTTGAGGGACAGCGGGACCGAATGGTCCTCGAATTCCTGTACCTCACTGGCGTGCGTCTCTCCGAACTTACCTCCTTAAAGTGGAAGGATATCCACCTGTATGAAGAACAAGTCAAAGTCTTGGGTAAAAGACAAAAAGAACGGATCATCCCGCTCACCAAATCCTTACAAGGCCACATTTCAACCTATAAAAAAGTGGTAGAAGCACAGTTCAACGGGGTGGAAGGAGAAGATTACTTTATTCGCAGCAACAAAGGAGAAAAAGCCTATCCCATGCTGATCTACCGGATCGTAAAGCACTACCTGGATCTTTTTGCACAAAATTCGAAACGAAGCCCCCACTTACTCCGTCATACCTTTGCCACCCACCTTTTAAACAAAGGAGCCGACTTGAATGCCGTCAAGGATTTATTGGGCCATGCCAACCTGGCTGCCACTCAAGTCTATACCCACAATTCTATGGAGAAACTCAAGGCTGTGTTTGAACAAGCACATCCAAAAGCATAAGTATTCACATGTTTAACCCTTAAAACCCAACGCGATGAAACTACAGATGCATTCCATTCACTTCGACGCCGATCAAAAATTGATCAATTTCATTCAGAAGAAGGCCGATAAACTGGACACTTTTTATGACAGCATTTTGGATGGTGAGGTGTTTTTGAGACTGGATAAAAATGAAAAAAACCAGAATAAACTCGTAGAAATCAAGTTAAACGTGCCTGGAAAGCAGTTTTTTGCCAAAAATCAAGACGACTCCTTTGAAGCTGCAGCAGATGAGGCGGTAGAAGGTCTAAGACGGCAGCTGGAAAAATACAAAGAGAAAAATAGCTAATCGTACCCCAAACCCGAAGGAACCCCCTTCGGGTTTATTTTTTTTGAAGCAAGAAATAGCGCTTTCCCTGCTTTACCCGCAGCTCCTCACGCGCAGCGGTACTGCTTGCGCGCAGAAAATCAGGAATGGCTTTGGAATCTAAGTGGGTACTGGCCACCCGCACTTCATAGCCTACCGTATCCCACTCGGACAGTAGCCGGTCTTCCAAGATCAAATAGGTATAGTTTTTAGCTTCCTCCTTCCATCCTTCTCTGGATAGGTCTACCAAATCGTAAGCGGTCCCTAAACTCATCCGAATTTTTGACCCGTCATGCAAGTTGCCCGCAAAGCCAATGGGGCCAGCCACTCCCATCTCCTCCACGACTGCTGCCGCCTGAACCCCCTGATGTGGCAAGGATATCAATCGCGTAACGCCTGTCACCTGAAAGAATAGAAACAAGATGGAAAGTGTTAGCAGCTTTGGAGGCAGGACAGAAGAACGAAGCAATGTCCATACGCCATACCCTAGAAATAGGACTCCCAAACCAACATAGACCACCGATACCCCTCCACTTGACCCAGTAACCAAGATCCAGGCATTCACCCCGACCACAAGAGCCACCAAAGAAAGGAG
>CANGZP010000124.1 GCA_947458475.1 Cyclobacteriaceae bacterium | reverse complement strand
CAGCTTGCTGGGCAAACCAAGTCTCTTCCCAATGCCTTTGCCTTCAAACTCAAAGAGCCCATCAAACTGGATGGTAACTTAGATGAAGCCATCTGGCAGGATGCGGAAGGATGGAATGGGAATTTCATGCAGTATTTCCCTTCAGACACTTCGGTAAGTAAATTCCCCACCCGAGTAAAAGTGGCTTTCGATGACACCAACCTCTATTTGGCGGCCATCATGGAGAATACAGGGCCACGGAAATACGTATCTACATCTCTTCGGCGAGACTACCGAGGAGAACAAAATGATGGAATCAGCTTTGTTTTTGACACCTTCAATGACGGAACCAATGCGTTCCAGTTTGGAGTAAATCCCTATGGAGTTCAGCGAGAAGCTTTACTTGCAAATGGGGGTTCCCGCTCCGAAGATTTAAACCTAGCTTGGGACAACAAATGGTATTCCGAAGCAAAAATTATGGAAAACCATTGGCAAGTAGAGGTGATCATCCCTTTATCGACCATACGGTTTAAAGAAGGAGCACAAAACTGGAATGTCAACTTCTACCGAATCGATAGCCATACGGGCGAACGTTCCACCTGGGCTCCCATCCCCCGAAACATTCCAATTATTACGACGGCTTTTCTTCGAAAAATGATCTTTGAGGAGCCCCTGCAAAAAAAGGGCGCCAATATCTCCCTCATCCCATACGTAGCAGGACGAACTTCTAGAAATTTCCTTGAAAATAGTAGCGAAGCCCTTACTCCTGCAATAGGCGGGGATGCCAAAATCGGCATTGGGCCAGCCATGAACTTGGACCTGACCTTCAACCCAGATTTTTCGCAGGTAGAAGTAGATCAACAGGTCACCAATCTAGACCGATTTGAGATCTTTTTCCCAGAGCGAAGACAGTTTTTCCTTGAAAATGGAGACCTGTTTGACAGCTTCGGACAGCCTCGCTCTCGCCCTTTCTTTTCACGAAGAATCGGTGTGGACATCGACTCTGCTACTGGCCAAAATGTGCAAAGTAAAATCATCTATGGGGCTCGCCTCAGTGGAAAATTGAACGAAAACTGGCGTGTAGGAGCCATGAATATGCAAACCGCCACAGATGAGGATGCTGGCATTGTAGGCAAAAATTTTACCGTGCTCGCGCTCCAGCGGAAGGTATTTGAACGCTCCAACATTGGACTAATCTATGTCAACAAAGAGTCATTGGCACTAGACGATTACCAGCAACTGTTTGATCCTACGGCCTACAACCGCTTGTTGGGAGTCGATTACAACCTCAACTCGGCCAATGGAAAGTGGACTGGAAAGGTATTTTACCACCGCACCTTTGAATCAGTGAAGGTAGATAAGCCGTATTCCTTCAATGCTTACCTGTTGTATACCGACTTACATTGGAATTGGACCTTCAGCATCCAAGATGTGGGCAAATCCTACAATCCCGAAGTTGGATTTGTGCCTCGTTCGGACTTCAAACGCATCAATCCTGACCTCACCTACCTATTCTATCCCAAGTCCAAACTCATCAATCGACATGGCCCAAAATTGGAGTTTGAAGGATTGTGGAACGAAACCTTGGGGACTACCGATCGGGACATCAACCTAGGCTATATCGTTCGCTTCAACTCCTTGGCCGAATTGGAAGTTACTCAGCGCAATCGCTACGTGTACCTATTCAGTAACTTCGATCCTACCCGATCCGGTGGAGCTCCCTTAGCGGCAGGCACAGATTATTCGTATCGAAATGTACTTGTGGAATACCGAAGTAATCCTCGCAAAAAACTGAATGTGGGTGTGGTTGGTGAATTTGGAGAGTACTTCACGGGATCTATTCAGCGAATTACGTCCCAAACGGGACTTCGACTTGGTTACTTGGCAAACATCTCCATGAACTTCAACTATGCGCGAATCCGCTTGCCACAGCCGCAGCGCGATGCAGATTTGATTCTGGTGGGTCCGCGTATTGATTTGACGCTAACGAAGGATTTGTTCTGGACTACCTTTGTGCAGTACAACAGTCAGATTGACAACCTAAACATCAATACCCGTATCCAATGGCGCTATGCTCCTGTGTCTGACTTTTTCTTGGTGTACACAGATAACTACTTTCCAGGCGATTTCCTGCCCAAGCAGCGCTCGCTGGTGTTTAAGTTGAACTATTGGTTGAATTTGTAATTGGCTGAATGCTCCTAAGCACGTGTTTGGGAGACTTTTGAGAAAATAGATGAGCCATTAAAAACTTTAATCAAAAGTTCTCAAACACTTTCCTTCCACAGCCCGTTAGCCCAGCATGAAGTACAATAGGATTGTGGTGTGGTTTCGCAACGACCTTCGGCTATCGGACAACGAGACGCTGGTAAGGGCAATACAGCAGGGGGGAGAAATTATTCCTGTGTACTGTCTTGACCCTAGACATGTTGCAAATACTAAATTAGGTCTTCCGAAAACAGGCGCTTTTCGTGCCCAGTTTTTGATAGAAGCACTTGAAGATCTTCGCAACTCATTGATTCAACTAGGCGCCAATTTGGTAATCCTTCAAGGCAAACCAGAGGAAGTTCTGGTGGATTTTGCCAAACAGGTACAGGCTTCGGCCATCTTTTTTTCCAAAGAAGTGACTTCAGAGGAGCGACAAGTGGATAAAAGCCTAGAGGAAGCCGCATTTTCAAAGCGAATCGCCTGCGAAAGCTTCTGGCAAAGTACCCTTTACCACAAGGATGACCTGCCTTTTCCCATCAAACAAACGCCTGAAGTATTTACCCAATTCCGCAAAGAAGTAGAAAAGCAGAGTAAAATCCGTGCTCCATTTCCTACACCCACTGCGATAAATTACCCTGGAGAAGCGCTGATCCCAAATTTGGGATCCCTCCCTCGGCTAACTGATTTTGGATTGGAGAAGCCCAAGCGAGCCGAACACTCGTGGTTGAAGATACGTGGGGGTGAGTCTTCCGCGCTTGGGCAACTTCAATCCTATTTTTGGGAAAAAGACCTGCTCAAAAAATACAAGGAAACACGCAATGGCTTGATTGGCATGGACTACAGCTCCAAGCTATCGCCTTGGCTGGCCTTGGGGTGCATTTCTCCGCGTACCATCTACACAGAAGTGAAGCGGTACGAAAAAGAACGTGTCAAAAACGACAGTACCTATTGGCTGGTCTTTGAATTGATCTGGAGGGATTATTTTCGATTTATCGCCAAAAAACACGGCACCAAACTATTTCAAGTAAGCGGCATCCGAAATCAAGTGGACTCCTGGCGAAGGGATAAGGCGCAATTTAAGCGCTGGGCAGAGGGGAAGACAGGAGTTCCATTTGTGGATGCCAACATGCGTGAACTGAATGCGAGCGGATTCATGTCCAACCGAGGTCGCCAAATCGTGGCGAGCTTCTTAGTCAATGACCTGGGAATCGACTGGACCTGGGGAGCAAGCTATTTTGAAAGTATGCTGGTGGATTACGATGTATGTTCCAACTGGGGCAACTGGATGTATGTAGGCGGAGTAGGCAACGATCCCCGAGAAAATCGCTACTTCAACATCCTGCGTCAGGCTAAAAATTACGATCGAAATGGGGACTTCGTTCGCTTATGGATCCCCGAGTTGCGGCCTATTCGAGGCTTTGACATCCACCAGCCATGGGAGTTAACCACATCCGAGTTGCACAACTTAAAAATCGACTTGGGACAAAGTTATCCACATGCCATCGTGGAGATTCCTTCCCTCGAAAAAGCTTATTGAGGTATTTCAAAGAAAATGGCAGCATATCATAGGCTGCCATTTTTCTTTTTATGATTATCGGGATGAATTGATCCGCCTCGGCGGACTAATCCGCCTTCGGTAGGTCAAACTGATTTCGGTAGGTCAACCCGCAGCAGCGGGTTGTGCGGAATAATCTAACCGCTTTACCCCAGGTTCACCTACCGTTGGTAGGTAAACCTGGGACTATGCAAGATTCGATCCGCCACGGCGGATCCTTACTCGATACAATTTTGGTGAAAATAGATTTTTCAAAATTGTTACAAATATCGGTTTTAGATATTTGGAAATAAGATCCGCCGAGGCGGATCCAACTCTGAATAGCCGCGGGTGCAACCCGTGGTAGGAAAATTAGATTGGTATCCACGATCCGCAACAGCGGATCGAACGATTATAAATGTTGTGTATTTAAATGAAATTGTTGAAATTCAATTCAATGTATTTTTTTAACTATCTATCATTTTTTTATGGCTACACACACGCAACTAATCTACCACATCGTATTTGCAACTAAAAGTAGGGCAGCTACACTCGAGGAAAGTCAGAAAAAGCGGCTTTTTGCTTTCATTTTTCAACTACTTAAGAATAAAAAATGCTTTCTATATCGCATAAACGGGGTAGAGGACCATGTCCATATTCTTACTCATGTCCATCCCTCTATTTCGATCTCAACTCTAGTCAAGGACATCAAAGTTTCAACAAGCATTTTTATCAAAAGGGAATTGGTTTTCAAGAATTTTAATGGATGGCAGGAAGGATATGGAGCTTTTACTGAAACCATAAATACCAAAGATCGATTAATCGATTATGTGAAAAATCAAGAGAAGCACCATGAAAAAATATCCTTTTTTGATGAATACAAAGGGATTTTGGAAGATCATGGGATTGCCTTTGATGAAAAATTCTTGTGATAGGGACAACCTGCCGCGGTAGGTCAACCCGCTATCACGGGTTGTGCGCGATACTATAATCATTTCCCCCAGGTTCACCCACCACAGCGGGTAAACCTGGGGCTATGCAAGGTTTGATCCGCCTTAGCGGATCGGGTCAAAAGGATGTCTTCAATCTCTTTTTCTGCCCCTTTTGGCATTGGAATCGTTTTCCTGACGTCAGGAAAACGATAGCCAATCCTAATAGACTAACTTCATTCTACTCAAATCTGGTATTAATTGCTTCTTTCTTTTCAATTCTCGTTGGTACAGGTACTCGCCCAATTCCGCAAAGAAAGGCAATCCCACCTCATCTGTCTCGTACTTATCGTCGTTGAGAATCTGATCTTCATTGACATAGACAATCGCTGACACAAAAAACTCCACCCCGCTCTCAAAATCAACAAAATATCCTCCTTCAATCAGGTGCCCATAGGACCAGCCGGTCTTGTTGAACAGCCGAAAACGGGGATCGATTTTTCCTTTTTCGGTTCCGAACTTGGTGAACTTGGAAAAGCTGTCGTAAAATTCAGTGGTATCGTAGGCAGGATATTCACTTTCTCGAGGTAGCATGCTCATGTACTGGAGCACAAAATTTCGGTGCTCCTCATTCAAATTAAACCGCTCCATTCCAACAAAAGCCTCTGGGAAAATCGTCCGCTGCACGACCCCATGCAAGTCCGAAAGGGCAAACTTATTCTTATAGGAAAAATCCATCCCACCCTGAATCAAGCTGTCATTTTTATAATAGGCACGGCCCAACTTGGGGTAGCCAGGCACCACATACGCACTATCCGCCTGTCGAGCAGGCAATTCTAAAAGTGTTTTTCCAGAGTTATCCACAAATCGAATCGGGTTAAACTGCCGATTTTCCTCCGGAGAAATGGGAAAGCTCAGACGCTGCATAATCACCGAATTTACCAGCCCTTTTTCATTTAATTTCCGATTGATGTAATCGGAGCCTAGCAACTCGTAGAGTCGATTGTAGGCGTCATTATCGGAAACCAGGAGAATTTTTTTGATGTAATGTCCAATACTCGGCAGCCCAGTTTGGGAGGTACTATCCCTCAAGGCTGGCAGCTGGGAAGGGCGTACCGAGTCGGTCAGCATCGTGGTTTCTAGGGTTAATCCAAGCACCTGTTGCTCCTCCAGCCACTCCAAGGCGAGTAGTGCCACAGGGAGCTTGACGGTAGAGGCGGGATAAAAGTACCGGGAATCATCCACGTTGAAGGGGTAAGTAGTAAACAGGGGATTACCGTGCTCATTGCGATCAATCTGCGTGTAAAGGATCTGAACCTGGTACTTGGCGGTATCAGCAAGCACCTTTTGCAAAGTCGGATAGTCTTCTAAGCCCTCCTCAAACAGAACTTGCGAATTGGGTTGACAGGATCCAATCAAAAAAGATATCGAAAGTAGGACAAGAAATTGTTTCATCGTTTGCTAGAAAGATAGTGCAACGCTTTATTTAACGCCACCAGGTCCCAGAGCGAATGAAATCCAGAGAGGACAATGCGGCTGATGACAAGGCTTTCAGGTGTCGGATAGGAAAAGGAGGAAATAATGAACCCAATTTTTTCTAAATCTTTCGCCCAACTTGGATCTTTGAGGATAAAAACTGGAAAATTGGGAGAGCCTTTAATTGTGGATAACCGGCTCGTTTCTTGGTTAAAAATGCCCGCAAAATCTCGAATTTTCTGACT
>CANGZP010000123.1 GCA_947458475.1 Cyclobacteriaceae bacterium | reverse complement strand
ACCCCACCTTCCTCTAAGATTTCAGAGTTTTTTGGCACCAACGTATTTGGTACCCAACAAATGAAAGAGACCTTGGCCCCATCCGTATTCAAGAAAGTGATGGAAGCCATCGATAAGGGTAGCAAGATTGACCCGGCTACAGCTGAGGAGGTTGCCTCTGCGGTGAAAACTTGGGCCATTGGGAAGGGCGTAACGCACTACACACACTGGTTTCAGCCGCTCACCGGAACTACAGCGGAGAAGCACGATTCCTTCTTCGACATGTATGCAGGAATGGAAAAATTCAAGGGTTCTGCGCTTGTGCAGCAGGAGCCAGATGCTTCTTCTTTTCCGAATGGAGGCATTCGCTCCACCTTTGAGGCGAGAGGCTACACCGCCTGGGATCCTTCTTCCCCGATCTTTGTATTTGAAAAAACGCTTTGCATCCCCACCATCTTCGTGTCTTACACCGGTGAGGCATTGGATTACAAGACCCCGATGCTGAAGTCCATGGACTCCATCAACGAGGCAGCGGTGGCGATTTGCCAGTTGTTTGACCGCGATGTACGCAAAGTATCTCCTTCCTTGGGCATCGAGCAGGAGTATTTTGTGGTAGACAAGGCCTTGTATGCGGCTCGTCCGGACTTGGTGATGGCAGGACGTTCTGTTTTTGGCCACACGCCAGCGAGAGGACAGCAGTTGGAGGACCATTACTTCGGCTCTATTCCTACACGCGTCAAAGACTTTATGATGGATTTCGAAATTGAATGCCACAAGTTGGGCATCCCAGTTTCTACCCGTCACAACGAGGTGGCTCCAGGACAGTTTGAGGTAGCCCCTATTTTTGAAGAGATCAACAAAGCCATCGACCACAACCAACTGTTGATGGATGTGATGGACAAGGTGGCCGAAAAGCACAGTTTGAAAGTCTTGTTCCACGAGAAGCCTTTTGCAGGCGTCAACGGCAGTGGCAAGCACAACAACTGGTCTTTGATCACCGATACCGGAGTCAATTTGTTTCAGCCGAGCAACTCTGCCCGTGAAAACTTGCAGTTCTTGGTGTTCTTGGTTGCTACGGTAAAAGCCGTGTATGACCACGCCGACTTGCTTCGTGCGAGCATCGCTTCTGCGTCCAACGACTTCCGTTTGGGTGCCAACGAGGCGCCTCCAGCGATCATGTCTGTATTCTTGGGAGCCACGCTTTCCGAGTTATTGGATGAGTTGGAGAAAAATGGCAACGTGAAGATTGAGAAGGGTGACAATATGTACATGAAGTTGGGTATTTCCAAGATTCCGGAGATTATCCTTGACAACACCGACCGTAACCGTACTTCTCCTTTTGCCTTTACGGGCAACAAATTTGAGTTCCGTGCAGTAGGATCTTCTGCCAATTGCGGAGGGCCTATGATGACCTTGAACGTGATTGTGGCTGAGGTCTTACGTGACTTGTACAAGGATATTGAGAAAGAGTTGGAAGCAGGCAAGGAAAAGAAAATTGCCATTGTGGATGTGCTGCGCAAGTACATCAAAGAGTCCAAGAAGATTCGTTTCGAGGGGGATGGCTATTCTGAGGACTGGGCTAAAGAAGCGCAGAAGCGTGGCCTGTCCAACTTCAAGTCTACCCCAGAGGCTTTGGATGTGTATACCAAGAAAAGCACCAAGCAGCTATTTGAGAAGCACAAGGTCTTGAACCATGTGGAGGTGCATGCACGCCACGAGATCGAGTTGGAGGCCTACATCAAGAAAGTACAGATTGAAAGCCGTGTGATGGGCGATTTGGCCTTGAATCACATCATTCCTACTGCGATTTTGTACCAGAACAAGTTGATCGAAAACGCGAACGGTTTGAAAGGCTTGGGCTTGGATCACGGCGCAGCGGTGGAGAGCATCAAGGAAATCTCCAAGCACTTGGCTTCGTTGCAGAGCGATGTGAATGGGATGACGGAGGCACGCAAGCAGCTGAACAAGGAAGAGGAGGTGACCAAGCGTGCGAAGGGCTACCAGTCCAAAGTGAAGGAAGCCTATTTCGACAAGATTCGCTATGCGGTCGACAAGCTCGAATTGCTCGTGGACGACGAAAGCTGGCCATTGGTGAAGTATAGAGAGTTGTTGTTTATAAGATAAAAGGAAAGGCCCCGAACGGGGCCTTTTTTTTAACCTTTGAGGTCTCCAAAGACCTCGAAGGTTTTCTGCCGCTGCTCGGGATTTGAAATCACGAGCTTCTATTGGTAGATTTTAAAATCTTTTTTTCAAGCTCCGCCGTGGCGGGCGATACAATAACTAGTATCGCCGCCTTCGGGGCTCTGGGCTAATTTTTGTTCCTTAACCCGTGCGCCGCGGCGTACGCGGTCATAGTAGTATGGCCCAGTTTGGGCCTTTTGCTAGTTACAATTCAAATTGTGACAAAAACGGCATCGAAGAAATTTTTATCACTTGCTGTATGTGGCGATTGGATAGCCAGACCCGGAGGGTCGAAACATTTATAACCCCCGGTGTAACCGGGGGTGTGGAATAATGTATGAATTGGTAAGTCCGCCGCGGCGGACGCAACTAGTATTGTCGCGGCATACGGGGACGTGACTAGAGCAGCAAAATTGGTAAATAATGTCATAAAAAATATAGTATTAATTCGGAAAAAATCCGAATTAATACTATATTTTTGACAAATGAATCCCATACTTGATCTAGCTGCTTACAGCGAAATTCCGATACCTACCCAGGTACTGTTGGATGTCTTGAAGGATTACCGCAGACCTTATGATAAACTGATGGAATTGGTCCAACAAGGGTATTTGGTTCAACTCCGCAAAGGCCTTTACCATACCAGTGGCCTGGTCAATCCCAAAATCCCTGAGCCATTTTGTATCGCCAATCATCTCTATGGACCAAGTTATGTATCCCAAGAGGCAGCCTTATCCTATTGGGGCCTGATTCCAGAGCGAGTGTACACGGTAAGTTCCGTGACTACCAACTCCTCCAAAGAGTATCGAATTCCTACTGGAACCTTTACCTACACGCATCTCCCAAGTCCTTATTATTCGTTAGGGATTCAGTCTTTGGCCTTAACACCGAGACAAACCATTTTAATTGCAAGCCCAGAAAAGGCCCTCTGCGACAAGATAGTTACTACTTCAGGTGTTAACTTACGTAGTAGGAAACAGGCAATCGCATTTCTCTTGGAAGATCTTCGCATGGATGTTGAAAGACTTCAAGGGCTTGATTTGAGAGAATTAACTAGTTGGCTGCCTAGCTGTCCCAAAAAGAATAGTATTCAAGTAATGATAAATGCAATCGAAGACTTATGATTTTTCCGAGTAATGGATTGGTTTTTTGAAAGTGGAGTGATTGGATTTTAGTGGATGTGATACCGTTTTTCATGCTGAATTTTTTTTAAGTTCAGATCCGAAGGATCCTGACAATAATGACCTCCGGTGCAACCGGGGGTAGAAAACTAGATAGATTGGAAAGTCACGAAGGCGCAACTAGTATCGCCGCCTTCGGGGCTCTCGTTAAATTTTCTCCTACTTTTCCCCGGGCTTCACCCGGGGTCATAGTAGTTTGGCCTCTTCGAGGCTATAGTGATCCCTATTTAAATTGTGACATAACGGCATTGAAGATTTTTTTTATCACTTACTGTATGTGGTGGTTGGAAAGCTAAACCCGAAGGGTTGCTACAATTGTAACCCCCGGTGCAACCGGGGGTGTGTGGAACTATGCAGGGTTGGGTGAACCCCGAAGGGGTGATACTAAAAAAAAAGTATAGCCCACTACGGGGCTCTAAAACCATATTTACTCTTTTTACCCCGTACGCCACGGCGCACGGTGTCATAATTGTAAATTCCCCATTCGGGGCTAATCTCCCGATATAATAAATTTAATCCGCGCGAGGCAAACCTTTAACATCTTTAACCTGCCTGCGGCAGGCAGGCCTTTAACATCTTTAACAATTACCCTCTTCCCCCCTCAAAAAAATACGTATCAACCTCCCAAAACCACCTGTTACCTATTTTTTTTTTTTTTCATTTTTTGACTTAAAACCCTTGAATTCAATTTCTTTTCAAAGGCAAATTTTTAAAAATGGGTAACAATATGTTTTGTTCGCAAAAACTCACGAAAATCCTTTTTTAATCCCATTTTCTCTGAGTACTTTTGTTACTCGATCGCAGGATTACCATGCTAGACTCTTTAATCACGTCCAAAACGCGGCAGAAGCTTCTCGTGAAGTTCTTCTCCAACCCCAAGAATATGGGGCACCTACGCGGTTTGGCGGAAGAGTTTGGAGAATCCACCAACTCCATTCGCAAAGAGCTCAACAACCTCTGTGAAGCTGGTCTTCTTCTCAAGTCAGAAGAAAAAAACCGCGTCGACTACCAAGCCAATCCCGACCACGCTTTCTTTACCAACCTGCAGGACCTCATTCAGAAGTACCTGGGTTTGGATAAACTTATCCTTGCTGTCCTCGAGCGGATGGGGAAGGTGAGTCAAATTGCCTTAGTTGGAGATTATGCCCGAGGCATTGACTCAGGCCGAATAGAAGTACAGATTACCGGTGATCAGCTCAACGAGGACTACTTAGAAAATCTCTCTAACAAGCTGAAATCCCTTATCGACAAAGAAGTGCTCTTCCAGATCAAGTCTAGCATCACGGATCCGGAAGCACTTTTCTTGTATACCCAAGCAGACTGATCTAGGGATTTTTCTGCTTTTTTCTTGCCCTGCCCGCTAAGCACAGATGTGGCTGAGAGGGCGGAGCCGTGAGCTGCCTAGAATGTTTTTAGTGCAGAATTTAAAAAAGTTAATCGTTAAAAGTTAATGGCCTTCGGCCGTTAAGGGTTAAGCAGAATAAAAATCCATTAGCTCAATTCAAATTAACTGCATGCGTCAAGCAGGCATTTTTACCATTAACGTTTATCATTCCTTCCAGCCGCTCAAATTGATCTAAAGCAAATTCTATTTTCTTATGAAATTCAAAATATACCTTCTCCTTCTCCTTTTCACCCTTTCTTCCGCACCGCTTTTGGCGCAGTCGCTTGCCGAGATCCAAAATGTCAAAATTGACAACCTTTCGGATGCACAGATCGAGCAATTTATCAAGAGAGCAGAAGCATCGGGAATGAATGAGCAACAGTTGATCGCTATGGCTCGTGAACGCGGTATGCCTATGTCAGAAATAACCAAACTGCAAGCTAGAGTGAAAGGTTTGCAAAGCAAGGGAATGGATGAGGCAACATTTGTAGGCGCCGAAACAAGTAGAGAAGGGATCACTGAAGAAGTGATAGTAGCCGAAAGAGCACCTGATTTGACGGAGCAGCAAAGCAAGATATTTGGATTTTCGGTGTTTCGAAATAACAAACTCTCTTTCACGCCAAACCTAAATGTCCCTACTCCTGTAAACTATGTGTTAGGTGCTGGTGACCAACTGCTTGTCGATGTATACGGTGCTTCCCAGCAGCGTTATGATCTCCGAATCAATAACGAGGGGATGATTTTTGTGCCCAATATTGGCCCCATCAATTTGGGTGGACTTACCGTGGAAGCAGCTACCGCTCGATTGAAAAGCACGCTCTCCAATATCTTCAGCGGTCTTTCGGGTTCTTCGCCAAGCTCATTTTTACAAGTGCGCTTGGGGAATATCCGATCCATTCAAGTAGCCATGATTGGAGAGGTCTTTGCTCCTGGTAATTACACACTTTCTTCTTTTTCTACCGTATTCAATGCACTCTATGCTTCAGGTGGGGTAACGGAGAATGGATCCATGCGCGCCATCAAGGTATACCGTAGCAACCGTTTGGTGGCGGAAGTGGATGTATATGACTTCTTGGTTAATGCAGATCAGTCCAAGAATATTCGTTTGCAGGACAACGATGTGATCATGGTTCCTCCGGTAGAAAAAAGGGTGGAAATCCAAGGACCGCTTCGCCGACCAGGTTTATTTGAAATCGTTCAGGATGAATCGCTGGAAGACCTCATCAAGTTTGCCGGTGGATTTAATGGAATGGCGTATCCAAGTAGAGCCATTGTCTACAGAACTACGGACAAGGAGTTGAAGATTGAAAATATTGAAAACATCGATTACGCAAGCTTTAGACCTAGACAGGGGGATAACTTTATTTTCGGAGAGATTTTGACCCGTTACGAAAATAGGGTGCAGATCACTGGCGCGCTGATGCGTCCGGGAACTTTTGGATTGCTAGCCGGGATGAAAATCAATGATTTAATCAAAAAGGCAGAAGGGCTACGCGAAGATGCATTTTTGAATAGAGCGACCTTGTACCGAACCAAGCCTGATTTTTCATTGGAGATCGTTGCCGTAAACATTGGCGCCATCGTCAGAGGCGAGGAGCAGGACATCGTCTTGCAGCGGGAAGATGTATTGAATATTCCAAGCATCTACGACCTGCAGGAAGAGTATTATGTGAAGATTTCTGGCGAAATCAATAACCCAGGGGCATT
>CANGZP010000122.1 GCA_947458475.1 Cyclobacteriaceae bacterium | reverse complement strand
CTAGAATTAAATGTTACTGCAAACAAATACATCTCTCTTGGGAAAGGGTTCCATTTTGCATCAGGACTAAGTGCAAGCTGGTTTACAAGTCCCAACCAGCCTTATACCCTCGTTCGAGGCATTGGCTACTCTCCTAACTTTATTCGCGGATACGAGCTCAATGTCATTGAAGGACAGCAACTGCTGGTTCAAAAAAATAGCCTTCGCTTTCAACTGATCAAAACCAGTTTTGACCTTTCGAAAGCCATCTACAACGACCAATTCAACACCCTTCCCTTGAGTATTTACTTGAGTGGAAACTTTGATCAGGGGGCAGTGCGGGATCGGAATCGGATTCCAGAAAACCTGGCGCTGACCAATCAATACCTGTTTGGCTATGGAGCCGGTATCGACCTGGTCACCGGCTACGACGCAGTGTTCCGATTTGAATACTCCATCAACAAACAGGGCTTGGGCAACTTTTTCTTCAATATTAGGGCTCCATTTTAAGTTTGCTGGTTGAGCCAATTGTAGGGTTGCCGTTAATCGATTCGTTATTGCTCGGTATTGATTTGCCTAGTAGAGAGTTCGATCTGAAATTTGATAGTAGCCTGTAATGCTGCAAATACTCTCAGCAGCGTGTCCATGGTCACATTGCTTACATTATTTTCTAGTCGTGAAATTTGAGCCTTTTGTACCCCAATGAGCTTACCAAGCTCCTCTTGCGTCAAATTTCGCTGTTGACGGGTTTGCTTTATCGCTTTTCCGATAATTTCTAGTTGAAGTTCGTATTCAAAAACTTCCCGTTCGGGTGTTCCTCGCTCACCAATAAGCTTGTCTTGAACTTGATCTAAGGTGTATGTTTTCATTTCTTTTGATTTTTAGAATATATTCTTTCTAAACCAGTTAAAAATTCAAAAGCCTCCTCCAAAAACAGGATTTCAAAATAATTCTTCATAAGTTAAAAAAAATTAGATAAAGGAAGTTAGAAATAGTTTCGTTATAAAGAAACTATTTTGAGCCTTCTTTTACGATATAAAAAGATTAAAACTTCTCCTCTACACCGAGTCCAAATAGCGCGAAATCGTACTTCACCGGATCTAGCGGATCGAAGGACCGAAGCACTTGGGTGAGTTCGACCGCAGTACCCCAGTCCGTTTGCTTGCGGGTAATCAATCCAAGCTTCCTTCCCACCCGATCCACATGCAAGTCACAGGGGCAAATGAGTTGGGCAGGACTAATCTGCTTCCAAATTCCAAAATCCACTCCCTGATCATCCTGACGGACCATCCAACGCAGGTACATATTGATGCGCTTGCATGCCGAACGCGTAGCTGGAGAGGAAATATGCTTTTTGGTTCGACCAGGCGCATCCTCCAAACTGAAGAAAAATCGTTGGAACTGGATCAGCATGGATTCCATGCTGTCGATAGCACCAGTTTGACCGATAAGAAAAGCCTTTTCCAAACTATCCTGATGCCGATAGAACCAAGACAAAAAGTGGATGAAGTAAAGGGCATCTACCTCATTAAAGGTTCGGTGTTTGAAGCCGAGAACTGCTTTTAAATCCCCTTCCGAGTGGTTTACCAGGAAATCATGGGGAGCATTGTCCATGCACGCAAGGAGCTCATTGCATTTATTGAGAATGGTTTTTCGCTGTCCCCAAGCCAGAATCGCTGCAAAAAAGCCTGCGATTTCAATGTCTTGTTTTTTAGAAAAGCGATGCGGAATGGAAATCGGATCTAACTCAATGAAATTTGGCCGATTGAATTGAGCTACCTTTTCATCCAAAAAATCTTTGATGCGCTGGTTCATAGCTGTACGATCCGCTCTCCTCCTTGGGTACCATCAAACCATTTGAACACTAATTCATTCTCTTTTTCTTCGGCCAGGTGCCAGTCAAAACAACTGATTTGGGTTAGGGTACGGATGCTGTCCAATTCTGGATCATAGAAGCAAATATCAAAATCAGGAAGAGCCGTTGATTCTAAGGTATTCCATTTTTCCAAAATAAACCCCTTCTGAATGAGTCGCACCTTTTTACCAAAAACATGTTCACTCAACACAGTGGGGACGCCATCTTTTCGGCGTAGCCTTACCCCTACCGGACCAAAAAGAATTTGTTTTTCCACTTTTGCCTCCAGCAAATCGTTTGTGTTTGGGAGCGTCTCCCAAGCTGTTTCTACCAATTCCCCGCTTTTAGAGTCCGGCCTTAAACGAGTCAATCCCTGAGAAACCTTAGAAAATAAATAAGTAAACCCAATGAAAAGCAAGCCAAAACTTGCAAGGATGGGATAAGAAAGCACAAAAATGCCGTTCCAAATGAATCGGAAAACATGATGAAAGAACAGCTGAATTTTCGACATGCAAGATCAGTAGAGAAGCTAACTTAAAATCAAAAAGGCATAAAAGACCATCCCTTCACTAAAGGGATGGATGGATCTCAAATTTTAATACAAGATCTCTACGGGGAACCGTGTATTGACCCCTTTTAACTGCTCGAATGCCGCTTGAGAAAGTTTGATGAGGACTTTAGAATTGTCTCCTGTCTCAGGCAAGACACCAACGACACGCGCAAAGATGGTGAGGTCATTCTCCTCATTTTTAACACGAATCACACTGCCTACTGGAGCATTTCGGTGGAGAACGAGGTACTTTTTATTGGCTTCAGTACCCGGGATTACTTCGGCCAAACCATTCTCTTTTGTATTGGTGAATCCTCCCGAGGTATTGGTAGAGGTATTAGGCACTGTAGTCTCTTGCTTTGGTTCAGCAACTGTAACTCTAGGTTGACTCTTTTCTTCTGCTACCACAGGAACTACAGCCGCTTCTGAAGCAGCTCGGCCTACCTTAATCGATTGGCCTACTTTCAGATTATTTGAAGTAAGCGCATTCCACTGAATCAATTCTTCAATGGAAGCCCCATACTGTTTGGAAAGCGAGAATAAAGATTCACCTGCCTTTACTGTATGTGAAGTCCATTCTCCCGAAGCTTTAGCTGTTCCTGTTGAGTTCTTTGTGGAAACAAATACTACTTCCTTATTTTCATTGGGAACATCGGCTTTTTGACTAGCTACTTTGGGCTCCTCTTTTTTTACTTCCTCCTTCACGGCTGATTTGGCCGCCAAGGGTTCTGCTTTGGACTCAATGTTGGTTTGCTTCGTTGCTACAGCCTGCTTGCTAATTATTTTCAAGGATTGTCCGATCATTACGCGATCACTTTTCAAGGAATTCCAAGATTTAAGCTCTGCTACTGTGACCTTGTATTTTTTGGCGATGGAAGACAAATTCTCTCCACTTTTCACCTTGTGCGTGGACCTAACTTTCTGGATAGTAACTGTCTCAGAAGCCTTTGTATCAGTTGAAGCGCCTTGCTTCACTTCAGAATTTACCGTTGTTTTTTCATTTTTAGCTTCAGCCACTGGACTTGGAACTTCCTTCACCAGCGGAGAGGCAGTCTCAACCGAAGAAGTAACCGACGCCGCTTTGGCATCCGTATTGGAAGTTGAATTAGAAATTGGAGCAGCGGGAGCGGCAGGTACTGAAGTACTCGGGGCACTAGATGGCTGTCCAAAAGGAATAAGAAGCGTTTGCCCATCTTTCATGCCTTGCTTCAGGGATTCATTCGCTTGTTGAATCTCCGACATGGACACTTTATACCTTCTTGAAACAGAAAACAAAGTTTCCTGACCTACCACTTGATGAACAATGAAGGTACGATCCCCTACTTTCTGTACTCCTATCGAATCCAATCGCGCAGCAGGAGCTGCGAGAGCAGCAGACTGCAAGCCAACAAAAAGAAAAAAACTTGTAACCAAGAGTTTGAGTCTACCGAACATAGGGAAAGCTAGAATGAGGGAGTTGAACTAGGAGAAATATGCAAGTCAACAAAAATAACCTTCATCCCTCATTAATCAAGTCGAAAACGGTAATTTTCCTTAATTTAGAGCAACACTTAGTAACAGAAAATCAGGTTCTGATAGGAAATCCTGATTGAAGCAAAGTGGTAATTTTCAACGGGACAAACGACCTATACATGACTCGATTTATATTCCTTATACTAGCTGTATTTACGATTTCAACTAACTTTTTGCCAGCCCAGCAAAATCAAAAAAAGGTATTCACTTTTGCAATTGACAAAGACATAGATCCAGGGATGAATCGTCGGGTGAAATTGGCAATGGAGCAAGCGACAGCACTAAAAGCAGATGTGATCCTGATTGAAATGGATACCTATGGAGGAGCAGTTACCGATGCGGATGAGATTCGAACCCGAATTTTGGAGTCCAAAATACCAGTATATGTATTTATCAACAAGGACGCAGCCTCTGCAGGCGCGCTGATTTCCATTGCCTGCGATAGCATCTACATGGCACCTGGAGCCAGCATTGGCGCTGCGACAGTGGTCAATGGTACGGATGGAACTGCCGCCCCCGACAAATACCAATCCTACATGCGCTCCATGATGCGCAGCACGGCTGAGGCCACTGGACGCAACCCGCAAATTGCTGAGGCAATGGTCGATGAAAAATTGGTAGTACCTGGAATTTCCGATTCTAGTTCGGTGATTACTTTTTCCGTGGCCGAAGCGATTCAAAATGATTTTTGTGAAGGAGAATATGCCTCTGCAAAGGAGATTTTGGCAGCTCAAGGGCTGCAGTCTGCACAAATCATTGCTTACGAGGAGAAAACAGTGGACACCATCATCTCTTTCTTTTTAAGTCCTGCTGTGAGTGGTATTTTAATCCTATTGATCATCGGAGGAATCTACTTTGAGTTGCAAACACCTGGTATAGGATTCCCTTTAGCTGTTGCTGTGACTGCTGCCCTTTTGTATTTTATCCCCTACTACTTAAATGGGCTGGCAGAAAACTGGGAGGTCTTGGCTTTTGTGTTTGGCATCATCTTGCTTGCTGTCGAATTTTTTGTGATTCCCGGTTTTGGCGTGTTTGGGGTAGCGGGAATTGTGCTGACTCTAGGTGGACTTGTGCTGGGGATGCTTCCCAACCAGGCTTTTGATTTTGAATTGGTTCCCTCATCTCAACTATTTGGAGCATTGCTTACCGTGATTCTTGCAGCATTGGCAGCAGTTGGAATGGTGTTTTGGCTCACTCCTAAGGTAAATGAATGGGGTGCATTCAAGCACCTTACTTTAGCATCCACTCAAGACCGTGCCCAAGGATTCACTTCAAGCACCTATTCAGAGGATATGCTGGGGAAAATTGGCACCGTACACTCTAGGCTTCGACCGAGTGGCAAAGTGGAGATTGATGGAGAAATTTACGATGCCTATTCCCGAGGTGAGTTTTTGGAACAAGGAGAATCGATCGAAGTCATCTCTACCGAAGGAACTTCACTAAGGGTGAAAAAATTGGAAGCCTAAAATTCAAAATTGGCTAAATTTGACGCATGAACTCCTTAGGCTTATTTTATCCACGCATCGGTAAAGCTTCACTCCAAGAATTAGCTAAAAATTTCTACGAAGAAGTTGGCAAAATCCCTGAACTGAGAAGTTTGTATCCAGAAGATCTAGAAGCTGCCGAACGACGCATCTATTTGTTTCTTGCTCAGGTACTTGGAGGTCCTCAAACCTATTCCGAAGAGCGAGGTCATCCTAGGCTTCGAATGCGCCACATGCAATGGAAAATCGATGCCAAAATGAGAACACATTGGATGAATGCCATGCTTCATGCCTTGGACAAAGTACCCTTGGACCAAGAAGTTCGTGAGGAACTGCTACACTATTTCACTCGAGTCGCTAATGCAATGATCAATCATGACGAAGTGGCGTAACCGATTTTACACCTACTATGTCGCCGTCGCCTTTGTGCTGACATTCGCGATCTTATTCCCCTTGTTCCTGTGTTGTATTTGGGTCCCTTCTTGGAATAAGTATGGACGGAAAATCAACCAATTTTGGGCCAAAGGCTTCTTTTCACTCATTTTTCTTCCGGTGAAAGTTGAAGTTAAAGGGGTACTTAAAAAAGGGAAACCTTATATTTTCTTGGCCAACCATTTTAGCTACCTCGATGTAGCGATGATGGGCTTTGTTCCTGGCGATGCTGTATTTATAGGAAAAGCTTCCATCCGAAAGGTTCCTTTTTTTGGCTATTATTTCAAAAACCTCCACATCGCAGTGGACCGCGGCCGAGTGAAAAGCAGAGCCGAAACCATGCGAAGAGCAGGGCTCGCCTTAGATCGAGGGAGTAGTATGGTGTTATTCCCTGAAGGAGGAATCTACACCCAAGAACCACCGCTCATGGTGCCCTTTAAAAATGGGGCATTCCGCTTGGCAGTAGAGAAACAAATCCCTGTCATTCCTGTCACCTTATCCTACAATCATGTAATTTTGGCGGACCAAAAAGAATTGATTTTGAAGCGAATGCCCGCCAAAATGGTCCTGCACCAAGCACTCCATCCGGCAGACTTTGCTACAGACGAGCAACTTAAAGAACGCTGTTTTGAAGTGATTCAAGAACAATTG
>CANGZP010000121.1 GCA_947458475.1 Cyclobacteriaceae bacterium | reverse complement strand
TTGATGTGCAACGTGATGGCGGCTTACACGCGAGTTGACGGCCCTGTCATTGTGGTGGATTTTGGTACGGCACTGACCTTTACCACGGTAGGTCAGGGCGGAGAAGTGTTAGGAGTAAGCATTCTCCCTGGGCTCCAAACAGCCATCAAGGCGCTATTTATGAATACCTCTAAATTGCCGGAAGTGGAACTGATGCTACCCGAATCTGTTCTCGGAAAAAATACGGTTCATGCCATTCAGGCGGGGGTGTTGCATGGGTATACCGGCTTGATCAAAGGGATGTTGGAAGCGATTCGATTGGAAACGGGGCTGAAATTCACCGTGATCGCCACGGGAGGACTGTCCTCTATTCTCACCAATTTGGAAGGGGTATTTGATGCGGTGGACCGTAACCTCACCTTGGATGGCTTGCGCTTGATTACCGAGGCGAATTCTTGATTTATCGGTTGACTTCGAAGCTCACATCCCAGGTGTCTATCACCCGTACTTTTTCGTTGAATTCGGGATGCAGGGGATTGATGAGCAGGTTGTGTTCCTGGGCATAGTTGGCCAATGGAATGCGGCAGGAAGGAACTTTCAAGCAGGGGGAAAGTTCCCGCTTGGCCCAGATGGAACCTAATTCCTGGGTGGTTCTAGGAAAGGGTCGATTTTTCCAGCCTAAGGGAAGGGCAGTCACTTCCAATTCAGGGATTGAACCTAGCACTTCCAAGCCTACCAGTTTCCAAGAGCTTTCGGTGACTACCGGACCTTTGATGGACAAAAATTCCAGAAAATTTAGAGAGCTTACCGAGCATGCATAGATCAGAGGGGTGCCGTTGATATTCCAGCGACCATGCCCCATACCGAAGCCAAGAGGATCTCGGCCAGGGAGATTTTCGATCAATCGGAAGTAGCGCATCAGCTCACATTCCCCCAAGAAAGCGACTCCAATGCTTGGTCTACCTGGGCAATCTGGTACGGGTTTTTGAGTAGGTCTATGGGCTTTTGCTGCCCTAGGGCTTCATTTGGAAGCTGCAGCCATTCGGATAGCAACTCCTCCGAGCCGAAGATTCGAATGCCTTTGGCTAGGACAAGGTCTATCTCTAGGAGGCTTTTGGAAATGCCTTTGCTGAGCTTGCGGTCTTCTTTTTTCCAACGGAATAGCGTACTGGGATCCACCTCGAGGAGCTCAGCAATCTCCGCAGAATTAAAATCTAAGTAGTCAAAAATCAGGTTGGTCTCGTGAAAATCTAGGGTAGCTTCGCCGTAATTCGCTTGGCTTTCAGCGACGATTGCGGGGGTCTCATTAAAAAAGTGGTAGGCCTTGGGAGGGATCTCAATGCTCTCCGTCCGTCGCTCATCCCATCGAATTTTCCAAACTGCAGCCATGGTTTCTCTTAATTTTCAGGAAGTTACAAAGAAATTCTTATTTGCAATAGTCTTTACTCCTTTTTGCAATAATTATTTCTTCAAGATATCCTGAACGATGGCTGCAGCATGGGATATGCTGTTTTCAATAAAAAATTCCCGGGTATTGAGTCCTCCACAGACCACCCCTGCAAGGTACACGCCCGGCACATTGGACTCTTGGTTGGTCTGGTCGTAGCAAGGTTGGCGTTTCTCATCCAAACTGAGGGTAACACCCAGTTGATCTAACAAACTAAAGTTGGGCCGATACCCAGTTAGGGCGAGTACCCAGTCGTTGGGTAGGCGAATTTCTCCTTCTGGAGTCGCTAGACGGACTTCGGTGGGGAGGATTTCAATGACTTTGGAATTTCTGATTGCTTGGATGGATCCCTCCTTGATGCGGTTTAGGATATCAGGGCGAACCCAATACTTCACATTTTCATCCACTTCATCGCCGAGCAGTGCCATGCTCACTTGGGCACCTTTGCGCCAGCACTCTAGGGCGGCATCCACGGCAGAGTTGGCTCCGCCAACCACCAAGACTTTCTGACCTACAAAAGGCCAAGGTTCTTTGTAGTAATGCAGGACTTTGGGCAGTTCCTCCCCAGGAACATGCATCAAGTTGGGGAGGTCATAAAAGCCGGTTGCCAGGATGATTTTTCTGCTTGTATACACTCCTTTTGAGGTGTGGATGTGAAAAATATCCTCCTCTTTTTTGAGTGTTTTCACCTCCTCGTACAAGTTGACTTTCAGGTCAAATAAAAAGTAAATTCTGCGGTAATATTCCAGGGCTTCCGTTCGGGTGGGCTTTGCTCCTGCCGACATAAAGGGAATGCCGGCGAGTTCCAAGCGCTCTGAAGTAGAAAAAAAGGTCATGTTGACCGGATAGTTGTAGATCGAATTGCAAAGGGCACCTTTCTCGAGAATGAGGTAATTCAGACCCGCTTTCTTGGCTTCAATGCCACAAGCGAGACCGATGGGACCAGCCCCCAGAATCAACAGATCGTAATGAGAATCAACGTTTGGTTGTTCCATGGTTAGATTTTGGAGATACTCTTCAAATTTAGTTCAAAACCCTTCAAAATGGGGGCTGATTTTTGGTAAAACTACAAAAAATGAACCCTCGGGATTTTAAGTTTCTTTCCCTATTTTTCGTTTTTACTTGATGCCCATGAAACCAACCCTTATTGTACTTACTGGCGCTGCTAGCGGTATTGGAAAGCAACTTTCACACACTTTTTTGGAGCGCAAAATCCCGTTAATCCTGGTGGATTTGGACGCTCCAATTCTGAGTAATTTGGCTAATGGTCATAAGTCGGTGTTTTGGATCTCGGGGGATGTTGCTCAGGTGGCCACCTGGGAGCGAGTACTGGCACTAGCAGAAAAAAGTGGGCTTGCGATTTCACATTTGATCAATTGCGCGGGGGTGATTCGACCAGGATTTGTCGATGCCTACGCATTGGGAGATATTGACTTCCACATGAACTGTAATGCCAAGGGCAGTATTTTGGGAACCACCGTAGTGGGTAGGGTGATGAAGGAACAAGGTTTTGGACATATTTTGAATATTTCTTCTTTGGCGGGATTGGCGCCTGTGTCCGGATTGAGTTTGTATGCAGCTTCCAAATTTGCGGTGCGGGGATTTTCCTTGTCCGTGGCAGCGGAGTTGAAGCGCTATGGGGTCTTGGTGAGCGTGATTTGTCCCGATTTGGTGAATACCCCGATGTTGGACCTGCAGTTGGGCTATCCCGAAGAAGCCAAGTTGACCTTCAGTGGTCCCAAAAAAGTGCTGGAGCCAAAAGAAGTAGTGCAGGTGATCCTGGGAGTGATGGAGCGCCCACGTGTGCTGGTCTGTATTCCAGAATCCAGGGGATTGCTTGCTAAAATCGCTGGAACTTGGCCTTGGATTGGGGAACTTTTTAGAAAATCTCTGGAAAAAAAGGGAGAAAAAGCAATTCAAAACCGATCTAAAGCAGGATCGTAGTCGAATTAAAGATTAAGTACGAAAATAATCGTACTATTTTTTTGATAATACGAAAACCTTCGTATAACTTTGGTACGAAATAAATCGTACTTAAATCATGACCAAACCTACCGAGTCCGAATTAGAGATCTTGTCGATTCTTTGGGAGTTAAAAGATGCCAGTGTGCGCCAGGTCCATGAGCGCTTAGCAGAAACCAAGGAAACCGGATACACCACCACCCTAAAAATGATGCAGCTTATGCATGCGAAGGGAATGTTGCTTCGAGACGAAGAGAACCGTACGCATCGCTATCGGCCGGTGGTTCAGCAGGGTGAAACGCAAAAATCTTTGGTTAAAAACCTGCTTTCCATCGCTTTTGGAGGCTCTTCTACCTCATTGGCGATGCAGGCCTTGGGCCAAGAGAAGCCTTCCAAAGAAGAGTTAAAAGAAATTAGGGCCTTTTTGGATCAACTTGAAAAAGAAAACCGATGACTCCTATGACCGATTGGATTTCCGATAAATTGCTCCATGCGTTAGGTTGGACGCTGGTTCATTCCATTTGGCAATTGCTGGTTGTAGCTGGGGTATTGTGGTTGGCCTTGAAAGTGGCGCGAAAAGCATCGCCTGCGCTCACCTATGGAATGGCTGTAGGAGCTCTCATGCTCTCTTTCTTAGCTACGCTGGCCACCTTTTTATACCTCTGGACCAGACCAGTAGAAATGCCTTTACTTACCTCAGGGGAGCTTATTTTGCCTGTAGATCTGGTGAATTCAAACCCTTCTTTTGATTGGGAGGTGTGGCTTACACAAGGGATATTCTGGACCGAGCAAAATCTTTCCTTAGTGGTTAATTTCTGGTTTTTTGGAGCGATTTTATTCCTTTTTCGCTTAATCAGTCAATTTGCAGAGATCCGAAATTTGAGAAAAACCTCTCTGCCCTTCGAAAATCTGGAAGTTCAAACTTGCATCGATCGGTTGGTAGAAACTTTAGGGATATCCAGAAAAATTGAAATCCGAACCACGGGAAGGGCGCATTCCCCCGTCACTTTTGGGGTCATGACTCCGGTCATTCTCTTGCCTGCCGCGTTGATTTTTCAGCTTTCGCCAGCGCATTTGGAAGCGGTGATTGCACACGAGCTCGCGCATGTGAAGCGAAATGATTACCTCAGCAACTTGCTACTTTCAACCTTGGAAGTATTGTTTTTCTTTCATCCTTGTTACTGGTGGATGAGTCAGACGGTGAAGGAACTTCGAGAAAATGCAGCCGATGAACTGGCCCTAAAAGCGGGAATTTCTTCCACAGATTTGGCGAATGCCTTGGCAGAAGTGCTCCAATTTGCAAGCCAACATCCACCTGAACTTTCACTCGCAGCAGGCAAAAAAAGAAATCCAACCTTGCTTCGCATCAAGCGCATGCTAGGTTATCCAACTGAAAACTATCCACAAACCCCACTAATTTCTATTCCTATGGTACTTACCTTATTGCTTTGCGCTGGCCTGGTGGCGAGTGCACCTCAGGATACTGCCCCCATGCGGGCTGCTTTTGAGCAAAATTCGGAACGCTCCGATTTAGTTTATCTTCAAGATACTACCCGCAAATCTGGGATGGATTCCGCAAGAACCATGGTAATTCAAGCAAACAAGGATTTGGACCTCAGCTTGACCCTAGATGATGGGAAAACATACCTGATCAAAGGCGGCAAATTGATTCATGGAGGGGACACCGTTTTATTGAGTTCCAAAGCAAAAGCTGCTCTAGAAAAGCTAACAAGTAGACGGGTGGAAGGTGTGCCAATGCCAGCCATGGCTCCAATGGCCCCGATGCCTTCAATGCCGGGCATGAATCCTTTGGCCCCGATGCCCGTAATGCCTCCAATGGCACCTATGCCTCCGATGGCCGAAATACCACCGATGGCGATAATGCCTTTAGCGCCTATGACCAACTTTGAAATACCTTCCTTTCCTTTAATGCAAGTAGAGGGTTTTCCAATTCAAGTTGTGGAAGGAGTGTTCTTTCAGGTAGACACCACCAAAATGAGCAAAAACGAAAAGGAAAAATGGCAAAAATCTGAGCAAGATAGAGCAGAAAATTGGGCAAAGGAAGCGGAGATGAAAGCCAAAGAAGCCGAGATGAAAGCTAAAGAATGGGAAGCCAAATGGAAGGAAAATGAAGCTAAAAGGCAAGAAAAAATTGCACAATGGGAAGAAAAATTCCAGAATGAATTTGCCCCTAAACTCAAAGAATTTGAGGCCAAAATGAAGGAATGGGAGAAGGCAAATGAACCTCGAATGAAGGAGTTTGAATCCAAAATGAAGGCTTGGGAAGAATCACAAGGTCCGAAATGGAAGGATTGGGAAGAAAAAATAAAGCAATGGGAATTAGCCAATAAGCCTAGGATGGAAGAGTTCCAAAAGCGAATGGAAGTTTGGCAAAAAGAGCAACAAGCCCGCATTCAAGAGCTCCAATTGATCCTTCAAGAAGAACTCAAAAAAGAAAAAAATTAAGCTTGAATTTCACCTAGAAAACCTGTCCCATCGGACAGGTTTTTTTTTGCAAAAAAAACCGCCTAAGTCAGAAAAAATGCGCCTCAAAAAAAAATCTCCAATGTCCAATAGCGCTTGTCTTGCTCCAAAATTAAAGTAGGCAAGAAAAAACTAGTTTAACTACCTGATTTTTAGATAGATAAAAAGATTTTATGAAACTATTTTTTCAAGAAGTGCCCAAAAAAACTCTCAAAAATTTCTTGCATTTTTTACTAAAAACTATTGCCGAAACTTAAACTTTTGGCTAGTTTTGAAACAAAGTGGTGAAAAGTGGGAGAAAGTGGTAAATTTTAAAACTTCTTTGCTTACTTTTGCTTACTTCAAATTTTGCCAAATAGGAGTCACTCAACCATGTTCAACAGTCAATACGATAGCAAGCTAGATCCCAAGGGTCGTTTGGCATTGCCCGCCAAGATTAAGGCGGCAATTCCTCAGGCCAATGGCATGACGCTCATGCTTCGCATGGCTGAAGACAAATGCTTGGCTCTCTATCCCATGGTAGAATACAAAAAGCTGGAGAGTCAAATCAAATCCCTGAACATCAACAATGCAGAACAACGCATGTTGCAACGCTCTTTTTTCAATTCCATCGT
>CANGZP010000120.1 GCA_947458475.1 Cyclobacteriaceae bacterium | reverse complement strand
GCCACATAGGACTTGTGTGAGAAATAGACGCTAAACCCTTGTTTTATTGTTGGGTTCTTGCCCCAATTTGATTTTTCTTTGGCCATTTTGACCACCCCAATCATTCGATCTACATCGTAACCCAACTCCCCTACTGGGTTGGTCTTTGCACGATTGAGTAATTCCATGCGGAAATCAACAGGGTCCTTTCCTGCCGCTAAAGCAACTTCGTCTAAGAAACTTTGCTCAGCGTAAGCTAGGAAATTGGTGATGGGTGCTCTCCAAGCATTGGTGGTGATAGTTGACGCATGCTCCACAGATTCGATCAGCAGGTGGTCTACAGCTCCAGAAGGAAAGTTGCCCTCTCGAGTAGTGTTGCCGGCATTCATGCCTACACCTTTAAGCTTGTATCCGGTCATCGTTCCATTGGCATCCAAGGCAGCTTCAAAGCGGTAACGAACAGCTGGTCGATACGCACCGCCAGTTAGTTCATCTTCACGACTCCAAGTTACTTTCACTGGGGCATTAATGGCTCTAGATACTTCTACAGCTTCGACTACATAATCCGCCCGAAGTCTTCTTCCAAATCCTCCTCCCAAGCGGGTGATCGCCACAGATACATTTTCTGGAGGAATACCGAGGAGTGCAGCCGTTTCTTGGCGAGCACGATCTGGTGTTTGAGTTGGACCGACTAGTTCCACCTTGTCTCCTTGCACGTGTGCAAAGAAGTTTTCCGGTTCCATCGGAGAATGCGCCAGGAAAGGACACTGGTATTCTGCAGAGACTACTTTGGCTGCTGCTTTAAATGCAGCGGCTACATTGCCATCCTTTCGTTTAACTTCGGCTTTGCCGGATGCAAGCAATTCCGTGAAAAGACGGTCGTGATCAGCCGTACTTTCCACAGCACCATCGGGTTCGTAGTTAATTTTTAATAATTTTTTGGCCTTCATCAGTGGCCAGGTAGAGCTACCTACTACGGCTACACTTGAACCAAAAGTGACCACATTCGTGACTCCAGCTACTGCTCTTGCTGCACTATCGTCTACCGAAACTAGTTTCATGCCAAAAGGAGCGCGTTGGACCATGGCATATTGCATTCCTTCGCGCTGGAAATCAAGCCCATACATAGGTTTACCTGTATAAATATCATTGGCATCCACATTTTTAACAGGAGTTCCAATGATGGTAAAGTCTTTTTTGTCCTTGAGCGTAACTTCCTCAGGAGCGGTAAGCGTGGCTGCTACCACCACAAATTCTCCAAAATGTCCCTTCTTTCCAGAACCTTCATGCGAAATCATGCCTTTGGAAACGATCAATTCCGATGCAGGCACCTTCCAAGTTTGTGCTGCAGCCTGAGTCAATACAGCCTTTGCTGTAGCTCCTGCTTTACGTAGTCTTTCCCAGCTGTGCGGCATTGCTCCGGATCCGCCTGTGAGTTGGCGTTCATATTTCTCTGGATCTAGGTTGGCTTGCGCTACCCTCACTTTTGCCCAATCCGCCTCTAATTCTTCAGCGACAACCATAGGGAAGGAGGTTTTGATGTTTTGACCTAGCTCTGGGTTGGGCGAAAAGATAACTACATCACCAGTTGGGGAAATGGATAAAAAGCTGTTGAAGGACTTGGCTTGAGCCAATACTTGCTCGATGCTAAGTACCTCCATTTTTGGAGAGTCGCAGCTAAACCAGTTGAAGCCAATCACCAATCCACCTGCAGTAGTTCCTGCGATTTTCAAGAAATCTCGTCTACTTGTTCCTGTTTGAGTTTTCATGGTCATTTGGTTTTAGCGGCAAGCGCAACGGCCTCACGGATTTTATGATAAGTTCCACAGCGACAGATATTTCGATTCATCGCATTGTCAATTTCTTCGAGCGTTGGCGAAGGATTTTGCTCCAAAAAAGCAGCTGCAGTCATGATTTGTCCGGACTGGCAATAGCCACATTGGGCCACATCGACCTCATCCCAAGCCTTTTGGACCGGATGATCTCCTTCTTTGGATAGTCCTTCAATGGTAGTTACCTCAGAATTTCCAATACTGGAAACAGGAGTTACACAGGAAAAAGTAGCATTTCCATTGACATGAACCGTGCATGCGCCACATTGGGCGATGCCGCAAGAAAACTTGGTTCCAACAAGGTTTAAATGATCTCGTAAGACCCAAAGCAATGGGGTGTCGTCTTCGACTTCCACTTGGTGAGTGGTTCCATTAACTTTTAGTGTAAAATTTGCCATATCTGGTTTGATTTTAGGCTTTTAAACTACAAAAAAAGAATCTAAAAACCCATACCTTTTTGTGGGCGGATATAAGAAAGGCTCAGTTGTAAATCATTTTTATTTTGAAAACTAATCCCCCACTATTTTGAATTAGATCTTCAATTAAATGTTGGCACTAAAAAAATGTCATTTTGTTGGGCTCAGATTTTTTTTAACTTCGGTTCATCTTTTTTACCCAAACCTGAAAAAAATGTCTCAAACCATCAAAGCAGCCATAGTCGGAACTGGATTTATCGGACCTGCACACCTAGAAGCACTGAGAAGAATACCGAATGTAGAAGTAGTCGCCTTGGTAGAAGTCAGCCAAGAGCTCGCAGAGGAAAAAGCAAAACAACTGGGCATTCCTCGAGCCTATGTTTTTGCAGATATGCTCAAGCAAGAGGATATCGATGTTGTCCATATTTGTACCCCAAATTTCCTGCATTACAGCCAAGCAAAGGCGGTTTTGGAAGCAGAGAAACATGTGGTATGTGAAAAGCCTCTTGCCATCAGCCTACAAGAAGCTGAGGACTTGGTAAAAATTGCCAAGACCACTGGTTTGGTCAATGCAGTCCACTTCAATCTGCGCTACTACCCAATGGTCAGACAGATGAAGGTCATGCGTGAAAAAGGGGAATTGGGAGAAGTGTATTCCATCATGGGTTCCTACCTTCAAGATTGGCTTTTCCTCCAAACCGATTACAACTGGAGATTGGAACCAGATAAATCAGGGGATTCCCGTGCCATTGCTGACATTGGGTCTCACTTATTGGACATCACAGAGTACGTCACTGGTCTAAAAATCACCGCAGTGATGGCTGATTTTTCTACCGTCCATAAAACTAGATTGAAGCCGCTCAAGGCCATCGAAACCTATTCAGGTAAAATGCTGACTCCAGCCGATTACCAAGAAGTGCCCATCAACACCGAAGATCATGCCACAGTGCTTCTTCGTTTTGACAACGGTTCTAAAGGTTCAATTACCGTATCTCAAGTGAATGCAGGGCGTAAAAACCGTCTCAATATTGAGATTGCTGGTTCTGTATCTGCATTTGAATTCAATTCAGAACGTCCAAACGAATTGTGGATTGGCAAGCGTGAAAAGGCCAACGAACAGCTCATGAAAGATCCTTCCTTGGTGCATCGAGAAGTTAGTTCTTTGGTAAGTTTCCCAGGAGGACACAACGAAGGTTTCCCAGATACATCCAAGCAGCTCTTTAAGGAGGTTTACGCTGCAGTAGCTGCAGGAAAGCAACCTGAGCAACCTACCTTCCCAACCTTTGCGGATGGCTGGCGTGAGTTGTTGATTGGAGAGCGAATCGTAGAAAGTAATAAAAAGCAGGCTTGGGTAACAATTTAAGGTTAAACAGGAAACTTTAAAATTCAGAAAAGCTAAACCATTCTTCAGTAAGGAGGTTAACCCTTATCCTGCGGAAGGTTTGGCAGTACATAGATTCACTTTAAAAAACCAAAAAATGAAAATTCAAAAACTAATTCTTGCCTTTTCCCTAAGCATTTTCTTTGCTTTGGCTGCACAAGCACAAGAGAAGCCTAGCCCAGCAAAAACTGCAGAGGGTGAGGTCTCAGGTGCTAAAATCACCATCAACTACTCCTCTCCTGCCGTAAAGGGACGTACGATCTGGGGTGATTTGGTTCCTTTTGGAAAAATCTGGAGAGCTGGAGCAAATGATGCAACTACCTTTACTACCTCCAAAGACATCACGGTAGAAGGTCAAAAATTAGCTGCTGGTACTTACAGCTTCTTCGTTATTCCTGGAGAAAGCCAATCCACTTTTGTGTTCAACAAAGTTGCCAAGCAGTGGGGAACTTATACCTACGATGAAAAACAAGATGTACTTCGTGTAAATGTCCCTTCTCAGCAAAGCTCCACCCTAGAGGAAAGATTGGTTTACGAAGTAAAAGGTGATTCCTTCGAGATTCGATGGGAATATGGAAAAGCAGCTGCCAAAATAGGCGCTTAAAACACCTAATTTCCGATCAGAGCCCACAGGATTATTTCTTGTGGGCTTTATTTTTGAATCAACAAAAATTCTAGAATCCAGGTTCTGGGTTGTATTTTTGTGCTCCATGCCTGATTTTGATCCCAGTTCCTTCGACTTACCCGTAGCGGAAATTATCCCTGCAGTCAAAGAAAGCCTCTCGGCTAACTCTTCCTTAATCATTCAGGCCCCTCCTGGCGCAGGAAAAAGTACGCTTTTGCCTTTGGCATTATTGGATGAACCCTGGCTTGCAGGCAAAAAAATCTTGCTTTTGGAACCTCGCCGCTTGGCGACCAAAAGTATTGCGCAGCGAATGGCCAACATGCTTGGAGAAGAGTTGGGGCAGACGGTAGGCTATCGCATTCGCTTTGATACTTGCATCAGTGCTTCCACACGATTGGAAGTAATTACCGAAGGCATTCTTACCCGAATGCTTCATCAAGACAATGCACTCGAGGAGGTAGGCATGGTCATTTTTGATGAGTTTCATGAGCGAAATCTCTTCTCAGATGTTGGATTAGCGCTGTGTAGAGAGGTGCAACAGGTACTTCGGGAGGAGCTTCGAATCGTACTGATGTCAGCCACAATTGACTCAGAGCAGCTCTCCAAACTGCTATTGGCACCTGTGATTCAAAGTAAAGGAAGACAGTATCCTGTAGAAGTCAACTACCTACAGGAAGTAGACGAATATTCCATTGGAGAGGATGCAGCGAGGCAAATCATCCCTTTAACCAAGCAGCATCCTGGAGATTTCTTGGTGTTTCTACCAGGCCAAGGGGATATCCGGAAGGCTGAAGAGGTATTGCGAAGGGCATTGCCTTCGGATCTGGTGGTGCCTTTATTTGGGCAACTTAACTTCTCCGAACAGCAGCGAGCCATTCTCCCCCATCCCAGTGGAAAGCGGAAAATTGTACTTGCCACAGACATCGCAGAAACCTCCCTCACCATTGAGGGTGTAACAGTGGTGGTGGATACGGGTTTTGTGAAGTCCAATCGCTTTGATGCACGCTCTGGGCTATCCAAACTGGAGCTTCATCGCATCAGCAAGGATTCTGCGGATCAACGAAGCGGTAGAGCTGGAAGGCTTGCTGCAGGTCATTCCTACCGATTGTGGAGCAAGGGTACGCAAGCACAGCTGGTTGATTTTCGGATACCCGAACTCCTGGATGCAGACCTCACCTCCTTGGTGCTGGACATGCTGGTTTGGGGTAAAAAAGATATCCGAAGCATGACTTGGCTCAATCCTCCTCCAGTTCATGCTTTGGTGTCCGCGGAAAAAGTTCTGGAAGCCATCGAAGGACTAGACCAAGGCAATCTGACTGCTCATGGAAAAGAGTTGCACCAGGTACCCGCACATCCCCGAATCGCACACATGCTCTTGTATGCAAAAAAGGCGAACCTCCTTCCTTTAGCAACCGATATTGCAGCCATTCTTGAGGAAAAGGATCCACTTGCATCCCAAGCTGGTGTAGACCTCAACTTACGAATAGAAGGGTTGAGACGCTTTCGAGGACAGGTGAATGGGGCATTTGCCTACAAAAAGATTGATAAAGTAGCTGGGCAATACCGAAAACTATTTTCCGTAGTACCTGAAAATTCCCCGGTGGATCCTTGGGCCACAGGGCTCTTGCTCGCTTATGCCTATCCCGAACGAATAGCTGCTGCTAGGCCAGGCAACAATGCACAGTTTCAACTTGCCAACGGCAAAATAGCGCAACTCGGTCATAAGGATGATTTGGCGCATGAATCCTGGTTGGCAGTAGCCCACTTGGATGCACGTGATGGAATGGGCAAAATATGGATGGCAGCGCCCTTGAATCCCAAGGATTTGGTTCCCATGCTCAAAACCAAAGAGGTGCTAGAATGGGACCGAAAGAAAGGAGGGCTTCAAGCCCATGCTGAAATACGGATTGGAGCGATTGTCTTGGGAAATAGACCATTTCCGAAAGTGAACCCTGATCAAGCAGTACAAATTCTGCTAGAAACACTAAAAGAAGAGGGACGGTTTTTATTGGATTGGAGTGACGCAGTACTGGGTTTGATTGCTCGGGTACGTTCCGCGGCAATCTGGCACCAGGAACAAGATTGGCCTGATTGGACGGTAGATTCCCTTTGTGCAAATGCCTCAAACTGGCTAGAGCCCTACCTAATAGGCATCACAAAGAATGAGGAATTGAAAAAATTGAATATAAGTCAATTTCTCTATCATTCGCTTTCATTTGAGCAACAACAGGATTTAGAAAAGAAGGCTCCACCGAGTCTGCAAG